>JBDTNH010000086.1:0-10302 GCA_039933845.1 Gemmatimonadota bacterium
GACGGTCGTCGGCGCGTGGGATGAGGTCATCGACCCGCCAGTGGTGGGAGGTGGCGTGGCGAGGGAGCTCGCCAGTCAGTCGAGAGTACCGGATGTGGGCGGGACAGTCAATGCGCGGCGGCCCACGGGCCGCCGAGCCGCGGGCGTAAGCCCGCGGTTGGGTTCGCGAATCGGCGGAGCAGTAGCTCACGGCATTTCGGTGGCCGGTTTGGTGGCGCCACGGTGACAGGTGGTGCAGTTGACGATCGGATCCCGGTCGGCGAGTTCAGGGATCTCCTTGAGCAGTTCCGTGTTGATGCGACGGACCATGCGGAACATGCCGCGGGCGATCTGCTTGGTGGTGGAGTCGTCCCGCGCGTAGTCATCAGCGACGTGACAGTGTGCGCAGCCGACGCCGAGGCTCTTGCCGAACCCGAAGTTCATCATCGCCGGGATGCGGCCCGCGGGGAACCCCTTGAGCACGCGGATGTTGGTGAACACGCTTTCCGCCGGCTCGCTCTCGCGGCCCGCGATCTTGGCGAGCACCTCCTGCATCATGCGCAGTCGGCTGACCTCGGCGGTATCGGGGACGGTGAGGTCGATCGTACCCGTGGGGGCTGGGAGATGTCGGGCGCCAGCGGTCCCCGCCGACAGCAAGGCCACCGAGACGAGGCTGAGGACAGTCACATTCCATCGCATGGCCGATTCCTTGGGCTCTGGTGTGTCGGGGGGGAGATCCAAATTCGCGAGCATGTCCGGCAGGTCGTGACAGAGTCCGGTAAGGACGGGGTCGCGGGTACGGGCTGACGCATTCACCTACCGACGTGATGGCGAGCGCACGGGCCTACTCAACACTTTAACCGGCAAACCGGGAACCTCCCTAAGGGTCGACAGACGGGGAGCCGCCTAACGGACTCCGTTTCGGCTTCAGTGCCTCGGGCGGGCGGCCTAGACCCCATGGCATCATAGCGCGCCGCCCGTCCCGTTCAGACACTGTCGGCTGGTAACGCTGGAAAATCGGCTGCGCCCTACTGTTGCGGCCCGACCAAATCGTCAGGCGACGTCAACCTGCCACCTCTCACCGGCGGCTCTGCAGCTTCGCCAGAGTGGGGACCTGGAATCGTGCCCTCAGGCTGTCGGTGACTCCATCCCCGGATTTGAGTGCGGAGTCCGCAGGGTACTGAGTTCCGAACCGCTGCTTCCGTCCCAAGTCGTCCTGTAGAAAACGATCCTCGCTTGCCGCGACCAGATATCCCGCCCCGTCGACATTGCCGACAAAGGCGACAATCGCCAATTCATGGGCGAGAAGGTGGTCGTCTGCGGCGGTTGTGGAGTCCCACGAATGCTGCAGGATGACGGCGGCATGGAAATAGTCATGCGGGCTGGTTAGCAGGTTGAGCCGATAGATCTCCTTCACGCGCGCGAGGCGGATAAGGTCCCGCCCACCCACGGCCATGAACTCTTTCTCGGACAGCTGGTGGCCATCGGCGGGTGGCGTCCGATCGGCCTGATCCGCCAAGAATATCTCTTCAACTTCACGGGAGGCCACGTCCCCCTGGCCAGCGTCGCCACTCGAACGACACGCCGCAAGGCCTGACAGCAACAATGTGGCAAGCATGAAACTCGATGTCCTTGCTCCCATTCCGTCCTCCGGTATCGCAGTGAGTTGGTTCCCACGTCCAGAATGCCTTGTGTGGCTCCTCGAGGGCGTTGACGGCTATGAACCCCTGGTACGTTCTAGGCACCGACGGCATTCTGGGGCTCATCTCAGCATTGAATGCTACGTGGCCGCCTAACGCCTTGCACTTCTGCCGCGAGTCCAGGTGAGGCCGCCGCGGTCGTTACGCAAACATTTCCGAGCGACGTCCGAACGGTTTGGATTCGGCAGCAGCAAGCGCGTGTGATGCGGCCCTACCGAGTGCCCGCGTGGGCGAGCAGGGAATCCAGCATGTGCTTGTAAACGGCAAGCGGGGGCAGCCCGAGCTGCGCCCGCCGGTCATCCACGGTCTCAGAGTCTGCAATGGGGTCGATGACGAAATCGCTTCCATGGGCCGTCGTTTGGGTGCCATAAACTTGGCGCCGTCCTTGAGCCTTGGCGACCCGGTCCGTCAGTAGTGCGAGACTCTGGCCATCAACCTCTCCCTTCCGGTATGCCGAGTCGAGAAGGGGGAGCATCGCTGCCTGGAAAGCGGGGTCGCGGCCTGCATGCTGGACGAGAAGGAAGACCGCTTCGACGCCGTCGGCTTGTAGGGCCTCTCGAGTCGGCCAGCCATTCGCCAGCAGCAGAGGCTTGAGCCAGGCCAAATTGACTGAGTCCACAGCCGCCATCGAAGCGATGAGCGCCGGGTTCACGCCTGCCGGTGAGTTGAGCTGGACGAGGAACGTATCCCGCACGCCTTGATCGCGCGCCAAACGGACCAAGAGCTCGGGCCGCAGACTCTGGTTCCATGTCCCGCCGTCCATCGTCGGTCGTCCTGCACACGCGAGGGCGGTAAGAAGTACCGCGAATATTGCAGGGACGCGAGTGGTCATCATGTCCGGTCCCAGAGGCGGCCGAGCCCTTTGGCCTCAATATGGGCGCTACTGCCCAACCCCGACACAACGAGAAGATGGGTCCCGCTGCCGCGCGGGTCGAGAAGTTCCATCTTCGCGGCTGAGCCTCGCGCTAAGAAGTCGTTCGTCTCCCGGGCAGTCTGGGCGAGGGACTGGGTCTGGCATCCGCAGAGGGCGATCAGCAACTTGGGGAGCGGGAATCGTGGCATGGACTCGCCTCGTCGAGCTCTGAGGGTTCGAGCAGGTAGCGTGGCCGCATTCAAATAAGTGGGTAACCGTCTCCGGATGCGACGGCTGCCACGTGAGCGTCATGTGAACGTCGAACCGGTATCCCTGCCGACGCTCCTCGGATTCGCTAGACATTCACCCTCACTCGAACGGGGGCCGGGATGAATCTCTGGGCGACAAAATCCATCACGGTGCTGCGGGCAGAGGCCAACGAGGTCGGAGAGCACTCGTTGAAGCGGTCCCTTGGCCCGGTGAATCTGACGGCGCTAGGAATCGGCGCCATCATCGGCGCGGGTATCTTCGTCCTCACCGGTCAGGCCGCCGCACTCCATGCTGGTCCGGCGGTGCCGATTTCGATGATCTTGGTGGGGATCGCATGTTCTTTTGCGGGACTATGTTATGCCGAGATGGCGGCCGCGGTGCCGGTGGCAGGAAGCGCCTACACCTATGCCTATGCCACCATGGGCGAGCTGGTGGCCTGGATCATCGGCTGGGACCTGGTTCTTGAGTATGCTGCGGGCGCCGCTGGAGTCGGGGTCGGCTGGTCGGGTCATCTGGTCTCGCTCTTCGCCAATCTGGGGGTGACCCTTCCGGTGAACCTTACCAATGCGCCAACGCGATGGTGTACCGCCACGGAAGTGCATCAGGTGGTCGCGGGGTGCGTTCACGCGGGACTCAACCTCACCGGGGCGATCGCCAACCTTCCCGCGATGTTGATCGTGGTGGTGATGTCAACGATCCTGATCGTGGGCACGAAGGAATCAGCGGCGGTCAATAACGTGATCGTGGCGGTCAAGCTCGCCATTGTGTTGCTGATCGTGGTGGTAGGGCTGCAGCACATCACGCCGGCGAACTTCCATCCGTTCATTCCGGCCAACAACGGCCAATGGGGGACCTTTGGTCCCTCGGGCGTCCTGCGCGGCGCGGGACTGGTGTTCTTCGCGTACATCGGCTTCGACGCGGTCTCGACGGCAGCGCAGGAGGCCCGGAACCCCCAACGCGACCTGCCGATCGGCATCCTCACCTCGCTGGCGATCTGCACGCTGCTGTACGTGGTCGTCTCCGGCGTGCTCGTGGGAATGGTGCCTTACACCGAACTCAACAACAACGCCCCTGTGGCCTACGCGCTCAAGCAGGTCGGCGCCCCCGGCTTCGTGCGGATCCTCGTGGACCTGGGCGCCGTGTTCGGACTCGCCTCGGTGATCCTGGTGATGCTTCTGGGCCAATCGCGGGTGTTCTACTCCATGTCACGTGACGGCCTGCTCGGGAAGTGGGGCGCCAAGGTGCATCCCACCTTCCGGACGCCCTACCTGTCGACGGTCTTTACCGGCATCGCGGTCGGGATCGCCACCGGCGTACTGCCGCTGCAATTGCTGGGGCAGCTGGTGAACATCGGGACGTTGCTTGCATTCGCGATCGTATGTGCCGGTGTGCTGGTCCTGCGCCGCACTCGCCCCGACCTGCACCGCCCCTTCCGGACCCCTTGGGTGCCGTTCGTGCCAATCATGGGCATTCTCTGCTGCATTGGCCTCATGGCCACCCTGCCTGGTGACACTTGGCTCCGGTTGATCGTGTGGCTCGTGATCGGGTTTGTGATCTACTTCGGATACGGCCGTCGGCACAGCCTCCTGCAGCGCGAAACCACTACCGTATGACCGGTTCTGTCATCACGATACCCGAACGGTCGACCTTTTTCGGACATCCGCGCGGATTGGCAACGCTTTTTTTCACCGAGGTGTGGGAGCGGTTCAGCTACTACGGAATGCGGGCCCTGTTGATCGTCTTTATGACCACGAGCGTGTCAGCTGGCGGTCTTGGCTTTGCTGTGCCGCGTGCGGCAGCCATTTACGGTACCTACACTTCGATGGCGTACCTGATGTCACTCCCCGGTGGGTGGATCGCCGACCGGGTCCTCGGCTTGCGTCGGGCGGTGCTGGTGGGCGGCGTGATCATCATGGTGGGGCACGTCTGCCTCACCGTCCCCGGTCTGCCTTTCTTTTACTCCGGCCTGGCCCTGATCGTGACCGGCACCGGCCTGCTGAAGCCCAATGTCAGTGCGATGGTCGGCGCCCTCTACGATGACGAGGCGCGTCGTGATGCCGGGTATTCGATCTATTACATGGGGGTAAACCTCGGCGGATTCGTGGCGCCCCTGGCAACGGGCTATCTGGCGCAGAGTGTAGGGTTCCGGCAGGTCCTGGTGCAAGTGGGGATCGCTCCTGAGAGCGCCTGGCACTGGGGTTTCGGAATGGCCGCGGTTGGAATGTTGCTGGGCCTAGTGCAGTACCTCCGCGGTGCCCGCTGGCTGGGTGACGTCGGCCGGGCCCCTGTACGTAGCCCCACGCAAACACGTGGCCGTCCGATGAAGTCGATGATCGTTGTGCTGTCGCTCGTGGCCGCCGTGACTGTCGGCTGGCAGGCACGACTATCCATCACTCCCGAGCTCGTCGCAGATCTATTTGGCGTGGTCCTCGTGGGCAGCGCGGTGGGAGTCTTCCTCTGGCTCTTCCTCGCCAACCGGTGGACCGCGGCGGAGCGGAAGGGGCTTGCCCTGGTGGCACTCTTCTTCGTCGCGGCAATGCTCTTCTGGGCAGGAAGTGAGCAGGCCGGCTCTACCCTCAATCTCTTTGCGCAAGGTCAGACTAGGGCGGAGGTGGCCGGAATGTCCTTCCCGACCACTTGGCTGCAATCGGTCAATTCGTTGTTCATCATCGCGCTTGCGCCCGTCTTTGCGTGGCTTTGGGTGCGACTCGGCGCCCGAAGCCCGGGGAGCGTCGTCAAGCTGTCACTGGGGTTGTTCTTCCTCGCCGCAGGATTCGTGGTGATGAGCGCCGCCGGACTCGCCGCTGCAGGCGGCGCGCGGGTTTCCCCGTTCTGGCTGGTGCTCACCTATTTCCTTCATACCATCGGAGAACTCTGCCTGAGTCCGGTCGGACTCAGCGCCGTGAGCGGCTTGGCGCCGAAACGCGTTCTGGGTCTGATCATGGGGATCTGGTTTCTCGCCACCTCGATCGGGAACTATGGCGCTGGCCGGATTGCAGCACTCTACGAGGTGGTGCCGTTGCCGCTGCTCTTCGGTGGCTGTGCGATGGTCGCCCTGCTCGGCGCGCTCGGCTTGTACGTCACGGGCCGGCGGATGGCGGACGAGGGTCATGGACGATCAATGTGATCGGCGTTCCCGCCCAGTAGTGCACTATCGGCGTTCCGCTGCAGAACAGATCCGAGCATTCGAAGGCGTTCCGACTGGTCAATCACCTGGCCATTCACAATGACGGCCACCACGTGGTCGATGTTCCGAATGTCATCGAGCGGGTTTCCGCCGAGCAGGACCAGGTCAGCGAGTTTACCGGGCTCGATTGAACCCATCGAGTCAGACGCGTGGAAATACCTTGCAGGCCCCAAGGTCGCCGCCTGGAGAGCGGCCAGCGGCGAGACCCCGGCATCGACGAGCCAGAAAAGTTCATCGTGAAGCGAGAAGCCTGGGAACAGGAGCGGGTAGTCGGCCACGTCGGTGCCGGCGAGCAATGGTACGCCGGCCCGCGAGAATATACGTACGAGTCCGGCCTGTTCGGCATAGTACCTGCTGTTGATCGCCTGGGTGTGGGTCGTTGGACGCGATGAGCCATAGGCATTCAAAAGCTCGCCGATCATGACTCGCTCTTCGGGTGGAAGGTATCTCATCCGGACATCCCTCAGCCTGCTGGAATCACGGATGGACAACCACAGTCCCAGCGACGAGAGGGTTGGCGTTTGCCATACAGAATCCCGTGCCAGATACACCGCGAGCGCCTGGGACTTTACTTCGGAATAGCCATCCAGATAGCGAGCCAACTGGTCAGTGGTCCACGCGACGGGTAAATCGGCGATCGCAAACCGCTTTCCGATTAGCGACCGCAGGCGCTGCTTGATTGCCGGCCCGTTCTCGTTGGATTCCAGCAGGAGGCTCGCCCAACCATTCCCGAGGTGCTCGATGCTTGCCTGGCCCGAATCCGCGGCCTGGGCGGCATCGATGGCCACCGGGAGGTGGCCGGCGACGCGAAGGTGGCGACGTCGCGCGCGGGCGAGAATCGCGAAGTAGACGGGCGCGCTCAACCAGTCATGAACTTTGATGAAATCGACTCCCAATCCGGCAAGTGAATCAACGACAGCATCGGCCTGAGCGACTGTCAAAACCTTGATGACCCGTGGATCGTTCTCCTCGACGGCACCGGTCAGGATTGGGCCTGAGGCGATGACCCTCGGCATCAGAGACCCCTCACGCCGCATCTCCCTCCAATGTGCAAGATTCTCCAGCGACCCGCCCATATCCCGCACACCGGTCACGCCGTTTGCCAAGAACAACGGGAAGAACCAGTCGGCCGCGTCGTTGATATGGACGTGCATGTCCCATAGCCCAGGGATGAGAAACATCCCATCACCTGCCACTTGTCGGCCTGTTCCGGCCCTTCCGGAATCGACCGCTATGATGCGATTGCCGCTGATAGTGACCGTTCGGTCGCGTTGTACTCGACCCCCGATCACGTCGACCACATTGACATGCGTGATGGTGACGTCGCCAGGTATCCTCTCGTTGGCTGCATGGCAACCAAAAAGCGTCATACAAGCGCACGCGAATAGCGCCCGGGGCGGGATCACATCGACCACGGCAGTCGCCACATTCGGGCCCCAGTTGCCCGCGATGTGGATTCATAGCTCACGACGGAGTGACTGATCCCATCAACCGTGTAGTACGCGACGATCACCGGATCGGCAAAGCGGACCCGCCACAAGATCCTGGAATCAACTTTACGCGGACCTGACTCCACGGTGATGGTATCGCTCTCCACCGCGCCTTCGATTTCTGAATACAGCGGAAGTACAACCGTGTATCCGACTTGTAGTGGCACCGACCGGACAATCATTTCCACCTGATTGAAGGCCAGTACAGGTTCCGGAAATTCGGTCTCGGATGCGACAGCGGCCGAATCCCCCGCTTGAACGGTCCGACGGACGACCCGCCCGCGGTATTCAAGCAGAATCTTGCGAGTCCCGAGGTCGAGCCGCTCCCAGGTAGGTGCAAAGGTCTCCCGTGCAAACGCGAGGCTGTCGATCCACTTCCAGGCATCCGCGCCCATCACAGTCACCCGGACCCCATTGGCGACGTCCCATGTGCCGACAAAACCCGGCCCTTGATCTACCCGTGATGAATCGGTCTTTCGTTGGGTCAGATAC
This sequence comes from Gemmatimonadota bacterium, assembly GCA_039933845.1. GTDB lineage: Bacteria > Gemmatimonadota > Gemmatimonadetes > Gemmatimonadales > GWC2-71-9 > Palsa-1233. The sequence continues at coordinate 7,972 of JBDTNH010000086.1, forward strand.
CGCACCGAGTCAAATCGACCGCTTGCCGGAGGCAGGCGCCAGCGGCCCACCTTCTCGGATGCAGCTGTGGAGGGGAGCGAATGCGGTATGTTTGCTCCGCCAATGCATCCGGCCAGCAGTAGCGGAATGGCTCGACATACAGCTCTCGTCATCACCTTCATAGGATTTCTCACCTGACTTGTGAAGTGTTGGCGCGATCGCTCGTGACGGTGGGTACACCACGTATTTGTATGACGATGGTCTCGATATCGGGGTTCTGTGCTACCAAGGCAGCCGGTTAGATCGCAAGAGCAGCGTTAGCCAGAAAGGCGGCGGCGAGATCGGTGAATATCATACGCCGAATTTACGGGATACTGCTGGCGCCAGTGTCATGCTGGAGAGGAACGTTCACCCAACGCTCACTTGGCGGTTGATCCACCGGTTCCGACGGTAGCGTATGCTTCGCGTATGACATCTCTCATCCGATTCAGCATCGCCTTGTCCGCTGTCGTCTTCGCCGCGAGCTCCGCTCCGACACGCGCGCACTCCCAGGTCTCCCACGCTACTCGTGCGGCGCCCCACGATACCACGGCCACCAAGGCCGCCCTTCTCGCGGCCGAGCGCGCGCTCGCCCATGCGGTCGAGAATCGAGGCGCACAGGCGTTTCTCGATGCGCTGGCACCCGATGCGGCGGTGCTCTTCTCGGACCAGATTATCCTTCGCGGCCCCGACGCGGTGCGCGCCGCCTACCTCGCGCGCTATGACCTGCCGTCGCACTACACCTGGATGGTGGATCATGTCGTGGTGGGGATCGACGGGAACTTCGGCTGCACCGTGGGTCGCTCGCATTTCGACAACCGTGCCGATACGGTCCGGATGGCGCATCGTGGCGTGTATGTCACCTGCTGGCGGCGCGCGGCGGATGGGATGTGGCGAATCGTGGCTCACCAGCGCAATGACAGCCCTGCGATCGAGCCCGAACTGGCCGATGGTGTGCCGCTCGCCCTGGCACCTCACTCAGCGACCGTTTCGCTCGGTCGCGATCAACGTGCGCAGATGCTCGCCACAGAGACCGCATTCGCCGCGATGGGAGCTGAGGTCGCGGGGCCAGGTCCCGCGTTCGCTCATTTTGTCGCACCAGACGGAATTCTCTGGACGGTTCCCGACATGCCTCGGGGGCCCGAACAGCTGCTGGCCGCGTTCACGGGGTTTTCGCCTGGACGGGTCCTCTGGTGGGGTCCGTCGCGTAGTTTCGGTTTCGCGGCTGGCGGGCTCGGGTATACCACTGGCTACTCTGTCAATCGTCCCGCCGAAGGAAGCGCGGGGCGTTACGGCGCCGGGAAGTTTCTCACCATCTGGCGCCAGAACGCCGACACTACCTGGAGCTACGTGATCGATTCGGGTTCTCCGCGGCCATGGTAGTCAGAACCGGAATAGATAGGTCGCCTTGAGGAAGAGTCGATCGCCTTCCTGAAGGAATCGCCTAGGTTGGACCCAGTCGGCCTCACTCCACGCACTGCCATACCCCGCGAAGAAGAGGGTACCCGGTGTGGGGTGGTAGCTGAACAGGGCGTCACCCCGAAATGACTTCGCACTGCCGGCCGTAGTGCGCGAGTAGCCGTTGGAGCCACCAATGAGGATCGGGGCCTCAGTGCGAGAAACATCCCGGAGCGAATCGACCTTGTCCTCGTTGTATTCCCCGACCAGGCGGACGAACGCCGTGCGTGTAAGTTGGTATTCCACTTTGAGTCGAGGAATTCTCGCGAGGTGCACAAGCGTGCCATCCGTCCGGCGATTCACCTGCTGCCAGTCGTAGGAGAACGCCATGCGCCCGCGGCCTGTGGGACGCCAATTGAGCTCCGCATGCATATAGCTGAGCGTGCCTGAGGCCCATTCGTAGAAATCTTCGTCGTGTCCGTGCAGGTAGCCCAGATTCGCGGTGAAGCTACGCCACTCTGGGGTAATTACCTGGACGAAGACCTCGGCATTTGGAATCGTCGGCTGCCCGGTGAACGGGATCGTATCGAGCCCGCCGGTGGCGTTGCGCGTCTCGAGGGCATAGTCGTGATACAGCGAAGGGTCGTAGCCGAACGACTCAATGAAGATCCCCACGAAGGTGCTCCACCCCCCGTTGAAGAGCGCGAGAGTGTTCAAGTGGAGCTTCTGGTCCTGGATCTTGTCGCCATGGATGAAATTCGCGTACTGCCAGTTGCCATGCAGCTGGACGTTCGCACTTATGCTTCGCAGGAGGCTGCCGGGACGTCCGAATCCCGTCACCCGCGTGTCGACCAAGGAGGTGACCACCCCAGGTCGGCGGATGAACCCGGCGCGGGCCTCCAGATTCTCGCCAAT
>JBDTNH010000087.1:0-10077 GCA_039933845.1 Gemmatimonadota bacterium
TGCGGCAGGGCGGCAACATCCCCGAGCCCGGCGCCCACGACCTCGACCGGGACGCCGGTGAGGTTGACGGCGAGCGCTGCCGCGAGTGCGTTGGCGACATTGTGATCGCCAAGCAGCGGGAACTGGTCGCGGCCGATGAGCGGCGCATCGCCGATCCGGAGCACGCCAGTCTCCCGATCATACCACGCATCGGCGCGCACCCGGGTACTGAAGGCGAAGTGCCTCCCGGCGATGTCGGCGACCATCCGGCGAGACTCGGCGTCGTCGAGATTGTGGACCCATATCGATCCGGCGTGGGCCCCATCGAAGAGGCGTGCCTTGTCGGCATAGTAGGCGGCCAGATCGGGATAGCGATCGAGATGGTCCGGAGCGAGGTTGGTCAGCACCCCGACCACCGGCCGGAGCGCCGACATGTCATGGAGCTGGAACGACGACAATTCGACGGCCAGCCACTCGGGCGGTTCTACTTGCAGCGCCACACTCGAGAGCGGGAGTCCGATATTGCCGGCCGCGACACTGCGACGGCCAGCGCGCTCGAGGAGCTGACCGACCAGCGCCGTCGTCGTGGTCTTGCCGTTGGTTCCCGTGATCCCGATCCATTCCGCCCCAGGCATTGCCTCGAGCCCGAGGGCCGCTTCCGCGATCACCGCGATGCCGGCATCGCGAGCGGCTACGACGACGGGCGCGTCCGGGGGAATGCCCGGGGAAAGCACCAGCGCCATGCTCCGGGCCACGCGGCCGAGATCATGGCCACCGGCCTCGATCGTCACATCGGGTCCGGCGAGGGCGAGCGTCTCAGCGTTCGCGGCGGCACCACGGTCCGAGGCGTAGACCGGGATCCCATGCCGACTCAGCAGGCGCACGGCAGCGACCCCCGAACGACCCAGTCCGGCGACCGCCACTTCCCCCCCCCGCTTCCGCCACTCTGCGAATCGCGTCATCGCAACTTCAGCGTCGCGAGGGCGATGAGCGCGCAGAAGATGCCCAGGATCCAGAACCGCACCACCACCGTGGTCTCCGCCCAACCGAGCTTCTCGAAATGGTGGTGAATCGGTGCCATCCGGAACACACGATGCGCATCGGCGTACTCGCGCCCGCGCGTCCGCCGGAACCACTTGTACGTCCCCGTCTGGATCATGACCGAGAGCGCCTCGGCGACGAACACCCCGCCGATGATCACCAGCAGGAATTCCGACTTGAGCAGGATCGCCATGGTCCCGAAGGTCCCGCCGAGTGCCAGCGATCCGGTGTCACCCATGAAGACCTTGGCCGGTGGGGCATTGAACCAGAGGAAGCCGAGACAGCCACCCATGAGCGCCGAGCAGACGATGGCGAGTTCCCCCGCACCGGGCAACAGCACGAGGTTGAGGTAGCCCGTGGTGTCGGTGCGCCCGAGGATGTAGGCGAAGAACGCAAAGGCTCCCGCCGCAATGGCCGAAAGTCCGGTCGCGAGCCCGTCGAGACCATCGGTGAGGTTGACCGCGTTCGAGAACCCGGTCACGACTCCAGTCACGAACACCACGTACAGCATCGGGGCCATCACCAACAGGGTGAACTTGAGGAACGGTACGGTGGTCGCGTTTGCCGGCAGGATCGATTCCGGAACGATCGGGAACTTGAGCAGCAGGATGCCGAGCGTGATGCCGAATGACACCTGACCCGCGAGCTTCCATTTGGCGACCAGGCCGCGTGATTGACCCTGCACGACCTTCAGATAGTCGTCAAGGAATCCGATCGCGCCAGTCCAGAGCATGGCCACCAAGGTCACCAGCACGAAGGGGTTGTCCAGTCGGGCCCAGAGCAGTGCCGGAATCACCGTGGCGGCGATGATGATCAGGCCGCCCATCGTGGGCGTGCCTCGCTTGCCCTGATGCGAGGCGGGACCGTCCGCACGGATCACTTGTCCGACCTTGCGCTCCTGGAGCCGTCGAATCACGCTCGGCCCAACGACGAACGCGATCAGCAGCGCCGTCACCATCGCCCCTGCTGCACGAAACGAGATGTACGTGAAGAGGTTGAAGATGATCAGGGACTTGCCGAGTGGCGCGAGGAAATGATAGAGCATCTGGTCTCAGGCGAGCGGTGAGCGGGAAAGAATGGCGGGCAACGCTTGCTCCAGGACCGCCCCACGCGACCCCTTGAGCACGAGCAGCTCACGCCCTCGGACGTGGGGTGCCACCAGCTGGCCGGCTTCCGCGGCGGTCGCGGCGGTCAACAGCTCGCCGGTATAGTCGCCACCGACGCGGAGAAACGCCGGCACGAATTCCCCGACCAGCACGAGCAGCTCCGGCGCCAACTGCAAGAGTCGGCGCATTACCTCATCGTGGAGCGCGGCCTCGTGACTCCCGAGCTCCTTCATCGTGCCGGCCACGAAGATCAGGCGACGCCCGGCACGGAGTTCACTCGCCAGGGCAATCGCCGCCATGAACGACTCGGGATTGGCGTTGTACCCGTCGTTGAGGATGGTGAGCTCACCATGTTGACTGAGCTCGCCGCGACCGCCCGGCAACGCGAACCGCTCGAGGGCCGCCGCGGCGACCGTCAGGTCCAACCCAAGATGATGCGCCACGCTCCAGGCGAACATCGCGTTGCCGGCCTGATGACGCCCACGCGCGGCCAGACGGAAGGTATGTCCGTCGACCGTCACGCGCGGGCAGCCATCGGCAGTAAGCTCCACCTGCTCGGGGACCTGATCGGCGTCGGTCAAGCCGGCCGTGGTCACCAGACCAGCACCGCGGGCACGAGCGCCCTCGGCGAGGCCGGCCGGTACCACGCCGGTGATCACGCGCGGCACATCGCGCGTGAGGGCCAATTTCTCGCGCAGCACCCCGGCGACGTCCCCGAACCCCTCGAGGTGGCCCGCCCCCGCATTGGTCACGATTGCAACATCCGGATCGATGATCGCTCGATACTGGGCGATCTCCCCGGGGAGGTTGGCCCCCGCCTCGACCACCAGGGCCTCGGTGTCGAACGGTGACTCGAGGATCGTGAGCGGGACGCCGATCCGGTTGTTGTTGTTGGCGCGGGTGCGCCATGTGCGATACTGGGTGGCGACCACCGCCGCGACCATTTCCTTGGTCGACGTCTTCCCGTTTTGGCCGGTGATGGCGATCACCGGGCCGGTGATCAGTCGTCGCCGGGCTCGGGCGAGATCGCCCCAGGCGTCGAGCGTGTCACTCACTTCGAGCAACCGCAGCCCCGCCACGGGGGCGGTCCCTCGGCGGACCACCGCGGCATGTGCTCCGGCATCGCGTGCGGTGGCCAGGAAGTCGTGACCATCGAATCGCTCACCCGCGAGCGCCACGAAGAGTGCCCCCGGGAGGATCGAACGGGTGTCGGTCTGGATCGCGGTAAAGTGGTCGTCACCCACCTCGACACCGAGGGTGTTGGCCACGAAGGCTGCGGTGTAGGGCGAGGTGAGGCTCACCCGAGCAATCCTCGCACGATCGCCTTCTCGTCGAAGGGTTCCTTCACATCGCCGATCTGTTGGTAGGTCTCGTGGCCCTTCCCCATCAGCACCACGGTATCACCCGCGCGCGCAATGCCGAGCGCGGTCGCGATCGCCACGGTGCGGTCGAGCTCGCGCTGGTAGCTCGCCCGGGGCATCCGCTCGACGATGTCGTCGATGATCCGGTCGGGATCTTCATGGCGCGGATTGTCACTGGTGAGGATCGTGAGATCGGCGCCCTTCGCGGCAATCTCGCCCATGATGGCGCGCTTGCCCCGATCGCGGTCACCGCCGCATCCGAAGACGAGGATCACCCGCGCCGGCGTGATCTCGCGCAGCGTCTGCAACAAGCGGGTCATCGCATCGGGCGTGTGGGCGTAATCGCGAAGGACATGGATCGGTGCCGAGGCGAGCAACTCCATTCGGCCGGGGACCTGTGGCGACGTCTGGAGCCGAGCCACGATTTCGGCAATCGGCATGCCGAGCCCGAGCGCGAGTGCCGTGGCCGCAGCGGCATTCGAGACGTTCCACTCGCCGGGTTGCGGGATGATCACCGGCACGGTGCCAAACGGCCCAACGAGGGAGAAGTGGCTGCTGCCCGCCGAAGTGACCAGGTCGGTGATCCGGAGATCTGCCGTCGCCTCGGTGCCCCAGCTCGTGGTGCGTCCATCGGCCCGAAGCGCCTGCCACGCCGGATCATCGGCGTTGACGGAGAGCACGCCGGTGGCGGCGACCAGCTCGGCGAGTCGGAGCTTCGCGGCGAGGTAGTGTTCCATGGTCGGATGGTAGTCGAGATGCTCCCGGGTCAGGTTGGTGAATATCCCCCCCCCGAATGGGACCCGATCGAGGCGGCCCTGATGGAGCGCGTGTGACGACGCCTCCATGACCACGGTGTGCACGCCGCGGTCGAGCATCGCCCGGAAGGTCTGCTGCAGATCCACGGGGCCGGGCGTGGTGAGTTGCCCGGCGGTCGAGGGCACACGTTCGCCGGCACCATCGTAGGCACCGAGTGTCCCGATGCTGCCGCAGTCTCCTGCGGCGCCGAGCACATGCCGGAGCATGGCGGTGGTGGTCGTCTTCCCGTTGGTCCCGGTCACGCCATGAATTCGGAGTCGTCGCATGGGGTCGTGGTACCACGCGATCGCAAGGATTTCAGCGGCCGCGCGTGCATCGCGGACCACGATGGTCGGGACCACGCTCGAAACCTGCCGTTCGACCACGACCGCCGCGGCACCGCCGGCGATCGCCTGCGAGACATGATCGTGGCCATCCGAGCTGATCCCCGGATAGGCGAAGAAGAGTGCGCCGGGCGTGACCTGACGCGAGTCGACCGCAAGTCCGCCGATGACCGGGTCGTCGGTCGGCGCAGCGGTGATCAATGCCGATGGCCTCAGCAAGTCGATCAGGGCTTGAAGATTCATCGATCCGCACCCGCATGGACGGAGACAATGCTACCAATGGCGACGCTGTCGCCGGGAGCGGGATCCAGCCGGTTGATGGCACCGTCGCCCTGCAGCCGCACCAAGAGGCCCCGTCGGTGCAACGCGAAGACGCCGTCCCGTACCGACCACCCACGAACATCCGGCACGGCAATCGGCTTCGCGGCGATGCCGGCGGTCGTGTCATCCGGGAATGCGAGCCGGCGGGTCGGCGCATTGACTGGGGCAGTCACTTCGGGAAGTTCGCTCGCGGCGATGCTCGCGGCCGCCAAGCCACCAGCCCCGAGAGGAGAGTTGTCGAGGGCCAGTGCCTGCTGCACGAGGCTCCGGACCAGGGGAGCGGCGACGGCACCACCAAAGATCTTGCCCGCGTCGGGGCGGTCAATCATCACGTATACCACGAATCGCGGTCGATTCGCCGGGAAGATTCCCGCGAAGCTTGCGCGGTACTCGCCGAAATAATCTCCCGCCGAGTTCGTGAGCTTCGCGGTTCCTGTCTTGCCGATCACACCGATCTGGTCCAGCTGGGCTGCCATGCCGGTGCCGCCGCTGTCAGTGGCCATCTTGAGGTACTCGAGCAGACGATGGTCGACCTCGCCGCTCAGGACCTGACGGAGGGTGTCGGGGCGGTGTTGCCAGCCGGCTTGGCCGAGGCCGTCATCGCGCACGGCGCGCAGGAAGGTCGGCGCGATGTAGTGGCCGCCGTTGGCAATCGCAGCGTAGCCGGCCGCGATCTGGAGCGAACTCGCGCGCCACTCGTAGCCTTGGCCCCAGGACGTCTGCGAGTAGATCCGATTGACAAGGCCGGCGGGAGGGACGAGTCGCCCCTCATCCTCGCCGGGAAAGCCCGAAGCCGTCCCCGTGCCGAAGCCGAAGTCGCGCAGCATCCGGTACTGCGTCTCGGCCGAGAGTTTGAGCGAGAACTTGCTGATGGCAATGTTGCTCGAGACGGCGATGGTGCGACCAAGCGTCAGGAACCCCGATTCGCGGTGCGTGTCACGGATGGTCCGGGTGCGGCCGCCGCCAACATCCAGCACCCAGACACCATCCTCCCCGAGTTGCGGGGTGGTGTCGGCCCGGTTCATCAGCATCGCCGCCGCGGTGAAGATCTTGGCGGTCGAGCCGGGCTCGGCCGACTCGACCAGCGCACTGCTGGTGGGCACCGGCCGTCCACCGGGCGTGACCGTCCGGAGCGAGGCGACGGCCAGCACCTCGCCGCTGGTCACGTCGAGCACCACGATATCCCCCCCCTGCGCTCGCTGTCGTTCGGTGGCGTCCCGAAGCACTTCCTCGGCGATCGCCTGCAACTCGTGGTCGATCGTGAGGACGACATCGCGCCCCGGTCTCGGCTCGAGCACCATGCCGCCGGGAATGGCCAGGCGGTTCCCATGCCCGTCGCGGAGGTACCGCTCCCGACCAGGCACACCCTGCAGCAGTGAATCAAATGCGGCCTCGAACCCTTCGGTTCCCGTGTTGGCCGTGTTCGCCGTGCGCCCAAGCAGCCGGCGGCCGACGGCGCCCAGCGGATACTCCCGCAGGGCGAGTTGGTGCAGGTCGACACCTCGTAGGCGTCGAACGCGCTGGACCTCCGCCCCTGAGAAGGGACCATCGAAATAGGGCACGCTCTGCTGCATTGCCCGCCGAACGGTTGAGGCCGGTAGGTCAAGATCCTGCTCGAGGAGCCGGGCCACCGCGGCAGCATCCGCCATCTGGTCGTGAGCCAAGGAGATGTGATACGCGATCGCTGTGACGGCGAGTGGCACGCCATCCCGATCGAGCAGCGCTCCGCGCCGAGCCTGAACCGTGCGCGTGCGCACATCGCGCGACTCGGCCCGTGCATGCCACGCGGAATGCTGGAGGATCTGCAGCTGGAAGGCCCGCACCACGATTGCCACGGTGGCGAGCCCGAGGACCACCTGCATGAATCGGATACGCGTTGCGGGCTTGGCCATCTCAGCGGCTCGGCACGCGCAAGGTGACGATCTCGCTGTCGCTGGGGATCCGGAGCCCGATGAGCATGCCGCGCCGGGTGACCTCACCCGGCGACAGGAGGAAGGCGAGATCAGCGGAGAGCGTGGTGCGCACGTCGGAGAGGACCTGCGCCGAGTCCTCAAGCGTCCGGACCTGCTCGGTCATCGCGAAACCGCGCTTGTCGCGGAGCGCGATCACCCCAGCCACGGTGAGGAACACCGCGACCCAGGCAATGACGAACCAGCGACCCTTAGTCGCTCTGGGCGGCACGACGGAACCGGCGCAACCTGGCGCTCCGAGCGCGGGGATTGGAGTGGACTTCGGCCTCGGATGCCACAATGGCCCGGTGGGGCACCGCCTCCCCGAGTGGCAGGCGCCCGCAGACACATTGCGGAAACGCGGGTGGACAGACGCACCCAACGCTCCAGTCACGAAAGGCATGCTTGACGAGACGGTCTTCCCCGGAATGATAGCTGATCACGGCAAGGGATCCACCGGGCGCGAGCGCATCTCGCATCGAGGGCAGGGCCCGCTCGAGTCCCGCGAGTTCGTCGTTGACCGCGATTCGGATCGCTTGAAATATCCGGGCGAAGTCACCGGGGCCCGAACGGGCACCGAGTACCGCCCGGATGGCCCCGACGAGATCGTCGCTGACCTCGAACGATCGAGACTCACGACGGCGAACGATCTCGCTGGCCATGCGGCCTGGACGGCGCTCGTCGGCATACTCCCCGAGCACGCGCGTGAGCTCGTCCCGATCAGCCGTGGCGAGCCATTCGGCCGCGGTCGGCGCATCAGGGCCCATGCGCATATCAAGTGGTGCCCCCTCTCGGAACGAGAAGCCGCGATCGGTGTCGTCGAGCTGCCGCGAAGAGACGCCGAGGTCCAGGAGCAGGAAATCCGGTGTAAACTCGGCGATGGCGTCGAGTGCCGTGGCGGAGCTGTAGGTGGCAAGGAGCGCCGAGAATGGCCGTCCCGCCAAGCGCTGCGAGGCGATCGCGATCGCCTCGGGGTCACGATCGATCCCGAGTAGGTCCGTCACGCCGGCCTCGAGCAGTGCCTCAGCGTGGCCGCCGTGGCCCAGCGTGCCGTCGACCACGCGCGCGGCCCCAGCCGCCAATTCGAGGATTGGCTCGAGGAGGACCGGAACGTGACTGGGCGGTGGTGGCATGGCGCTCATGGGGGGAAAGGAAACACCCCGCCGGGCGAACCAGGCGGGGTGCGGTAGAACGGGGCTGACGGGGCTCGAACCCGCGACCTCCGCAGTGACAGTGCGGCACTCTAACCAACTGAGCTACAGCCCCTCTTGACCAGCCCCCCAAACTAGTGAGGTCAGCTGGCCGTGGGAAGTGGGGCTACTTGCAGAAGGCCGTGCGCAGGGCCGCAATCCGGGCGCCGTATTCCTGTGCGGTCTTCAGGTATCCGGGCGCCGCGTCGGGCTGGATGGACAGACCTGCCGGGAGACCGCGAAGTGCCTTCTGGTGAAGCTCCTCGATGTGCGGGATCAGGACGCACGACTTTTGGGCGGCCGCCTCGGTGTCGAGTTCGCCGATCCGGATCAGTGCGGCAAGTCCCTGGAAATAGTTGGCGTAGCCATTGACCTGTGCATTATCGCCACCGGCCACGATGATGCTCTCGGTGGTGATGATGGCCAAATCGAGATTCTTGGTCTCGCCCCCGAGCATCGGCTGCACCTTGTTCACGAGCAAGGCGCCGAAGTTGTTCTTCGTCTCGAGATTGCCATGATCCCGCACCCAATCGGTGAAGGTGAGCGACTCCTCGAGCCGATCGGCAGTGATCAGCGCCTGCACGGCACGGACGACAGCATCGCCATACGTCTCCGGATCGGCCGCGGCGAGTTGCCGTGCCGTCGAGACGGTCCCGTCGACATTGCCGACCATCACGTACGCCTTGTTCAGCTCATCGAGCAGCCCGAGGTTGTCCGGGTAGCGCGTGGCACCCACCTGGGCCCACTTGACGACGGCCGCCGTGTCCTCTGCGAGTCGCGAAGACACCGAGATCTTCTGGAAAAATGCCGTATCGGCACGGGTGGAGTCAATCGTGTAGAGCTTCGCGAGCTCCGTGACGGCGCACGCGAACTTTGACTGTGCGAGGCAGGCGTTGCTCTTGAGGTCATACCAGTCGGTATTGCTTGGGTCGTTCCGGATCCCCTCGTCGGCGACCTGTTCGGCGGCGTCCTGATTGCCGTAGCGGCGGAAGAGATCAAACGCGGTCTCGCGCAGGCGCTCATTGAGCGGCTCGATCCGGAGCATCTGCTGGTAGGTCGAGATGACCTGGGCCGAGTCGGCGCGCTTCTGATAGATGACCCCCAATTCGCTATAGGACGTCAGCGACTGCGGATCGGTCGTCAGCGCATCTCGGAAGCGCTGCTCGGCCACGGCACTGGTCGAATCCTTCAGCATCGCGATGTGACCGAGACAGTACTCAGCTGGGGCGAACTTGTCGATGATCTTGATCGCCTTCTCGGCCGCACCGGCTGCCTTTTCAGGATCGGTGAAGCGGTTCTCGACACAACTCGTGTTTTCAGCGTAGGCCCTGAGCGCGTCCTTCATCAGGTCGGCCGACTTCTCGGCGAAGTCATCAATCTTCTGGCCGGCTTCCTGGGTGGTGGTGACGATGTAGCCCGCCATGTCGTTGGCGTTGAACGTTCCCGTGAGCCGCGCCTTGAGCTCGGCTCGGCCATCCTGGGTCTTGGAGAGCGTCGGGAAGATCATGAGACGGGTCGACCCGACGTTCCGCGCAAGGTCACGAGCACCCTGCGCCGACAGAATGGCATCGGCGGGGTAACCATACCCAGCGAGCGCCTCATTCATCTTGCTTCGCGTGATCACGTTCCACGAGCGCCCCGCCACCTTGTCGATCATCCGCCCGCGGTAGACCGTGCCGATCTGCACCGCCAGCGCCGAGTCGGCGGCATGCGGGGTGTACGGATTGGCGACCAGGATCGGGGTCGCATTCGCCGCGGGGGCACCCAATCGAGGCGCATTCCGGGGGATCTGCGACGAGAGGTGGCCCGACGCCAGGGCAGCGAGCGCAGTCAGCGTGATCACACGATTCAACATCCCAGGACCTCCGATGGGTTCACCAGTATAGGACGTGAGAGGAGCCATTCCCTACACGCCGGAGTGGGCGAAGAGGGATTTGAACCCCCGACATCCTGCGTGTAAGGCAGGCGCTCTGACCAGCTGAGCTATTCGC
>JBDTNH010000088.1:0-10035 GCA_039933845.1 Gemmatimonadota bacterium
CTGCCAGAGACTGAGCGTGCGATGGATGAGGTGATCTCGCTGCCGATCTTTCCAGAACTCACTGACGCGCAGCAGGATGAGGTCGTCGGTGCCATTCGGGAGTTCTATCGATGAGCGGCGCCACCGATCACATCGGGACGCCGATCACCGGGCGCAAGATCCGCGTGGCGCTGGTCGGTTGCGGCCGGATCGCCGCCAGGCACTTCGAGGCATTCGCCGGGCACGCCGATGAATGTGAACTCGTCGCCGTCGCCGACGTCGATCCTGATGCGCTGGTCCAGGCAGTCGCCTCGACCGGCGCCAAGGGGTTCGCCTCGCTCGATGCGCTACTCGCCGGCTCCGATGCCGATGTCGTCGTGCTGGCGACGCCGAGTGGGCTGCACGCCAAGCAGGCGATCCAGTGTGCGGCGGCCGGCCGACATGTCGTGACCGAGAAGCCGATGGCCACCCGGTGGCAGGACGGCAAGGCGATGGTGGCCGCATGCGACGCCGCGAACGTGCGGCTCTTCGTGGTGAAGCAGAACCGTCGGAACGCCACCGTGCAGCTGCTCAAGCGCGCCGTCGACCTCGGCCGGTTCGGTCGCATCCACATGGTCAATGTGAATGTGTTCTGGGCCCGGCCACAGTCGTACTACGACAGCGCAGCGTGGCGTGGGACGTGGGAGTTCGACGGTGGGGCATTCATGAACCAGGCAAGTCACTATGTGGACTTGCTGGACTGGATCGTGGGGCCGGTCGAGAGCGTCCAAGCCTATACCGCCACGTTGGCCCGCAATATCGAAGTCGAGGACAGCGGGGTGCTCGCCATCCGGTGGCGGAGTGGGACCCTCGGGACCATGGCGGTGACCATGCTGACCCACCCCCGAAACTTCGAGGGGTCGATGACGATCCTCGGCGAGCACGGCACGGTTCGGCTGGGCGGGGTGGCGGTCAACCGCATCGATCATTGGGAATTTGCGGACAGTCATCCCGATGACGGCGCGGTTGCCGATGCCAGCTACGAGACCGCCTCGGTCTACGGCCCGGGCCACGCGGGATACTACCAGAATGTCTTCCGGACCCTTCGCGGCACGGAACTTCCAGAAACCGACGGTCGGGAGGGATTGCACTCCCTCGAACTGCTGATCGCCACCTACTTGGCGGCCCGCGACGGCCACCGGGTTGCCCTGCCATTGGAGTACTGACTGTCATGAGCCTTGCAGATGACCTCATCGCCCGTGTTGAGAGCCGGGATATCACCTTCGGGATCGTGGGTCTCGGCTATGTTGGCCTGCCGCTCGCCGTGGAGCTGGGGGCCGCCGGCTTCCGGGTCCTCGGGTACGACATCTCCGAGAAGGTGGTAGACACGCTGAATGCCGGGGTCTCCCACATCAAGGACATCACATCGCAGCAGGTCGCGGACCTCCGGGCCACCGGACGGTTCGAGGCCACGGCCGATGCCCGCCGCCTGACCGAGGCCGACGCCATTTCGATCTGTGTCCCGACTCCGCTCTCGAAGTACAAGGACCCCGACGTCTCGTTCATCGTGGCGGCGACCGAAGCGGTCAAGAGCTCGCTCCACGCGGGGCAGGTGATCATCCTCGAGAGCACCACCTATCCGGGCACTACCCGCGAGATCATGCTGCCGGCGCTCGAGAGCACCGGACTCACGGTCGGCGAGGACTTCTTCCTCGCCTTCTCGCCAGAGCGGGTCGATCCGGGCAACCTGAAGTACCACACCAAGAACACGCCGAAGGTCATCGGGGGGATCACCCCCGACTGTGTCCGCGTGGCGACGGCCATGTACCAGCCAGCGATCGACACCCTGGTGCCGGTGAGTACCACCGAAGCCGCGGAATTGGTCAAGCTGTTGGAGAACACCTTTCGCAGCGTCAACATCGGCTTGGTCAACGAGATGGCGATCGTCTGCGACAAGTTGGGCGTGGATGTGTGGGAGGTGATCGATGCCGCGGCCACCAAGCCGTTCGGTTTCATGAAGTTCACCCCCGGCCCCGGGCTGGGCGGGCACTGCATCCCGATCGATCCGCATTACCTCGCCTGGAAGATGCGCGGCCTCAACTACAAGACGCGGTTCATCGACCTCGCCGGGGAGCTCAACAGCGAGATGCCGCTCTTCTGGGTCCGGAAGGTGATGGAAGAGTTGAACGGTCACCACAAATCGATCAACGGCGCCAAGGTGCTCGTGATCGGCGTGGCGTACAAGAAGGACATCAATGACCTGCGCGAGTCCCCCGCACTCGATATCCTCGGGCTCCTGCACCAGTACGGCGCGGACGTCAGTTACCACGACCCGTACGTGCCGAAGTTCTCCGAGGCCGACCACGATTATGTGTCCGTCCCCCTCACGCCGGCGTCCGTGGCCGCGGCCGATGTCGTCTTCGTCGTGACCGATCACACGGGTATCGATTGGTCGATGATCAAGAAGCACGCGAAACTCGCCGTCGACACCCGACACGTCTTGAGCAAGGCTGACTGATGAGGGTCAGCGTCATCGGGTCGGGGTACGTCGGCCTGGTGGCTGGGGCATGCTTCGCGGAGACGGGCAACGACGTCGTCTGCGCCGATCGCGATGCCGACAAGATCACCGGGCTCGAAGGCGGCGTCATGCCGATCTACGAGCCCGGTCTCGATGAACTGGTCGAACGGAATGTCGCCGCCGGCCGGTTGACCTTCACCACCGACATTGCTGCCGCGGTTCGCCATGCCGACGTGGTGTTCATCGCCGTGGGCACGCCGCCCGGCGAAGACGGTTCTGCTGATCTCCAGCATGTGCTGGCCGTGGCCGCGGTGGTCGGCGGGAACCTCGACCGCTTCAAGGTCGTGGTCACCAAGTCGACCGTGCCGGTCGGCACCGCCGCTCGGGTGCGCGAAGCCATTGCTGCGGTCACCAGCGCCGATGTGGCGATCGCGTCGAATCCGGAATTCCTCAAGGAAGGCGCGGCGATTGACGATTTCATGAAACCTGATCGCGTCGTGCTCGGTGTCGACGATCCGCGTGCCGAGCAGCTCCTGGGTGAGCTGTACGCGCCGTACGTTCGGAGCGGCGCGCCCATCCTCTTCATGGACATTCCCTCGGCCGAAGTCACCAAGTACGCGGCCAACGCGATGCTCGCCACACGCATCTCGTTCATGAACCAGGTCGCCGACCTGTGCGAACGGGTCGGGGCCGATGTCTCGAGCGTGCGTCGCGGGATCGGAAGCGATGCGCGCATCGGCAATGCGTTCCTCTTCCCCGGGCCGGGCTACGGCGGATCGTGCTTCCCGAAGGATGTGAAGGCGCTGGTGCACACCGCACGTCAAGCCGGCATGGATCCTGACCTCTGGGATGCCGTGGAGCAGGTGAACGTGCGCCAGAAGCGGGTGGTCTTCGAGAAGCTGACCGCGTTGCTCGGCTCGGTGACGGGGCGCACCATCGCCGTGTGGGGACTCTCGTTCAAGGCCGGGACCGATGACATGCGCGAGTCACCAGCCGTGACGCTCGTTGACGCACTCCTCGACGCGGGTGCGAGGGTCCAGGCTCACGACCCACAGGCGATGGCCGTGGCGGTGGAGCGTTGGGGCGATCGTGTGCACCTCGTCCCGGACCCGTATGCTGCGCTGCGGGGCGCGGACGCACTCTGCGTGATGACCGAATGGCTGGTCTACCGCAACCCTGATTTTGCCCGGATCAAGGCGGCACTCTCCGCACCGGTCCTGATCGATGCCCGAAATCTCTTTGACCCGCCACGCATGGCCGCGTTCGGATTCCGACACGCCACCATCGGACGGAGGACGACCTGATGCGTCTCGTGATCACCGGTGCGGCCGGCTTCCTCGGCTCGCACCTCTCGGATCGTTTCCTGGCCGACGGCCACGAGGTGGTCGGGGTCGACAACTTTCTCACCGGGCGTCCGGTGAACATCGCGCACCTCGCTGGCGACCCACGATTCACGTTCGTCGAAGCTGACGTGAGCGATGGACTCGAGATCGCGGGGGCGGTCGATGGCGTGCTGCACTTCGCGTCGCCAGCCTCGCCGCCCGACTATCAGGCCTTCCCGGTCGAGACGCTCCGGGTCGGTAGCGCCGGCACGCTCAACGCGCTCGAGCTCGCGCGCGTCCAGGGCGCACGATTCTTCATGGCGTCGACTTCCGAAGTGTACGGCGATCCGCTGGTGCATCCGCAGCCAGAGAGTTACTGGGGCAATGTCTCGTCGACGGGACCGCGCAGCATGTACGATGAGGCAAAGCGATTTTCCGAGGCCGCGGTGATGACCTATCGTCGGCATCACGGGGTCGATACGCGCATCGTCCGGATCTTCAACACCTACGGTCCACGCATGCGACCGGAGGATGGCCGCGTCGTGTCCAATTTCGTGGTGCAGGCGCTCCGCGGATCGCCGCTCACCGTGTACGGCGATGGCAGCCAGACACGCTCGTTCTGCTATGTGAGTGATCTCATCGAAGGCATCACCCGACTCTTTCACAGCGGCCACCAGGAACCGACCAACGTCGGGAATCCGGTCGAGTTCACGATGCTTGAGCTGGCCCGGCAGGTCCTCGAGGCCACCGGCTCGACATCAGAGGTTGAATATCTGCCGCTGCCGGCAGATGATCCCAAGGTGCGGCAGCCCGATATCACGCTTGCACGGGACGTGCTTGGGTGGAGTCCGACGGTGCCGCTTCGTGAGGGCCTTCGTCATACCGTGGCTTGGTTTCGACAGGAGGTTGGCGGGTGAACATCTCGGTGCGGGAACTCATCGGCTCGGCGCGCGCCCGCTTCGGCGCACGCGACTACTACGGCGCGCTGCTCTGTCTCGAGGATCTCGGAGGATCGGCCCGGTCCTATGCCGATGTGCATCACCTGCGCGGCCTCTCGCTCACCATGCTCGAACGGACCGACGAGGCGTTGGTGGAGTTCGAGCGGGCCGTGGCGCTCAACCCCCAGTATGTCGAGGCCCACCTGCACCGTGGGCTCGTGCTCAACCAGCTCGGCCGGATGGAGGAGGCCTCGGCTTCGTTCGAGGCCGCACAGGCCGCAGAGGGGCCCCCGGTGGCCGGACTCGGGGCCCCGGTCGCGGCGCGATTGGCCAATGAGCACGCACGCCTTGGGGAGCACTACGCCGAAGCCGGCGCCCTCCACGAGGCGATCGCGCAGTACGAACGGGCCGTCGAGCTAGGTCCCGTGTTCCATGACCTCCGGATGCGCCTGGCTCGGCTCCTGATCGAGAACGGGAACCCCCTCCGTGCTCGCGAACAGCTCGAGACCATCCTGGAGCGGCGCCCCGATTGGGTCGAGGCGAATGTGCATCTTGGCCTGGCTCGCTATCTGGCCGGCGATGTCGCTGGGGCACGCGATGTATGGCAAGGCTGCCTCGCCGAACGCCCCGATCTGGAGAGGGTAAATGCCTATCTCGCCATGGTGGAGCGAATTCCGGAGTGACTCGCGGTAGCTGGGTGGTCATGTTGCTGCTGATCGCGTGCTCCCGCGGCCACGACCCTGAGACGATCGCGGACATCGCGGCATCTGAAGGAAGGTGGCAGGACGCGGCGAGCGCCCTCGCCAATGCGGATCCCTCTCCGAGTGTGCTGGCCAAGCGCGCCGAGGCAGCCTTTCAGGCGGGCAACCTCCGGGGCGCCTCGGTCGATTTCCAGCGCCTCGCTCAAGCGGCTCCCGAGCGATCGGGGGAGGCCGCCGTCGGTCTGGCTCGGACCGCGGCTCTGGCTGGGCGGCGAAACGACCAGCTCGCGCTGACCACGGCGGTCCTCGGTTTGCGGGCTGTTGCACCGGACTGGCCGGTGGGTCGGCTCGCCCTCAACCTGCGGCTCACACCGGGGGCGCCGCCCGCCGAGGTGATCGACCTGGTACCGGCCATCCTCGCGGGCTCACCGGCCAATGACATTGCCAATCAGAGCCTGCTCGCTCTCGGATTGGCTCGCCTCGAGATTGAGGGCTGCACCACCGGCGGTCCGGTCCTCGATGCCCTTGCGGAGCGGGTTCAAGACGAACTGGGACGGCGTGTGCTCGACGTTCGGGCCGGCTGTCGATTGGAGGCGGGCGTGTTGGCACTGGCCAGTGGTGATACATTGGCAGCGCGCCGGCTGCTCGATGCAACGGTGGCAATGGACCCGGCGGGTGCCGCCGGTCGTCGTGCGCTGATCACGCTGGGTGACGTCTACCTGAGCGAGGGAGACCCCTTCGCCGCCCAGATTGCGTGGCGCACCGCGGCCGCGGCCTCCGCGGGATCCGACACGATTACCGCACTCGCCCTCGAGCGGCTCCGGACCATGCCGGCGTCGTCGGCGACCGGAGAGCCAGACACCCTGTGAATTCACGAACCGTAATCATCCTCTCGTTCCTCGCCCTGGCTGCGTGCGGCGGCAAGTCGGCACAGACGACGCCGGTCCCGGCAGCGAACCTCGTGTCGACGCCCCAAAAGCTCGACTCGATGTGGAACGACGCCGTGGCCAAATTTACCGATCAGGACTGGCGGAAAGCCGGCATCGCCTTCGAGCGCCTCATGCTCGAATTGCCCCGACGTGATCCCCGGCTTCCGATGGCTCGCCTCTCGCTCGGCGAAGCTCGGCTCGGGCAGAAGAGCTACCTCCAGGCGGTCCGCGAGTTCCGGCGCGTGGCGGACGATTACCCCACCGACTCGCTCGCTCCGGTCGGGTTGCTGCGTGCCGGAGATGCCTACGCGAAGCTCTGGCGTCGACCTGAGCTTGACCCGACCTACGGTGGTCAGGCGGTCGCCACATGGCAGGAATTGCTGACGCGCTATCCCGATACGCGGTACGCGGACACCGCACGGACACGCATTGCGGGGCTTGATGAGTGGTACGCCATCAAGGAGTTCCAAGCAGCCGAGTTCTACATGAAGTACAAGGCACACGACGCGGCGATCATTTACTACAAGGATCTCGTAGCGAAGTATCCCGACACGAAAAAGGCACCTGAGGCGATGGCTCGATTGGTCGCGGCGTACGCGAAGCTCGGCTATGTAGAGGACGTCAAGGAGATGTGCGCCTTCTACCGCACCACGTATCCTGACGCCGAGGGCCTCGCCGAGAGTTGCCCCGCCACCCTCGCCGGCACCCCGCCCGATTCCACGACCGGGTCCTGAGTGCGACTGGGCATCCTTGGCGGTTCGTTCGATCCGATCCACAATGCACACCTGATCGTGGCCCAGTCTGCCCAGGAGCAACTGGGCCTCGATCGCGTCGTGTTCATGGTCTCGGGGAGCCAGCCGCTCAAGGATGGCCACGGTGCGCCGGCGCTGGACCGGCTGCGGATGGTGGAGCTGGGCATCGCCGGGCTGCCGGGATGCTTCGTGGACGGTCGTGAGGTGGCACGGGGCGGCATCTCCTATACGGTGGACACCCTTCGCGAGCTCGCGACCGAACACCCCGGCGTGGAGTTGGTTCTCATCCTTGGCAGTGATGCCGCGCTCGAGCTGCCCCATTGGCGCGAGCCGGATGCCGTGGCGCGGTTGGCCACGATCGCTGTGGTGGGACGCGCCGGGGTCCCGGATGGCTCGTTCGCGATCACTGTCCGGATCCCGGACATGGCCATCTCCAGCACCGCCGTGCGGGCACGAGCCGCCTTGGGTCTGGGGCTCTCTGGATGGGTGCCCGGCGCCGTGGCCGACTACATTTCAGGGCTGTCCCTGTATCAGACCCCAGGTGGAGACGCATGATCAAGAAGGTGTTCGATGCCATCCTCGGATCGCGACATACGCGCGCCGCAAAAAAGTTGGAGCCGGTCCTCGCCCAGATCCGGGAGCATGAGGTCCGCCTCGCGGAGCTCGATGATGCAGCCATTCAGGGCCAGACGGCCAAGCTCCGGGGCATCATCGAGGAGCAGACTGGTGCCATGCGCGAGGACGTACTCGCACTCAAGGGCGCGAAGCGCGACTCCGGGGACCCAGCCGAGCGGGAGCGGATCGAGGACGACCTGCACAACGCGGAGCAGGCGTACACCCGGGCGCTGGCCGAGACCTTGGATGATCTGCTCCCCGAAGCCTTCGCCACCGTCCGGGAGGCCTGTCGTCGGTTGATGGGGACGACCTTCCCGGTGACCGGGCAGGAGACGACCTGGAACATGGTGCCCTACGATGTGCAGCTCGTCGGGGCCATCAACTTGCATCGCGGCAGCATCGCCGAAATGGCAACTGGTGAGGGCAAGACGCTCGTCGCTGTGATGCCGATGTACCTGAACGGCTTGCCGGGGCGCGGCGCGCACCTGGTCACCGTCAACAACTACCTCGCGCGTCGTGACTCGCAGTGGATGGGGCACGTGTACGGCTGGCTGGGCCTCACGGTCGCCTGCCTCGACGACACGCAGCCGTCGTCGCCGGAGCGGCGGGAGGCGTACAACGCCGACATCACCTACGGCACGAACAATGAGTTCGGCTTCGACTACCTGCGCGACAACATGGTCTTCTCGGTCGAGCAACGGGTGCAGCGCGAGCACGTCTATGCGATCATCGACGAGGTCGACTCGATCCTCATCGACGAGGCTCGGACGCCGCTGATCATCTCGGGACCGGTGGGCGAGGAGGACAGCGACGCCTACCGCATCTACAACCCCAAGGTGCTCGACATCGTGCGGCGGCAAATGGAGGTGGTCAGTGGCCTCGTCGCCGAGGGCGATCGCCTGATCCGCGACGACAAGACGCGGGTCGAGGGCGGCGTCCGCCTCTACCAGGCGAAGCTCGGCAGCCCCAAGAACAAGCAACTCCTCAAGCTGCTCAATGAGACGGGGGTGCAGCAGCTCGTGACCCGCACCGAGCTCGACTATATCGCCGACCGCAAGCTCCCGATCAAGCAGCAGAATCTGCGCACCATCGAGGACCCGCTCTTCTTCGTGCTCGATGAGAAGGGGCATTCGGTGCACCTGACCGATGCCGGCGCCGAGGCCCTTTCACCGAACGATCCCGACCTGTTCGTGGTCCCCGACATTTCGCAGGAGATCGGGGCGATCGATGAGGATCCGGATCTCACACCAGCCGAGAAGCTCACCCAGCGGAATGAGGTCGAGTCCGCCTACGCGAAGAAGAGCGAGCAACTGCACGTGATTCACAAGCTGCTGCAGGCGCACGCACTCTACGAGCGGGAGACCGAATACATCGTCCAGGAGGGGCAGGTCCTGATCGTCGATGAGAACACGGGCCGCATCATGCATGGGCGTCGGTGGTCCGATGGCCTGCACCAGGCGGTCGAGGCGAAGGAAGGCGTCACCGTCAAGGGCGAGACGCAGACGTTCGCCACGATCACGATCCAGAATTACTTCCGGATGTATGAGAAGCTCTCGGGCATGACCGGCACGGCCGAGACGGAGGAGACTGAGTTTTTCCAGATCTATGGGCTGGATGTCGCCGTCATCCCGACCAATCGGCCGATCGCACGATCCGACCTGCCGGATCGCATCTACAAGACCCGGCGCGAGAAGTTCAACGCGGTGATCGACGAGGTCGAGCGGATTCACGCGATGGGCTGGCCGGTCCTGATCGGCACGACCAGCGTCGACATTTCCGAGACCTTGTCGCGCCAGCTCAAGCGTCGCGGCCTGACCCACGAGGTCCTCAACGCGAAGTATCACCAGCGCGAGGCGGAAATCGTGGCGAAGGCAGGCCATCGCGGCGCGATCACGATCGCGACCAACATGGCGGGCCGTGGCACCGACATCAAACTGGATCCGTCACTCGACCTCACGCTCGAAGAGGCCGGTCTGCACATCGTCGGCACCGAGCGTCATGAATCGCGCCGGATCGACCGGCAGTTGCGCGGACGGTCGGGTCGTCAGGGTGACCCAGGCGAGTCGCTCTTTTTCCTTTCCCTCGAGGACGATCTCATGCGCCTGTTCGGCGGCATGGATCGGATCTCACGGATGATGGACAAGGGCGGGGCGGAGGAAGGCGAGGTGATCACCGGGAAGCTGATCACTGCGGCGATCGAGAGCGCACAGCAGCGCGTCGAGTTGCAGAACTTCGAGTCGCGGAAGCGCCTGCTCGAGTACGACGACGTCATGAACCAGCAGCGCGAGGTGATCTACTCGAC
>JBDTNH010000089.1:0-10033 GCA_039933845.1 Gemmatimonadota bacterium
TCGACGCCGCTCAATGATGCGGGCGAGGCGGCCGCGATCCGCGAAGTCTTCGGCGCGCACGCCGATCGACTCATGGTGAGCAGCACGAAGGGGTGGCATGGCCATGCGCTCGGAGCGAGCGGCGCCATCGAGACGGCACTGGCGACGATGGCCCTTCGGCATTCCTGGGTGCCCGGCTCGCTCAATCTCGAGAACCCGGTCGTGGAAGGTGCGCTCACTTTCGTGCCGGCGTCGGGCGTCGCCGCCCAACCACGCGTGATCCTCAAGCAGTCGTTCGGCTTTGGGGGCGCCAACGCCGCCCTGGTACTCACCGCGCCGGAATGATGTAGATTCGCCCCGTCCCCGCAGGCTCTGCACCACCTCGCCAGGAGGCCCGATGCCCTCACTCACACGCCGGATCGTCGCAGAACTGTTTGGCACCTTCGCGCTGGTCTTCTTCGGATGTGGTGTGGTGGTGATGGACGCGTTTCCTGGAGCACGCACCGGCCTGTTGGGGATCGCGCTCGTCCACGCGATCGTGCTCTCGGTCGCTGTCTCCGCGACGATGTACATCTCGGGTGCACACCTCAATCCTGCCATCACCATCGGCCTGCTTGCGATCAAGAAGATCGCACCGCGCGATGCCATCGCCTACATCCTGATCCAGCTCGCCGCTGCGGTCTTTGCCGTCTCCGTCGCACGGATGCTGTTGCCGGTGAGCATCGGGGATCTCGCAGGCTGGGGCACGCCAGCCTTGTCGCCCCGCGTGACCTTCAATCAGGGCGTCGCGATCGAGGCGGTACTGACTTTCTTCCTGATGAGCGCCGTCATGGGCACCGCGGTCGCACCGAATGCGCCGAAGATCGGCGGCTTCGGGATCGGCCTCACGCTCTTCTTCACCATCATGATCGGTGGCCCGCTCACCGGTGCGGCACTCAACCCCGCGCGCGCGTTCGGCCCCGCGGTGATCTCCGGCAACATGACGGCGCAGGCGGTCTGGTGGATCGGGCCGATCATCGGTGCCGTGCTCGCCGCGCTGCTCTGGCACCATGTGCTGCTGCGGGAGAACCGGTCCGACGAACCGGTGATGGCGACGGAGGGCTGAATGGCGCGTCAGCCGAGCCGCGGCCGTATGGCCGCGGTCTGGTCCGCCTCACGAGGAACATTCACCGAGATCTCGGCTCCGCGCGTGGCCGACCGCACCGCGGCCTGACGGCCGCGTCTCCACAAAATGATCGCGTACAGCGTCACCACCACGGCGACGATGATGTAGGCGGCGATCGCGTAGTTGCCGTTGTCAGGAGGCATCGGCGTGCTCCCGGATCAGTCGGCGCACGCCGATGCCGTAGCGCTGCATGACGAAGCCGAGGTAGAAGAGGGTGAAGACGCTCATCCCGGTGAGGAATGTTCGGAGCATCGCCGGCGGCAGCTTGGACTCGGGACTGCCGAGCGCACCGGGATCGAGGACGACCGGGGTCGGATGCTGGCTCGCGAAGAGATAGACCGTGAGGTGGTTGAACGGCACCAGCACCAGCGCGGTAATTCCGACCACCGCCGCGAACTTGGCCCGCTCCTCCGGCTCCTGCACCGCGGACCGGAGGGCGAAGTAACCCGCGAAGACCATCAACTCGATCAGGGTGAAGGTGAGCCGCGGATCCCAGGCCCACCAGACCCCCCACGCCGGCCGGCCCCAGATCGGCCCAGTGATCACGACAATCAACCCCAGCCACATGCCGACCTCTGCCGATGCTTCGGCGAAGGCATCGAGCCGTGGATCGCGGAGCCAAAGGTAGAGCGCGCTGGTGATGCCCGTCATCACGAAGGCGAGCTGCATGGCGTACGCGGCCGGCGGATGCACGTAGAAAATCTTCTGCGCCAGCCCCTGGAACCGCTCGGTCGGCGTGAACTGGATCGCCAGGACATACAGTCCGGCGAGTCCGAGGAGAGCCACCAGGGTGAGGAGTCGACCTCGTCGTATCGAGCGAGTCGCGGCCGCGCTGTCGAGTGTCATTCGTCCACCACGTGCGGGAAGAGCAGGGACGCGAGTGCCAGGAATCCCACGTCGTAGATCACCAGTATTCTAAGCCACCCGGCGATCTCGTCGAACGGACGCCCCTGCAACAGCCTAACCGAACCGGAGGTGCCCGCAAAGATCGGGGGTATCAGGAACGGCAAGAGCAGCACCGGCAGCAGCAGCTCGGCGTAGCGCGTCCGCGCGGTCATCGCGGCGAAGAGTGTCCCGGACGCCGTGAAGCCGATGAGGGCCAGGATCAGGATGCCGAGCACCCCGAGCAGGGCGGCGCCGATCGGCACACCGAAGAAGAGCACCCAGAGTGGGAAGGCGATGGCCAGCACCGCGAGCACCATCAGGGTGTTGGCGAGCCACTTCCCCCAGAAGAACGCGACCCGTGACACCGGCGCCAGCAGGATGCCATCGAGCGCGCCGTGCTCCCGTTCGAGCAGGAAGCCGCGATTGAGCACCACGATACTCGAGAACGAGAGCATCACCCACAGCACGGTGGGGGCGATCGCCGCCAATGAGAGCTCGCCGGCCGGACGTGCGAAGACGAAAATCAGCTGGACCAGGATCGCAAACGTGACCGTGGTGAGCAGCGCCGTCCGCTGGCGCGCCTCGATCCGGAGGTCCTTGGCCATGATCACCAGGACCGCACGGAGAAAGTTCATGCGCGGAACCACTCGTCGAGCGCCGGTCGGAAGGCGGCGAGCTCACCGACGCGAGGCTGGTCGTGCACCAGGCGGCCGCGCTCCAGCACGACGACCCGCGTCGCGAGGTCCCAGAGTGTCGCCGGATCGTGGGTCACCGCGATGATACCGCGTCCATCGGTTCGCCACGCCTCGATACGCTGACGCAAGGCGGCGGCGGCCACAGGATCGAGTCCGGTGAACGGCTCGTCGAGGAGCAGGAGCGGTGGCCGATGCAGATCGGCACGGGCGAGGGCCAGTCGCTGCAGCATCCCGCGAGAGAACCCGCGGGCGGGCGCGTCGGCGCGGCCCGTGAGACCCACCAGCTCGAGTGCTCCGCTGATCTCGCGTTCTGCGCCGTCGAGCCGATGCAACGCTGCGTGGAACCGGAGGTTCTCACGGGGGGTGAGGTCATCATACACCATGGCGTGATGCGAGAGGAATCCGAGCTGCCCACGAGCCCCGGGATCGGCATGCACATCGCGCCCGGATACCTCGACTCGACCGCGGAGTGGCCGAACCAACCCAGCGATCGCTCGAAGCAAGGTGGTCTTGCCGGCGCCGTTGGCCCCGAGCAGCAGGACCAGCTCGCCGGCGTCTACCTCGAGGGAGACCTGGTCCAGCGCCCGAATCAGGCCGAAGCGACGGACGAGCCCGGTGGCGCGGACGAGGGGGTGGGTCGGCATGGGGGGCAACTTAGCTGTGGCTCGGCACCTATGCCTTGCACCTCGCGGACGGGCCCGCGTCGCACACCAGGTCCCGTGTAAGGGCGCACGATCGAACGGGCCCGCGTCGCACGTCAGGTCCCGTGTAAGGGCGCAACATGTTGCGCCCCTACGCCTGGCCTATCCCTCGAAGCTAAAGAGGTCATCGAGCTTCGTCAGCACCAGCAGGTACTCCAGCTCGGGGCCGACGCCGCGCAGCACGACGCGCTGACGTCGATCGGCGGCGTGCCGCTGGATCATGATCAACGCGCCCAGCCCCGACGAATCGACGGTCCGGGTCGGGCCCAGATCGATCACCAGCTCGCCACTCCCTTCGGGGAGTTCATCGAGCAGCTCGTTGGCCGCTTCGCGGAAGGCACCCCGGGTGGTGAGTCCAAGGTCGCCTGGGGCGCTCAGCACCCGGAGGGAGCGGGAGGCGTTCGACACGGTCAATCGGTCCCCGGCACGGTCGGTATGGTCATGCCCCTTCAAGAGCAAAGGCCTTGCCAGATCCGCGGGCCCGGACAAGATGTCAAATTTTTTGACAGTAGACCTCCGCGTGGCGGTCGGCGATAGATTTGAGGCTTCCCCGCCACAGGAGCGGCACCCGCCATGGCCGACCAGCTCGACACCCTGCTCACCGAAGACCGTCGCTTCCCTCCCCCAGCCGACTTCGCCCGTGGGGCGGTGGCCACCTCCCTGACCTACCAATCGGCCGAGTCAGATCGCTTGGGTTTCTGGGAGGCGGAGGCTCGCCGCCTCGACTGGATCGCCCCGTGGAGCGCGGTCCTCGATTGGCAACTCCCCCACGCCAAGTGGTTCGTGGGGGGGAAGCTCAACGCCAGCGTCAACTGCCTCGACCGTCACCTCGGTGGCGCGCGTCGGAATCAGGCGGCATTGATCTGGGAGGGTGAACCGGGGGACTCGAGGGTGCTGACGTATTGGGAGCTCCACCGCGACGTCTGTCGGGCAGCCAACGCGCTCCGGCGGCTCGGCGTCGGCCGCGGAGACCGGGTCGCGATCTACCTGCCGATGATCCCCGAGGCGGTGATCGCGATGCTGGCCTGCGCCCGGATCGGTGCGATTCACTCGGTGGTGTTTGGAGGATTCTCGTCGGACTCGTTGCGAGACCGGATCAATGATGCCGATGCGATCTGCCTGATCACGGCAGATGGCGGGTACCGGCGCGGTGGCGTGGTGCAGCTCAAGCGCACCGCCGATCAGGCGCTCGCGGAATGCCCCTCGATTCAGCACGTGATGGTGGTGCACCGTGGGGGCGGTGCGATCGATGCGACGACCTGCCCAATGGTGGCGGGTCGCGATCACTGGTGGCACCGGCTCCTCGACGCCGAGCCCGGCAAGGCATCGGCCGAAGCGATGGACGCGGAGGACCTGCTCTTCATTCTCTACACCTCGGGGACGACCGGTTCACCGAAGGGGATCGTGCATACCACCGGTGGCTACATGGTGCAGGCGGCCGCGACCACACGCCTGGTCTTCGATCTCAAGGACGACGATGTCTTCTGGTGCACCGCCGACGTCGGCTGGGTCACCGGGCATTCGTACGTGGTGTATGGGCCGCTTGCCAATGGCGCGACCGTCCTGATGTACGAGGGCGCTCCCGACTGGCCCGAACGCGATCGGTTCTGGGATCTGGTCGAGAAGCACGGCGTGACCGTGCTCTACACCGCGCCGACCGCGATCCGCGCCTTCATGAAATGGGGCGCCGAACACCCGGCACGGCATGATCTCTCGACGCTCCGCTTGCTCGGATCGGTCGGTGAGCCGATCAACCCCGAGGCGTGGATGTGGTACCACACCCACATCGGGGGCGAGCGCTGTCCGATCGTCGACACCTGGTGGCAGACCGAGACCGGCGGGATCATGATCACGCCGCTGCCAGGCGTCGTCACCACCACGCCGGGGAGCGCCACCGTGCCGTTCCCCGGCATCGAGGTCGAGTTGGTCGATGGTGATGGCGTCGCGGTCGAGGGTCCGGGGGGGGGATTTCTCACGATCATCTCTCCGTGGCCCGGCATGCTCCGCACCATCTATGGCGATGACGCGCGCTATCACGAGACCTACTGGAGCCGGTTCCCGGGACGCTACTTCGCCGGCGACGGTGCCAAGCGCGACGCGGAGGGCTACTGGTGGATCCTCGGACGGGTCGATGACGTGCTCAACGTGGCGGGTCATCGCATCGGGACCATGGAGATCGAGAGTGCCCTGGTCGATCATCCCGCCGTCGCCGAGGCCGCGGTCGTGGGCAAGGCGCACGACCTGAAGGGTCAGGCGATCGCGGCGTTCGTCACGGTGCGCGAGGGACAGCGTCCTTCACCCGCGCTCCGCGACGAGCTGCGGGAGCATGTCGCCAAGAAGATCGGCGCGATCGCCAGGCCCGACGACATCCTCTTCGCGGCCGACCTGCCCAAGACGCGCAGCGGCAAGATCATGCGGCGCCTCCTGCGCGACATCGCCGAGGGGCGGACCCTGGGCGACACGACGACCCTGGCCGATCCCAACGTCGTGGCGAAGCTGAAAGAGGAGTACGAGGGGAAGGAATAGGCGCTAGATCTGGATCTGCGCCCCCAGCTCGACGACGCGATTGGGCGGCAGGCCGAAGTAGGCCGAGGCGCTCTGGGCGTTCTTGGACATCAGCGAGAAGAGGTGCGCGCGCCAGCCGACCATCGCCCCCGGTGCGCGGGCGACGCCGCGCTTCCGCGGGCGAATGATGAGCGTTTCGTGCCCGAGATAGAACGTGATGTCGGTCATCCGGATCGATGGCGCCGTGTCCTCGGTGTCGGTGACCAGCGCCGGCCCGACTTGGGCGAGCACGGCCGGCACATCGGGCGATTCCATGAAACCGTAGCGCGCGATCACCTCGAAGATTCCGACGCCCTTCGCCTCGACCGTCACCCGGTCTGCCTCGGCGACCTGCGGGATCTCCTGGGGCTCGATCGTCATCAGGATCACCTTCTCATGCAACACCTTGTTGTGCTTGAGGTGATGCAACAGCACGGGCGGCGCGACATCGGGGATCGAGGTCATGAACACCGCGAGACCGGAGACCCGGTGCGGCTTGCGCCGCGCGATGTCCGGGATGAACAGATCGAGGGGCAATGAGCTCTCGCGCAGGATGGCCATGACCTGGCGACGGCCGCCCTTCCAGGTCCACATCAGCGAGAACACGACCAACGCCACCGCGATCGGGAACCAGCCGCCGTGCGGGATCTTGAGCAGATTGGCGCCAAGAAACGCGATATCGACGGTGAGGAAGAGCAGCGTGATCGGGATCACCCGCGCGAGCGACCACTTCCAGCGGAGCCGCATCACGTACGCGAAGATCACCGAGGTGGTGAGCATGGTACCGCTCACCGCGACGCCGTAGGTGGCGGCGAGATTTTCCGACGAACGGAAGGCCAGCACGAGTGCAATGCACGCCACCCAGATCGCCGTGTTCACCTCGGGCATGTAGATCTGGCCCTTTTCGGTGTGCGAGGTATGAATGATTCGCATGCGCGGCGCGAAGCCGAGTTGCATGGCCTGCTGGGTGAGCGAGTACGCCCCGGAGATCAGCGCCTGTGAGGCGACCACGGCGGCACCGGTGGCAATCACGATCATCGGATAGAGCGCCCACGACGGTACCAGCTCGTAGAACGGGTTGAAGCCCGGCCCGACCGCGCTGGGGTGGGCCAGCAGCCAGGCGCCCTGGCCGAAATAATTGAGCACCAGCGCCGGAAGCACCACGGCGAACCAGGCCAGGCGGATCGGCTTGGGTCCGAAGTGCCCCATGTCGGCGTACAGGGCCTCGCCACCGGTGATCACCAGGACGACGGCCGCGAGCACCACCACGCCGGTCATCCCCTCGCGCGTGAAGAAGGTGACGGCGTACCAGGGATTGATCGCGGCAAGCACATCGGGATTGTGCACGATGCCCATGATGCCGAGCAGGGCGATGCAGAAGAACCAGACCGAGGTGACTGGCCCGAAGATCTTCCCCACACCGGCGGTACCGCGACGCTGGACGTAGAAGAGCGCCGAGATGATCACGACGGCGAGCGGCACCACGTAGGGCTCGAACAGCGCGGTCTTGAATGAGAGGCCTTCAATCGCGCCGAGCACGGAGATCGCCGGTGTGATGATGCCGTCGCCATAGAGCAATGCCGCGCCGAACAACCCGAAGAGCAGCAAGACCCCTCGGCCCCGTGGCTTCCCGCCGGGCCGGGCCAATGCGAGGAGGGCGAGGATGCCTCCCTCGCCCCGATTGTCGGCCTTCATGACCATGCTGATGTACTTGAACGACACCACGAAGTTGAGCGACCAGAAGATCAGCGAGAGCACGCCGAGAATGTTGTCTCGACTGACGGTCATGGCATAGGGGCCGTAGAAGCACTCCTTGAGTGCGTACAGCGGGGACGTGCCGATGTCGCCGTACACCACCCCGATGGCGGCGAAGGCGAGCGCGCCCAGCGACGCCTTCTTGCCGACGTCGCTCACTGGGTCGGGGCACCCTTCATCGCCGTCAGCGAATCGACGATGTGTGCCATCTGGTCGGAGCCGATCAGGCCGGGGTAGAGGCGACCCTCGATCAGGAAGGTCGGCGTCTGACCGACCCCCAGGCGCACCGATTCGGCCAGCGAGGCCTCGATCCGCGCGGCATGGGTCCCGCCGGTCATGCAGGTCTGGAAGGCATCGGCGTTCAACCCAACGGAAGTGGCGATCGTGCGCATCACATCGTAGGCGGCGCCGGTGCCCTTGAAGGCCCAGTCGTTCTGTCCGGCATAGATCCGATCCTTCATCTGCCAGAACCGGTCCTGATCGTTTGCACATGCCGCGGCGTGCATCGCGATTCGCGTCTCTGGATGGATGTTGTCGAGCGGGAAATCCCGATAACGGAA
Source organism: Gemmatimonadota bacterium (assembly GCA_039933845.1). Taxonomy (GTDB): domain Bacteria; phylum Gemmatimonadota; class Gemmatimonadetes; order Gemmatimonadales; family GWC2-71-9; genus Palsa-1233. The sequence continues at coordinate 8,285 of JBDTNH010000089.1, forward strand.
GCGCAACTTGCCGGTGTCGATCAGGCGAGTCTTGATGTCAGGCCATTGCACCTGATCGAAGCTCGCACACTGGGGACACTGGAGATCCGCATATTCGGTGATCTCCACGGGGGCATCGGCCGAACCGATGACATAGCCAGTGAAGCCGGTGGTGTCGGGCGTCCCTTGAGCCGCCCTGACCGGGAGGTCCGGTGCCCCCAGGGTCCGCATCGCCAGCCAGGCCAGCCCGGCAACGGCCACCACCCCGAGCACCACATTGAACGACTTCTGACCAGCCATGCGCCTGCCTCCGTGACGGCCCTCGGCGAGCGCGGTCCCGGTCGGGATCGCCTCGGAGGGCGCGGGATCCATTGATATGCCGCGCCGACGGAGGGACCAGCCAGCCCCACCGAATAGCCGGAGAATCTAGCCCGGATTTGCCCTCAGGTGAACGGATTCCCTATATTGGTGGGGTCGCAACGTATTTCATTCGGGGCGGATGTTCCGCCTCAGGTTCAGCGTAAGGATGGTAAATGTCGAAGAAGGAAAAGAAGGCCCCCCGGACCTCCTCGATGCCGACGGCACTCGACCAGGCGCGGGATGAGCTGTTCAGTCATGTGCTCCGGTGTGGCGTCCTCGAGGCGGCCCCCGAGCATCAGAAGGAGTGGATGGACGACACGATGCAGTATCTGGCCGACCGCTATCCGGACATGAGCCCGGATGAGCTCGCCAAGGTCCGTGTGCTGGGTGAGCGTTTCTGCCAGCCGGTCGTGAAGCATACCAGCGTCATCGACGTGGTCGAGGATGCGACCACCGACGAGGCCTCGGCCGACGTCAGTGCCGAAGCTGCGGAGCCGGTGACGGCTTGATGCGAGAAGCGTGAAGCGAGAAGCGAGATGCGTGGCGCTTCGATGACGGTCGACCCTCAATGGGTCGGCCGTTTTGCTGTGTGGGTATCAACCGATTGCGGGGCCGGGTGGTTGGGGTGATTCTTCGTGGATGATCTTTCAACGTGTGATGCCATTCGCCTTGGTGACCCTCGCTGCCGCGTGTCACTCCGGCGCGCCAACCATGACACCCTCCGCGGTCGTGCTCCCCAATGACGTCAAGTGGGTGCGGACGGCTGCCGAGTACCCGGCGCTGACACTCGAGATCTATCGCACCGCAACCGCCTATGTCCGCGATGTGTCCGGTGGGCTGCCGGCAGGCAGTTGGGTCGTGATCCTCGACGTCGACGAGACGATCCTCGACAACTCCGAGCATCAACGGCGCATGGCGCTCGCGGGGGTGACCTTCTCTGATCGGACCTGGACGCCGTGGGTCCGCGAGCGTGCCGCCCCGGCCGTGCCCGGCGCCGTGGCGTTCGTGCACGCGGTGCAAGCGGCCGGTGGCCGGATCGCGGTGGTCACCAATCGTGCCGACTCGCTCTGTGCCGACACCCGGAGCAACCTCGAATCGGTCGGGGTCCGGGCCGATCTGGTCCTCTGTCAGCCGGTTGGTCCGAGCGACAAGAATCCACGGTTCGAGCAGGTGCGCCAGGGCAGTGCGAGGGCGGGGTTCGGGCCGCTCCGTGTCATCGCCTTTATCGGCGACAACGTCCAAGACTTTCCCGGACTGTCACAGGATGCCCGTGAGGCTGCTGGCGCGCTCGACCAGTTCGGCCAGGGGTGGTTCATGCTGCCAAATCCCATGTACGGCTCATGGCAACGGAACGCCGATCGCTGACGTCACTCCTCGATGACAATCTCCGTGTGCACCGGAATGTCGGGA
>JBDTNH010000090.1:0-9811 GCA_039933845.1 Gemmatimonadota bacterium
CTGGGCTCGGCACAGATGGCGGGTAAACCCGCCTTGCGCATCGCCACCGCATTTAGGATCGACCATTAGGATCGACCGTAAGGTCGATCGGCGCGACCAATGAACGTCCGCCGCGCGACCAATGAACCTCGACGAACGATGCCCACATTCAGGGGCGACTGTAAAGTCGCCCGGCACGAGCAATGAAGGTCCGTCGGGCGACCGATGCCCCCTGCCCGCGCCAACGGGCGCTCTGGATCGTGGCTTTGTAGGGCAAGCATCATTGGTCGCGACTGATCGACCTTACGGTCGATCCTAAACGTGTTCGCTGGCCGTGCCGCGCGAGCTGACGCTCGCGCCTAAATGCACGTACCATCACCTCGGCTCCGCCGCCGGAGCCTGCCCCGCTCCCCGAAGGGGCGGCGGGGTTCGGCGTGACATCATCCGTGCGTCGCGAACCAAACAGCGGTGGTCCTTGACGTCACAACGTTATGACGTCATTTTCCGAGCCATGACTACCACCAAACGGGCTACCGTCTACTTCGATGAAGGCATCCACAAGGCGCTGCGGGTCAAGGCCGCCGAAACGCACCAGAGTATCTCGGAGCTGGTGAACTCCGCGGTCCGGCAAAACCTCCTTGAGGACGCCGAGGATCTGGCGGCGTTCCGCGACCGGGCGAGTGAGCCTACCCTCGCCTTCGAGGACCTCGTCCGCGACATGAAGCGTCGTGGCGCGCTATAACGTCCGCATCAAGCGCTCGGCAGCGAAGGAGATTGAAGCGCTACCCGCAAGGGATCGCAAACGGGTCGTGACCAAGATCCAAGGACTTGCCGGCAACCCCCGCCCAGTGGGATCTGAAAAGCTGAGCGGGGAGGACAAATACCGACTGCGCCAGGGCGATTACCGGATTCTATATGAGATCGTGGACGATGCACTGATCGTCAGCGTCGTGAAGGTCGGGAATCGGCGTGATGTGTACCGTTAGCTTGAGCGCGTGTGCCTCCTTCAGGAGCCCGAGCCCGAATGCCCAGCGCCCCTCGCCGGTGGCGAGACTCAGGACGCCGGCCTGCAGCTTCGAGTAGAACTCTCCGAGCGGCGGCACCGCCTCGAGCGTCGCAGGTTCCGCCGTGCCGTCGTGGCCAACTTCGCACGCGAGGGCGAGGAACCCCACGCCGAGCATCACTCCCGCCAGCCACCGGTAATAGAGGAACACGTGCGGCAGCGGCGACGGCGGCGCGTCGTCGTGCGCCGCGATCAGCTGCCGACACGTCACCTCGTCCATGCGCAGGAACAGGGACGCGACCGCCAAGTCGTAGAGCGGATCGTTCGGCGCGGCGACATCCCAATCGAGGAACAGGATGCGTTCGCCGTCGAGCACGAGGTTCGTCGGATTCGCGTCGTTGTGGCTCAGCACGAGCGCGCGCTCGGCGGGGGGGGGCGGTTCCTTCAGCGCGCGCGCCACGGCATCGAGCGCCACGCGCGGGAGCGTGCGGCTTGCCCACTGCTTGGATATCGTGTCGAGCAGATGGCGCGGCTCGCTCGGCACCGCGTCGGGCGGCACCGGGAGCGCGTGGACGCGGCGAAGTGTCGCCCCGAGCAGCGCGAGTGCGTCGGCACGTGTGCGCGCGTCGCGGTAGAGGCGTGGGAACGACTGGTCCGCGATGAACTCGCTCACAATCGCGCGCCGCGATTCGTCCACGTGCACGACGCGGGGCGCCAGGCCCCCGTCAGCCGCCGCGCGCAGAATGAACAGCATGCGCCGCCAGTCGGCGAGCGGCTGCCCCTCGGCGGCAACTTTGAGCACGTACGCTCGGCCCTCCGCCTCGACGCGGTGGACGCCGGCGCCGGAGAGTCCCACCCCAATCTTCGTGATCGTGGTGTCGGGCCCGCGTAACTCGGCGGGGAGGCAGGCGTCGAGGCTCATCGTCGGCTCGGAAAGTGGTGAAGGTACGGCAGCAGAGCTCCCCTAGTGCGTCGAAGCGGGGTCGCCGACACCGAGATCGCGACGGATCCGCCACTGCCCATCGGTGCCGCGTTGCCAAAAGGTGATGTACTTGAACCGGTGGGGCTGCGCGCCGGTGTCGGCGGATTCCCGGCTGCGCATGAAGAGCGTGACGTGGCCGGTTTCCCAGGCCAGGTCGCCGCTGTGCTCCAAGGTCTCCATCCGGGTATCGATTCGCACGGTGGTGTCCGTTCGACCTGCAAATCCCCGGGCCAGGTCGCGTACCATGGCGTCCACCCCAATGATATCGGGCGCATCGGCCTGCATGCTCACGACGTCGGACGTATAGAGCCGCCGCATTGCTGCGGTGTCGGCCGCGATGTAGGCGGTCGACCAAGCTTCGTCTGCCGCTTGGATGGCGGCACGAAGGGCGGGCTCAGCCCCGTTGGGCAAGGTCTGAGGGGCGGCGGGCTGGCAGGCCACGAGTGAGACAACAAGACCCATCGTCGCTAGGTGTCGGTCAAGCAGCATGGGGGATCCAGGAATAGGGTGGCGAAGCGCGTCTAGAGGCATCGAAGGCATTCTAACGACCCCGCATAAGCTGATGACCGAGGCGCGCACGCACCCGCCAGCTAGGGTTGCGGTGGTGGAGATGGCAACGGTGTTTCGACCGCCGTAATCTGGCCGGACACCATCCTCCAACGCGTGCGGTCGAGCACCCACACTTGGGTAAACCGCTCGCGAATGGTATCGGTTGGCTCGAAGATGGTGGCGAGACCGATCACGACGGCAGTCCCGTCGAAGAGTCGTATCTCAACCTCGCTCGGCGTCACGGTCCCAAAGGCGGGACCATTTGCCGACAACTCCTGAATGCGTTGCGACTTGTTCCAGAGGGCGCCGCTGACGCCAACGAGGCGGTAATCGTCGGCAAGCCCGTCGGCCACCGCGGCGGAGTCACCCGTACTGATGGCCTCAAAGTACCGCGTGACGCGCGCCGACACTTGCGCGATCGCCGGATTGGGGCCGTCGGTGCCCACACGTTGTGGGGCAGATGATGTGCATGCTGCCGCCCCCGCGCCGAGAACGCCAAAGGTGAGTAGGCGAGTGGCACGACGGATGTGTACGCGGCGGCGAGAACAGGGCATACGTTGCGTTCCCCTTTTTCAGTCTGGCTACCGATTTGCGTTTCTGCAGCGCGGCCGTCCGCAGCACGTGCGGGTGAGCTGGCCTATCGGCCGAGAATTACGTCGACGCCGTTCAGGACTTGGGTCAGCTGTCTTGGAGTGAGCTTGCCGACGCGTTCCGCGAAGCATTCGCGATCCAGCGAGACGATCTGGGAGCCGTTGGCCACCGAGTCCTTGGGCAAGCCAGTTGCCTTTGCGGTGAGCACAGTATTACCAGGTGCGTCGGCCCAGTTGAGGTTGCTCGTCAGGGGTACGCTCACCACGGTTGCAATGCGACTACGGTTAAGGGAGTTCCCCTGGACAATGACAACGGGCCGTCGGAATCCAGGACCCGAGCCGGCCGGCTCGGGTAGATCGGCCCACCACACTTCGCCTTGAGCAATGTCTACCACTCCGACCGCTCGAAGACGCGATGCCCAGCGCGCGCAAGAAACGGATCGGGCGCAGCGACACCAATCTCGTCGATCACTCGATTCATTGCGGCGGTGACCTCATCCGGCGAATGCCGAACCAGATACTCAGCCAGCGCATCGGCGTAGAGTTGACTGCGCGACTTGCGAGCGCGCTTGGCGAGTCGCTCAGCGGCCAGGAACACCGCGTCGGGGAGTGAAATAGCTGTTTTCATACCAATAGTATAACCGCGTGGAGATGCTCCAGCAACCTCGTTTAAGGCAGTCCAACTAACAACCGCAATTCTGCGGCGGGGCCCCTCGAGGCAGAGGGCCTCGACGGCAGCACGCGCGGGTGAGACGCCGAGTTGCGTCAGGGCCTTTGAGTCGGAGCATTCCGCCCCCGAGCGCTTCGAAGGAGTCGGCGCGCCCTGACTACTGCGAACGTGCCCAGGCAAAGCCCACGATCGCGGCGTGAGTTCATGGATCATTACCTCTTTGGCGTTGTGGACGATCACGCGACTCGTGTGTACCTCAACTCCAGATCCTGCTCCCACGTGCGGTCGTCCTTCGACAACTCGCTCACCCCGTGAAGTGTGTCGCCATCCGGAGCGGTGGTGAGGGCAAAGCGCTGCGAGAACCCGGGCGCCGTGCGCCACCATCGCAGCACCGGCCCGTCCCTCGCGACCTCGAACCGCCGCGACACGGCTCGCTCGTCGAAATACAACATGGTGAGACCCTCGGACACGTCGTCACTGCCAATGAGGGCCACAGCGGTCGGAATGCTCGGGTGCTCGATCTCCGTGTGCATGCGCACGAAGGCGCCCCCCTCGTGCCAGTCGAACACGGTTCGGCCGTGCAGCGTGACGCCCGGAATCATCGAGTGCCGGCCCACGGTGGTCCACTCGCCGATGAGCTGCGCACACGCGGCGAGGCGGGGATTGGGGATCATGGCAGCGCTCGCGAACGGTGTCACCGAGTTCTCCATATGAACGAGAAATCTCTATCTCGCTTCTCGCTTCTCGCAGCCACCATCCAGCGCGCCAGCTGACGCAGGCGCCTCAATGTGACCCTGAGGATCGACGGTAAGGTCGATCGGCACGACCCCAGATCGCGCGTGCCCCGCAGCTCCGGTCGCTCATCCGAGTTGCGCAAGGAGTTCGCCCATCACCACGGCGTTCGCGGGTCGATCTCCGACCTCCTTGGCCATGAGCCGCATCACCAGCGCCGACAGCGGCAGGGGGATCTCTGGCCGAACGTCGTGCGGCGACGGCGGTACGTGATGGAGCACTTTCGCAATCAGTGCCAACGGGTTCCCGCCCACATACGGGAGCGAGCCCGTGAGGCACTCATAGAGGGTGATGCCGGCAGCATACAGATCGCTGCGGGCATCGACCGCCTCCGCCATCAGCTGTTCCGGTGCCATGTAGGCGGGCGTCCCCACCACCATGCCGGTCTGCGTCAGGCTGCTCTTGCGATCGGCGAGGCGTGCGATGCCGAAGTCCATCACCTTGAGGACGCCCGCCGCATCGAGCAGCAGGTTCTGTGGCTTGATGTCGCGGTGCACCACGCCTTGCTCGTGCGCGACGGCGAGTGACGCCGCAAGCTGTCGGGCAACGCCGATCGTCGCCGTCGCGGACAGATGACCACGCATGTCGATCAGGTCGCGGACCGTGATCCCCTCCACATACTCCATCGTCACGTAGCAGGCGCCCTCCCATTCACCGAAGTCGTGGGTCCGAACCACGTTGCGATGCGAGATACGGCGTGCCAGGCGGATCTCACTCTTGAAGCGATCCACCAGCGTGGGATCGCCACTCAACACATCGGGCCGGATCAACTTGATGGCGATGTCCTCGGAGAGTTCGCGATCATGCGCCTTGTAGACGGTCCCCATCCCGCCGCGCCCGACCACCCGCGTGATGGTATAGCGCTCGCCAAACTGGGTACCAGGCAGGAGCGTGCCGGGATCCAGCGGCGAGGCGCCGCCCGATGCCGCTCCCTCCTGCGCTTCATCGATCTCACGACGGAGCGTGTCGACCTGGTCGTTGAGGCGCTCCTCCCTGGCGCGAACGCCGGCAGCCATCGTGTCGAACACCCGCGCGAGGTGACCGACCGCATCCTCCCGCGCCGCGACGGCCGCGAGACTGCCCGCGGTGTACTGGCCACGCTCCACCGCGATCGCCGCCTCGACCACCCGGTCCACTTGGCGGAGATAGTCCACCTCGCGATTGCGGAGCCGCTTCTTCTCCACCGAGGCACTCACCCGCGCACGCAGGATGACGGGATCGAACGGCTTGGGCAGCAGATCCTCCGCACCGGCCTCGATACACGCCGCGATGGTTTCGAGGTCATCAGCGGCCGTGATCATCACGACCGGAAGGTCTCGTGTCGCGGGGTCCTGCTTGACCCGCTGCAGGACCTGTTGACCGTCGAGTCCCGGCATCCTGATGTCGAGCAGCATCAAGTCGAAGGAGGCATCCGCCGCCATCCGGAGCGCTTCCAATCCATCGGCCGCGCACTGCACCTGGTACCCCTGTCGACTGAGGAGACGCGCAAGGACATCGCGGTTCTCCTCGACGTCGTCGACCACCAGGATGTGGCCGCGGCCACTCACGCCTGCAGCCGATGGCACGGCGAGGTTGCCGGTGCCGGTTGCGGTGCCGTTCTGCGCTCGTTGCGCGTGCAGGTGATCGATCAGCAGGTTGCCCGTGGCCTTGCGTACTTTTTCCGCATCCGCCAGAAAGGCGTCATCCACACCGGTCACGGCCGAGGCGGTCAGCGTGTCGACGGCGGCCATGATCTGATCGTGTGGGGCACGCAAGCGGTGCTGCAGCGCCGCCACATCGTCGCGAGTCACGTCGCGGCCGCTGGCACTCAGGGCGCCATCGATCAGGACGATCACGTCGCGCGCCCCGACAATCGCGCTGCGCAGCGCGGCTTCGCGAATCCCGCCGGGCTGGCCCACGGCCTCCTCGAGCATCAGTTCGCAATACCCGACGATATGGTTGACGGGCGTGCGCAGCTCGTGCCGGAGCAGAGACACCTGGGCCGCGCTCAGCGCATCGGTCGCATCGCTCACGGTGCTCCGTCCAGCAGCGCTGCCATCTTGTCGAGCAGCCTGACCATCTCCACCGGCTTGGTGTCGTAGTCGCTGCATCCGGCGGCCATCGCCTTGTCGCGGTCACCGGCCATCGCGTGGGCCGTGAGCGCGATGATCGGAATCGTGGCGAGCCCCGCACTGTTCCGGATCTGGCGAGTCGCCTCCCAACCATCGATCACCGGGAGGCTCATGTCCATCAGGATGATGTCGTGACCCCCTGCACGCGCCATGGCCACGCCCTCGGCCCCGTCCACGGCCATGCGCACCGTGTGTCCCGCCTTGGTGAGGCGACGCGACAGCATGTCCCGGTTCAGTTCGTTGTCTTCCACCAGCAGAACATGCGCCATCAACGCGTCTCCGGTTGAGGAGTGGTGGGCCGGCGGAACCGGTTGCCCAGCTGCGAGGCGATCTCCGACAGGAGTTCATCGCGCGAATAGCCGCCCTTCTGCAACACGGCCGTCACGTTGCCGTTCAAGCGGCGATGATCGTCGGGCGTCAGATCCTTGGCGGTCACCACAATCACCGGTGCCGTGCTGGCACGAGGCGCCCCACGGATCGTCTCGAGAAAATCAAAGCCGTCCATCTCCGGCATCATCAAATCGAGCAAGATCAGTGAAGGCGGCGCCTCGTCGTAGCACGCGAGCCCTTCGCGGCCATTCTCTGCCACCACCACGGTCCACCCCTCCGACTCCAGCGTGCGACGCAGCAAGTCGCCGGTGGCGTGGTCATCCTCCACCACGAGGACTCGACGCGTCTGGTCGTCCGCACGATAGCTGGCGAGCACCCGACGCAGGTGCTCCCGGTCGATGGGCTTGGTCAAGTACTCTGCCGCGCCCAGCGCGTAGCCCAGCTTCTTGTCATCAACAACCGTGAGCATGATCACCGGGATGTCGGCAAGATCTGCCTCGCTTTTGAGGGCGGTCAGCACTTCCCAGCCATCCATGCCGGGCATCATCACGTCGAGCGTGATCGCATCAGGCCGCGTGCTCCGGGCGAGCGCGATCCCAGCCTCCCCGCTGGACGCCTCTTCGACGGCGAACCCTTCGCGCACCAGGAAGCGACGCAACAACGTGCGCACCGACGCTTCGTCGTCGATCACCAGGATCCTGCCACTCGTGCCACCGGATTCCAGCGCACCAGCATCGCTACCGTCGTCGGAGGCCGCCGCCGCATCGACATCCTCGGGGATCCGAATCGTAAAGGTGGACCCCTTGCCGGGAGCACTGTCAACTTCGACCGTGCCCCCCATCATCTCGCAAAAGCTCCGGGTGATGGCGAGGCCGAGGCCGGTGCCTCCGAATCGCCGCGTGGTCGAGGCTTCCGCCTGCGAGAAGGCCTCGAAGAGCCGACCTTGCTGTGCCTCGGTCATCCCGATGCCGTCGTCGCGAACCCGGAGCAGCACATCGTGACCGCCGTGGCCTACGGCAGGCACGCGACGCACCTCGAGGTGGATCGTGCCCTTGTCCGTGAACTTCGTGGCGTTGGACAGCAGGTTGAGCAGGATCTGCCGGACCTTGGTCACGTCGGCGCGGAGCAACCCCACGGCCGCGTCGACGTCCACATGCAACGTGTTGCCGTTCTGCGCCAGCAGCGGCTGGACGGTCGTCCGCACGTCCTCCACCAGCGGTCGCAGATCGAAGGTCTCGAGATAGAGTTCCATCTTGCCCGCCTCGATCTTCGAGAGATCGAGCACGTCATTGATCAGGGCGAGGAGATGACGCCCGGACGACCGGATCTTCTCCAGGTCGGCCACCACGGCGTGCCGCCCTTCGTCCTCCGCGTCCTCCTTGAGCATCTCGCTGTAGCCGATGATCGCATTGAGCGGGGTGCGCAACTCGTGACTCATGTTGGCGAGGAATTGGCTCTTGGCTTGATTGGCCGACTCGGCCTCACTCTTGGCCTGGAGCAGGTCGGTGACGTCGTGGTAGAGCGCCATGATCCCGACATACTGGCCCTCCACGAGGACGGGAACACCGGCCAACTCCACATCGATCATGGTGCCGTCCTTCCGGCGTCGCTTGCCGATGCCACGCGCCGTGGCATGCGTCGCTTGCGTGGTGTAGGCGTTGGCCTCGGACAGCGTCCGCTCGTCGTTGATCAACGTGTCGAGATCCTGCCCCAGCGCCTCGACCTGCGAGTAGCCGAACAGGGTTTCGAAGGCAGGGTTGAACGACGTGATCCGGCCGTCGAGCTCGAGCGTCACGATCGCCACCGGGCTGGTGGCTACCACGGCCTCGAAATATTCCTTCTGTCGCTGCGCCATGGTGTACAGTCGGGCGTTCTCGATCGCGATGGCCGCCTGCGGCGCGAACAACTGCAACAGCCGGAGGTCATCGGGGCCGAAGTTGCGGGTCGGGTCCGCATGGGTGCTCGCGATCGCCCCGACCAATCGTGAGCCGATCAACAGCGGAGCCACCATCACGGCCTGCACGGTGTCGCGCACATCGGCATACTTGTTCGAGCGACCGGTCCATTCCGCATAGTTCGGGATGATCATCGGTTCGTGCGACTCCGCGACCTTGCCCATGGCGCCCTCGCCCAGGCGCAAGCGCGTCCCCGTCGAGTCACGCGAAATCCCCTCGCTCGCGACCACGAGCAGCTCCTGGCTGTCCTCCTCGAAGATCGCGAGTTCACCGCCGGTCACACCGAGCAGTGCGACGGCCCGTCCCAGAACGGCGTGCAACAGCTTGGACAATTCCAGTTGCCCCGACAGATCGGCCATGGTGTCGAGCAATGCTTGCTGCTCATCAGCGCGGCGGCGCGCGCTGACCAGCAACCGTGCACGACCGATGGCCACACTGGCGAAATCCGCCACCGCGGTGAGCACCTTGAAGTCGGCGGGTGTGAACGCATCGGGAAGGGCACTCTCGATCACCAAGACACCGATGGTTTCGCCGTCGACGCGCAACGGGACGTCCACCTCCGAGCCACTGTTGAGGCTGGGCAGGTACGCCAGCTCGGCCGTCACCGCGGCGGTGTAGTGGAGCTTGCCGTCGCGAACGGCCCGGTCACTCAACCCCTCTCCGGGGCGCACCCGCCAATTGGCGGGAACGTCCGGCCACCCAATGCTGGCCTTCAGCACCCGGTCACCAGAGGCGTCGAGCAGAAACATTCCGAGGAAGGCGTACCCCAAGGCATCGTCGTGCAACCCCGCGACAACCCGTTGGCAGATATCGGCCTCGTCATGAGCCGCTGCCACTTCTGCGGAGAGCC
>JBDTNH010000091.1:0-9718 GCA_039933845.1 Gemmatimonadota bacterium
ACCATCCTCGCGTGCCACGCATCCCCTCACCACGACCCATTCCTCCAGGTGAGGCTTTCCCATGCGCATCGTTCCTCTGCTCCTCGGCCTGACCGTCGCGAGTTCGCCTTCGCTCGCGGCCCAGCAGGCGCCCCGTACCCTGACGCTCGCTGATCCCACCGGACGCATTGCCCAGCCGTTCGGAATGGTCAACGGCGTGCGCGAACTCAGTGATGGCTCACTACTCATCGCCGATCCCACGGATGCCGTGCTCCGACGTGTCGATCCCGCGATGCACGTGGTGACCATTCTGGGCCGACAGGGGAGCGGACCCGGGGAGTACGTCCAGCCCGACCACACCTGGCCTCTCCCCAACGATTCGACCCTGCTGGTCGACCTCGGCAACAATCGCTTGGTGCGCCTGGGTCAGGCGGGCGGATTCGGGGCGGTACAACCGATTCTCGCCGAGGGTGCGGGTGGCCGACCGTCAATCCTCAACATCGGTGGGACCGATCGGGAGGGTGCCCTCTTCTCGGCCGGGGCGCCAGAGGGTGATTCGATCACGATCACCCGGATCCCGCCGGGCGGTGGCCGGGCCACGGTCGTGGCCAAACTCCGCGGCCCCGAGGTGAACACGACCAGCTCCGGGGGTCCGGGCAATCGCAATGAACGCTCGGCGCCGGTACCCCTCTCGCCGCAGGATGGCTGGGCGGTCACGGTATCAGGATTGGTCTACCTCGTCCGTGCATCGGATTATCATGTCGATGTGATAACCCCGATGGGCGACGTGCATCACGGGGACCGGGTGGTGTACGCACCGATCCGGATCACCGACGCCGAGCGTGAGGCCTACCTCGAGGAACGGCGTCGGCAGGGTGGTGTGAGCGCGACCGTGCAGAACACCAACGGCGAGATGACGTTCGCCCTGAAGCGTGGTCCGGTGCCAGCCGATGCGTTCGCCAATGTCACCTGGCCCGAGGTCAAGCCGGCCTTCAGTTCGGGCGACATCTGGGTCGATAGCATCGATCGGCTCTGGGTCCGCCGACACACCGCGGCAGGATCGGCGTTCACCTACGATATCTTCTTGCCCAATGGGAATCGGACCGCGACCATCCAGCTCGGTGCATCGCGCAGGATTGTCGGCATGGGCGAGCACACGGTCTATCTCGCGCGGAACGACGATGATGACCTGCTCTACCTCGAGCGATACGCGCTGCCGATCTGAGACGCGATGAAGGCTGGACGCTCAACGCTCAACGATGAATATCTTAGGCGCGACCGTCAGGTCGTGCGGCAAGGCGCATTGAAGCTGGCCAGTAGCGCAGTTGACGCATAGCTTACCCCCTTCGCTTCGGTCAGGGTGACAGCGCCACCCCGCCGCGGTCGAGCACCGCCACGGCCGCCGCATGACGCTGCCGCACCGCCTCGCGGTCGGAGGCATCAGGGAGCGCCCCATCCGCACCGGCCAGGATCTTGTCGGCATGATGGCGGAGCACGTCTCGATCGTCCCGGCGCTCGGCGAGTGCGGCAACCTGGGCGATCGCCTCAAGCAGCCGGAGTGTCACGGCGACATCGGTCCGCGCATACTGCCGGATCTGATTGAACGCGGCGTCGGCGACGCCCTCGAAGTCACTGACCGGCATCACCACGCGCACCCGCCGCGCGCTGTCCAGATGGATCCCCGACGGCATCGGCCGCGTGGCGAGTTGCCCAAGTGCTGCCCCGAGTCGGTCGACACAGGCCGCCGCGGTGAACGGATCGTTGATGCCCGGCGAGAGGGCCCGCACCGCGACCTCGACCAATTGATGGACGGCAAATTCGGCGTCCTGCAGATCTGATCGCTGGTCGCCCAATCGGAAGCACTCGCGGAGCCGCCGACTCAGGTCCTCGTCGAGTCGATGGCCTGGCTCCACCAGCAACAGGGCCCCGCCCGCGATCACGTACTGCCCCACGCGGCGCTGACCCTGCAAGACGAGATCGCGCGATTCGGCGAGTTCGATCATTCGGTCGATATCCACCCATTGCAGGTAACCGTCGCGCGGCGCGGTGAGCGGCAGCGAGCCATGGGTCTTCTCGTTCAACCAGGTCGCGTCGACCGGTTCCGCTGATGCGGCGGACTCGGTGACGGTGCGGACGGCGGGAAACTGGCCATCAATCGCAGTGGAGAGATCGTGCGACACGCGCGCGATGATCGAGTCGGCCTGGATCGAGGTCGAGACATGATGGATGAAGTAGATGAGGACCCAGAGCGACGCGAGCGCGAACACCAACCCGAAGGTGACCGACACGTGCGGCACGAAGAGAGCCTCGGTGTCGTGGCGGATAGTCCGGAGCACCAGCAGGCAATAGAGAAAGGTCGAGACAAAGGTGCCCAGCACCACCTGATTGGTGGTGTCACGCATGAAGTTGTGCAGCAGACGCGGGCCGAATTGCGAGGACGCGAGTGAGAGCGCCACCAGTGTGAGTGAGAAGACCACGCCGGCGATGGTGATCATCGAGCCCGCGATGGTCTGGAGCACCGCACTCGCACCGTCGGCACCGCCGGTATAGACCCACGCCTGCTTGAGCAGCCACTCGGTCGGCGCGGCACGATCGACACCGACCAGGATGAAGGCGAGGGCTGCCGCAAGGGCGGCCATGCCGGTCGGCAGGAACCAGAGGCTACTCCGCAGGCGCTGCCAATAGAGCCGGATCAGATCGGGCATCGCCGCGCTTCCGTCAGCGGTTGAGTTGCCAGAGGGAGGTGTTGAGCGCAGTGGCGAATGCCACCCACACCGCGTAGGGTACCATGAGCCACCCCGCACGGCGATCGACCGTCCCGAAGAGCCGAACGAGCACCAGGATCAGCACCAGCAACGCGATGATGTCGAGCAGCGCATAGCCGATCTGGTGGGCCCCGAAGAAGAGATACGACCACGCGGCATTGAGCACCAATTGACTCAGGAACAGGATCAGCGCTGGGCTCCCACCACGGAAGCCATCGCGACGCCAGACCAGCCATGCCGCGGTGCCCATCATCGTGTACAGCACGGTCCACACGGGCCCGAAGACGGCGTTGGGTGGATTCCATGAGGGCTTGGCGAGCGCTTGGAACCAGGCGTCGGGCATGAATTGCGTCCCGATCGCGGCTGCGGTGAACGAGAGGATCAGCCAGCCACACAGTCCAGCGATATCACGGCCCTTTGACATGATCGGCTGCTCCGGTCAATGCGGGGAGGTCATGCCTGGGGAAGCACGAAGGTGAACTCGTAGGAGTGTGCCCCCTGCTCGTTCTGGATGGTCATCGTGCCACTCAGTCCGGTGAGCGCGTCGGTCCCTGAATCCGGGATGACGTGCAGGTCGAGCGATGGCACACCGCGATTCATCGTGCCGCTGTGCTGCAAGGCAAAGGTGCCGCGTTTGTCCTGAAGGGTGCCGCGCACCCATTCGATCGCCACATAACCGGCCGAGCTGGGTGTGGCGGTCATCAGGGCGAGCATCTCGCCGTGACTGACGGCCTCGAGGTCACCATGGAAGTGTTTGTCGAGGGTCATGCGGCCCAAGGGAGTGCCCTCGGGTTGATCGGACATGGGCGACGGCGTCATCCTGACCGTAAATGGGCCGGTGATGGTCACACTCGCGTCGCCGTGTGGATGGGTGTCGGTATGCATTGGCATGCCGGAGTATAGCGCGGCGAGGCCGCGACGGTCTCACTGCTTTGGCGTCATGGTGGTCGTGTGTGCAAGAATGGTCGAGCGGCCGAAGACGGCGATGAGGATCAGCACCGCGAGGAAGGCGAGCGCGAGCGGTTCGGTCCCCATGAGGCGCACCACCAGAGCCATGGTGGCCGCCCCACCGGCTACGGCGCCCGCGCCACTGATGCCGCGGTGTCCGGTCCTTGCGTGCCAGGCCAGTCCACAGACAATCGAGAAGGTGGCGAGGAAGGCGAGGCTCGCCGCCTCGACCAGTGAGGTCAGCGTTCCCACCGCCGCAAAGACTGCCGCCATGCCTCCGAGCCAGAGGACGGCGCGGTCGGGAACACCTTCGCTGTTCTCCTGCGCAAGCGAGGCGGGGAGCTCGCCGGCCTGGGCCACGGTCTCCGCGAGTCGTGCGGTCGCGAACAGCGTCGAGTTGATCGCCGAGCCGGTCGAGAACGCGGCGGCCACCGTGACCACGATCAATCCGGTCGTCCCGAAGGCCTGCCGACCCGCGATCGCGAGGGCAACCTCCTTGTTCGCGATCACCTGATCCGCACCGACCAGCATCACCGTTCCGAGCGCCACCGCGATATAGACCACGATCACCACGACAATCGCCGAGAGTACCGCACGCGGCAGCACCGTGTCGGGGTTCGCGATCTCGTCGTAGTCATAGGTGAGGAGCTGAAATCCCTCATACGCGATGAAGACCGAGGCCGCACCGAAGAGTGCCGTTCCAATACCGCTCGGCGGGATACCCTGCGAGAGCATCGGTGGGTCCCACATCGCAATGCCCCAGCCCGCCAGACCGAGCAACACGGCGAGCTTGAACCAGACGAGGACAATCTCGAGGCCGCCGGCGTCACCGACGCCACGCAGATTGACGCCGACAAACAAGGCGATGATCCCCACCCCGGCAACCCGCGGGAACCAGGCGCCGAGCCCGACGACGTGCCCGAGGTACTGCCCGAACGTGAAGGCATAGACGGCGTTGGTGAGGACATAGCCGACGATCAGGACCCAGGCGAGTGAGCCGGCGGCGCTGTTCGCACCGATCGCTCGGAGAAAGGTGAAGCTGCCGCCGTCCTTCTTGTGCAGGGCAGCCAGCTTCACGTAGCTGTACCCGGCAGCGAGGGCGATCAGGCCGGCAACCAGAAAACTCAACCAGGCGAGCGCGCCCGAGATTCCGACCACTACCCCCAAGGTCGAGAAGATCCCGCCACCGACCATGCCGCCGACCGCCATCGACCAGGTCGCGTTGAATCCAAGCTTCTCCTTGCCCATGTCTCCTCAATTCAGGTGGATCTCCCGGGAATAGGGAGAAATTCCAATAGTAGTTGCTATTGATACTAATAAGACATTATTGTTGATTCCGGCATGTTGACTACTTCGCAATCTTGCCGTTGTGGTTTACTAAGTGTATTGTTGATAACAGCTTAGGGCGCAGCCCCCCCGTTGAATGACGTTCAAGACACCTGCCTCATGCCCGGTATCCGCGCCTCACGCGATGCGCCGAGGAGTACACACAGTATGACTGAAAACAGCGCGCTGCTAGCCCGGCGAGCCGCAGTGGTCGCCCGTGGCGTCCCGATGGTGACGACCGCAACCGTGGCGACCGCAACCGGAGCCACGCTCCATGATGTCGACGGTCGCGAGTTGCTCGACTTCGCCGGCGGCATCGGGGTGATGAACGTCGGTCATGGCAACCCGAAGGTGGTGGCCGCGATCAAGGCCCAGGCCGATCGACTGCTGCACACCTGTTTCCATGTCGCGACGTACGAGCCATATGTGGCACTCTGTGAGCGTCTGGCGACGCTCCTTCCGCACGGCGACGCGACCAAGGTTGTCCTGCTCAACAGCGGCGCGGAGGCGGTCGAGAACGCGATCAAGATCGCGCGGCAATCGACTGGTCGTGCGGCCGTGCTCTGTTTCAGCGAGAGTTTCCACGGCCGCACGATGATGGGGATGTCGCTCACGTCCAAGGTCAGCTACAAGGCGGGCTGCGGACCGTTCGTCCCCGAGATTTACCGGCTGCCGTTCCCGAACCACTTCCGCTACGGCGACGGGCTCGAGCTGGAGGCGTTCGTGGCGCGCGAGCTGGAGCGCCTCGAGGAGGCGTTTCGGACGATGGTGGCCGCCGGCGATCTGGCGGCGATCATCCTCGAGCCGATCCAGGGCGAGGGCGGCTTTGTGCCGGCCCCGACGGAGTGGCTCCAGGCGCTCCGCCGCATCTGTGACGAGCACGGAATCGTGCTGATCTTCGACGAGGTCCAGAGCGGCTTCTGCCGGACCGGTCGCTGGGCGTCGTACGAGCACTACGACATCGTGCCGGACATCTCGACCTGGGCGAAGTCGATGGGTGGGGGTTTGCCGATCGCCGCCGTCATTGGCCGGGCGTCGGTGATGGATGGCGCGGTGCCCGGTACGATCGGCGGGACGTATGGTGGCAACCCGGTCGCCTGTGCGGCATCCCTCGCAGCCATCGACGCGATGGAAGAGCTCGATCTCAACACGCGCGCAACCGTCATCGGGGAAACGATCAGGGCACGGTTCACCGCGCTCCAGTCCCAGTGCCCGATCATCGGCGATGTTCGTGGCCTCGGTGGCATGATCGGGATCGAGTGCGTGCGCGACGGCGATCCAAATCAGCCGCTCGGCGCCGTGGTGAAGGACGCGCTCACCGCTGCGCTCGGTCGGGGTGTGCTCGCGATCGCCGCCGGAACACACGGCAACGTGATCCGGATCCTCAGTCCGCTGGTGATCACCGACGCCGAGCTCGATCGGGGAATCACGATTCTCGAGGAAGAGTTGCTCGCCGCGTGTGATCGGCACCTCGGAGTCGCCACCGCGTCCGCCAACAGCTAGGAGCACGATGCAACCGTTCGCAATCGCCGGCATGCAACTGCAGCTCAATGGCCTGGGCAACAACATCCCCCGCATGCAGGAGCGGCTCGACTACCTGATGGCGGTCTTCCCATGGGTCGAAATGGTGGTCTTCAGCGAGCTCGCCGCCTGCGGTTGGTCGCCGGCGCAGGCGCAACCGATGCCCGGTCCGGCCGAGCATGCGTTCCAGGCGATGGCCGCCCAGCACAAGGTGTGGTTGGTCTCCGGGTCGCACTTCGAGCTCCTCGGTGGCAAGGTCTACAACACCGCGTCGGTGGTCAATCCGGACGGGGTGATCGTGGCACGGCACCGGAAGCTGTTCCCGTTCCTGCCGTACGAGACGGGTGTGACACCGGGCGAGAACTTCGTGGTGTTCGACGTCCCCGACGTCGGACGCTTCGGTCTCTCGATCTGCTACGACATGTGGTTCCCCGAGACGTCGCGCCAACTCGTGGCACTCGGTGCGGAAGTGATCATCCACCCGACCCTCACGACGACGATCGATCGCGATGTCGAACTCGCGATCGCTCGCGCGACTGCCGCGACCAACCAATGCTTCATGATCGACGTCAACGGTGTCGGTGATATCGGCAACGGGCGCTCGGTCGTCGTTGGCCCGGCCGGTGATGTCCTGTATCAGGCGGGCACCTCCGAAGAACTGATCCCGCTCGAGATCGATCTGCAACGCGTCCACCGGAGCCGCGAGGTCGGCCTCCGCGGACTCGGGCAACCGCTCAAGAGTTTCCGGGACAGCACCGTGCGCTTCCCGGTGTACGCCGGCGAGACACGGGAGTACCTCGAGACGCTGGGGCCGCTGGCCCGCGCGGAGCGCGGCAACCGGGCCGGCATTCGAGGTGTCACGCCAGAGGGTGCGGCACTCGCCGCCCACTTGCCCGGAGTGCATCCCGACACGATTTGACGCAGAGGAGAGCAGGCATGAGTGGTTCGACCACCCCGCACACCGAGGCCCCAGTCACCGAACCGTTGTACAACCTGTCGCGCGTCCGGACAGACAACTGGCATCGGTTGCGCGACATCGCGCGGCGACTCCACCGCGGTGTGGAGCAGGCCGGTGAGGTCGAACGCCTTGACATCGCCTGTGGTGAGGCTCTCGCCGCGCTGGCTCCGCTCGAACCCTACTTCGCCTTTCCGGGGTGGCGTGCCTACGAACGACTCCGCGCATTTCATGCCGACAAGCGCTGGGACGCGCTCGCGCGCCAGACGATCCGCCTGATCCGGCTGATCTCGACGGGCGGTTTCCGGCGACTCGACCTGCTCGACCTCAAGATCCAGGGCTATGCCGACCTGCTCGACCTCGACGAGTTCTCCGAGGATGTCTACCGCAAGATCGGGCGCGAGAAGCGGCCCTACTTCGTGACCTTGGTGGTCGACGATCTCTCACCGCTGCAGGAGCTGGAACTCCAGAACCGCTTTCGGCATCATCGTCGGCCGGAAGATCCGTTCATCTACGAGACCATCGTCGCGCGCAGCTTCGAGGCGGCGATCTTCGCGATCATGGCGAACCCGGCGATCCAGTGCGTCATCCCGCGCTTCTCGTTCCCGTTCGCCGACCCCGAGAAGGGTCCCGCCATCGCCGGCCTGCTCCGCATGCTCGGTTTCGATCGCGACGCACTCGCCGCCGCGATGCCAGGTGAACGCACGCTGGCGCTCGGTCGGGTGCTCAAGGCGCTGCGCCCCGAGCTCGATCTCTTCCTGATCTCCGATGCACCGGTCGAACATGTGGTCGGCCGACGGAGTGCACAGTATCGTCGGGTGTTCTACAACGCCGAAGACTATCAGGACCTGCACTTGAGCATCCTGAAGGGAGTCCACGAGCGGTACGAGACGCCGTTCTTCAGCGCGCTCCGTGCCTACAGTCTCAAGCCGACCGGTGTGTTCCACGCGCTGCCGATCTCGCGAGGCAAGTCGATCGCCAACTCGGTCTGGATGTCGGATTTGGCCGAGTTCTACGGCAGCAAGGTCTTGCAGGCGGAGACGTCGGCGACCACCGGCGGACTCGATTCGTTGTTGCAGCCGGTCGGCACGATCAAGCGCGCGCAGGAGCTGGCGGCGCGCGCCTTCGGGGCACGGCGCACCTACTTCGTCACCAACGGGACCTCCACGGCGAACAAGATCGTGATGCAGGCGCTGATGCAGCCGGGTGACATCGTGCTGCTGTCACACGACTGTCACAAGTCGCACCCCTACGCCGTGATCCTGGCCGGCGCCCAGCCGGTCTATCTCGGCGCCTATCCGTTGTCGGAATACTCGATGTACGGCGGTGTGCCACTCGAAGAGATCAAGCGCCAACTGCTGGCGCTCCGCGCCGCAGGGAAGCTCGATCGCGTGAAGCTGCTGTTGCTCACCAACATCACCTTCGACGGCATCACCTATGACCCGATCCGGGTCATGGAGGAGGTGCTGGCGATCAAGCCCGACATGGTGTTCCTCTGGGACGAGGCGTGGTTTGCCTACGGTCGGTTTGTGCCGACCCTCCGGCAGCGCACCGCGATGGATGCCTCCCAGCGGCTCGAGCGTCGGCTGATGTCGCCAGAATACCGGGCCGACTATGCCGAGTGGCGCACGACGTTCAATCCGGAGGACGCGACGGATGCGGAAATGCTCGCCACGCGGCTTCGTCCGGACCCGGCGCGGGCACGAGTGCGCGTCTACGCGACGCAGTCGACCCACAAGACGCTGACCTCGCTCCGGCAGGGATCGATGATCCATGTGGCCGATCAGGACTTCGAAGCGAAGGTGAGCGAGGTGTTCGACGAGGCGTACCTGACCCACACCTCAACCTCGCCCAACTACCAGATCGTGGCCTCGCTCGACGCCGGACGCCGGCAGGTCGAGCTCGAGGGGTACGAGATGGTCCGGCGAAGCGTGCAGCTCGCCATGACACTCCGCGAACGGGTCCGCTCGGATGAGTCGCTCAATCGCTATTTCAGGATCCTCGGTCCGCGCGAGATGATTCCGTCAGCGTATCGGCCGTCCGGGCTCGATGCCTACTTCGACGAGAATCATGGCGGCATGCCGCTCGAGGAGGCGTGGGGTGGCGACGAGTTCGTCCTCGATCCGACCCGCGTGACGCTCGAGGTCGGTCGAACCGGCCTCGATGGCGATCAGTTCAAGCAGCTGCTCATGAACCGGTACGACATCCAGATCAACAAGACGTC
>JBDTNH010000092.1:0-9711 GCA_039933845.1 Gemmatimonadota bacterium
AACCGGCCGAGGCCGCAACACCAGGAAGCCGAGCGAGAGCAGCGCGACTGCTCCAAGCAAACCAGCGATGAGCTTCGTCGCGGTTCGGGGGGGGGCGCCACGCGCCAGATCCCGCACCAGCTCGTTCGCGCCTTGATACCGGTTGTCCGGCGCCTTTTGAAGAAGGCGTGACACGATCGGCGAAATAAAGGCCTGTGCCTCGCCCAGCTTGGGAAGAGGGTCGGGCGTCGCATGGAGAATCGCCTCGATCACCGCGCGGTCGTTCCCGCCACGGAACGGCCGCATGCCGGCGAGCATTTCGTAGAGGACGACCCCCAGACTCCACAGATCCGCCCTGGCGTCCACGTGATCACCGCGGGCCTGCTCCGGCGCCATGTAGGCGATTGTTCCGAGCGTGACGCCGGGGCCAGTACCGCCAGTGTCGGCCACCTTGGCCAAGCCGAAGTCGAGCAACCGGACCGTGCCGTCGGCGCACAGCATCACGTTGCCGGGCTTGACATCACGATGCACGATTCCGCGAGCGTGCGCCGCCCCCAACCCGTGACCGAGCGCCAACGCGATGCGTATCGCCTCGTTCGGAGGCATCGGTGCTCGGCTCAGGCGCTCCTTGAGGGTCTCGCCATCGTAGCAGGCCATCGCGATGAACGGCCGGCCGTCGGCCGTCTCACCAATCTCGTAAATGCTGCAGACGTTGGGATGGTCCAGTGCCGCCGCCGCCCGCGCCTCTCCCCGAAATCGCTCACAGGCGTCCGGCTGCGCACTCAAATACGGGGGCAAAAACTTCAGCGCCACCGTCCGGTCGAGCCGGTCGTCATGGGCCCGGTATACCGTACCCATCCCACCGGACCCCAGCATCCCGACCAACCGATAGTGACCGACCTGATGTCCCATCGACGGCGAGACGACGGCGTCCGCCAGCGTCGCGAAAAACGCTTCGGCCGGCCCGCCAAGCTCAAGCAGCGACATCAATTCATGCTCGAGTCGGGTATCTCCACCGCAGGCTGCAGCCAGAAAGGAAATCCTCGCTTCATCGCCAAGCGCTCGCGCCTGTTCGTAGAGCTCCTCCACGCGGTCCTGGTCGCGCTCGCTCACCGAGCTTGCTCGCTCGTCCTCTTGAGATCGCGGTAGAGCCACGCCTGCGCCATCCCCCAACCGCGCTTCACCGTTGCGGTCGACACACCGAGCGCCTCGGCGGTGTCCTCGACCGACATCTCACCGAAAAACCGGCACTCGACGATCCGCATTTGGCGCGGGTTCCAGCCCTCCAACCGGTGGAGCGATTCGTCCAACGCGACCAGGATCTCGTCGGACAGCTGGGGCACATGCTCCGACTGGAGCAGCGCGGCCTCCACCTCATGCAGAGGCAAGTGCGGTCGCTGCCCGCCGCGCTTGGCGGCGCACTTCCGCTTGGCGTAGTCGATCAGGATCTGCCGCATCGCGGTCGCGGCCACGCCCAGAAAGTGGGCCCGATTCTGCCATTCGGGTGCCGTCTGGTCGGCCAGTTTGAGATAGGCCTCGTGCACCAGCGCGGTCGTGTCGAGCGTCTCGTCGCCATCCCAGCGTTGCCGCTGGCGAGCAGCGAGCCGATGGAGCTCGTCATAGACCAGCGGGAGCAGTTCGTTGAACGCACTCCGGTTGCCCGCCTGGAGTTCCTGGAGGAGGCGGCCGACGGATGGGGAGGCGGAGTGGCTCATCGTTCGCCGGAGCTCGGGGGAGCGGGACCCGATCCCATGGCGACGCCAGAGAGGTAGAGTCGTTCGTGGGCGTAGTCGAGTTCCACACGAAACGACTTCAAGACATTGCCCGCCAGTGAGCCGACGATTGGTGACGCCATCATTCCGCTCATCCACCGTTCAAAGGTGCCTTCCCGCTGTGACACGACCCCGAATCCCGAGAGGTGCTCGGAGCCCCACTGTGCGCCTGGCAGCAGCAGGGTCTCCATCGCTTGCCCGCCGAGCGTTGCCGCGTCGCCGAAGGCACCGGTGTGTCGCGGCCAATCCGGATGGCGCTGGCCCAAGGCCTTGAGAACGACTTCAGAAACCATTGTGTAGGACGCACCGGTGTCGAGGAGCAGCCCATACACCGTGCCGTCCACGGCAATCTCCGTGCGGGGAAACCCTGACCGAGTGCCTACGGGCATGGACATTACTACGCCCAGATGCGTCAGCACGTCGGGCCGCGCGATCGTGAACGACCCCTTCGGATAGTCGAACACAACGTCGTACTGCGACAGTACGTGCCCAGGGATCATCCCCTCGGCTCGGCCCGGTGCTGCGGGAGGGAGAATGTTGTCCTGGCCGACCACGACCAGGGTGCGCTGAGGATTCAGGTCGAGCCGAAAGTCACCAAGGTACGCGGCCACCGGTCCGGTAATCACGCCAAACTCGGCGCCTTCTTCGTGCACGGTTTGACCCCACTGCAAACCCAGGTCGCGCGCGAGCGGCTCCGCCATCAGGAAGCCACCACCTCCGGTGTCGAGCAGGAAACGGGCTGTCCGCACCGAGCCATCCGATTTGTGAAACGACACCTGCACAAATGGCCGGTTGCCTTCGACCATCAGGGGCACCGTCGCCTGAACGACAGCTTGTGCATTGAGTCCCACAGATGTGCTGGCGAGCATGGCAGCAGCAGCGAACGAGGCACACAGGCGGAACAGCATCTGACCTCTCTCTCGAGTCGCACTGAATGTGTGTCACCCTGACGCGGAAGCGACCAATCTCAGGAGGAATCTATAGCGTGCATGGACCCGATCCGGAGTCAGCGCACGCCTCATCCAGCATTTCCGAGAAGACCGGAGCTCGGCGGCGTGATGGACGCTGGGGCGGCGGGGGGATCGCCGAACCACTCCGACCTTGCGGAAACTCCAAATATCCGGCAAAATCACCCTCCCGCCGTCGATCAGGTCGCGACACCATTCCCCGTCGTCCGGAGCTCCGGGAGCCCGCATTGTCCACCGCCGACGACACGAAGGACGCACTCGCGACCGCCCTGGCGGATCGTTATGAGCTGCTCCACGAGCTCGGCCGCGGCGGGATGGCCACGGTCTACCTCGCCCGCGACCTCCAGCACAACGCTCAGGTCGCCATCAAGGTGCTCCGCCCCGATATCGCGATGTCGGCTGGCGGGACCCGCTTCACTCGCGAGATCCAGATCACCGCCGGGCTCCAGCACCCCAACATCGTGACGGTGCTCGGCTCCGGATCGGCGGCCGGGATGCCGTACTTCGTGATGCCCTATGTCGAGGGTGAGTCACTCGGCCAGCGGTTGCAACGAGAGACCCGCTTGCCCCTTGCCGAAGCGGTTCGGCTCACGGCCGAGGTCGCGGAAGGACTCGCCCATGCGCACGCCGCAGGGTTCGTCCATCGGGACATCAAGCCGGCCAACATTCTGCTCTCGCACGGGCACGCCATGATCGCCGACTTCGGCGTCGCCAAGGCGCTCGAAATGTCGGTCGCCGACCGGATCACCGAATCGGGCTTCGCCGTCGGCACCGTCGCATACATGAGTCCGGAACAGGCGGGAGCCCAGTCGGTCGACGGCCGCTCCGACATCTATTCGCTGGCCTGCGTCCTGTACGAGGCCCTCGCCGGCACGCCACCATTTACGGGCCCCAGCGCGCAGGCAATTCTCGCCCGCAACGCCGTCGATCCGGTACCGAACCTTCGGACGCTGCGGCAGAGCGTGCCGCAAGCGCTCCAGGCCGCGATCGAGAAGGGGCTCGCGAAGGTGCCGGAGGATCGCTTCACGACCGCGACGGAGTTCCGCGACGCGATCACCGACGCGGCCACGATGCCGATCATCACCGCCATCACGGCGCAGCCAAAGCCAGCCTGGTGGCGGAAGCCGCGCGTCATGGCGACGGCAGCGACGGTCGCACTACTCGCCGCCGCGGCGTGGTGGCGCACCTCCACGGCAGGTCCGGCCCTCGAACGCAATCGCGTCATCGTTTATCCGCTGGTGCTCCCCGCCGACTGGCCGGGTGCCACGACGTCCGGCGAAGATGTCGCCACTGTGATTGGCAGCGCGATGGATGGCGCGGGCCAGTTGCGTTGGGTCGATGGCTGGCAGCTCTTGCAGCCGACCCAGCGCGACAACATCCGAATGCTCGCCGTTGCCGACGCGATGCAGATCGCCAGGCAGCAGCGCTGCGCGTGGGCGATCCTCGGCCGACTCGTCGCGCGCGGCGATTCGACTGACGTCTTTCTGGAACTCTATGATGTCGAGGGCGACTCCGTCGTGGTGCGCACACCGGCGCAGAGTGCGGCGACCTCCGAAGCGTGGCGCGGCGGAATGCGGGCGGTCACCGAGATCCTGCCGACCCTGATCTCGACGGCGGTCCCGGATGTGGAGAGCGAGTGGAAGGCACGCCCGCCACAGGCCGTGGCGCATTTCCTTCTGGGCGAGGCCGCGTTCCGCCGAGTCCAGCTCACCACGGCCTTGAACGAATTCCGCGCGGCGGTCGAGGCCGATTCGAGTTTCGGCATCGCGGCCGTGCGCGGTGCACAGGTCGCGACATGGAATCACCAGCCGACGGAGGCGGGATCACTGATCGCAGTGGCCCTCCGCCAACCACTTTCGCCACGTTATCGACTCTTTGCGACCGGCTTCCAGAGTTACCTCGACGGTCGGGCCGACTCCGCCGCGGCACAACTCAACGCCGCACTCGCGCTCGATGCCACCATGTCGGTTGCGTGGATGCAACTGGGCGAGGTGTATACCCACCTCCTTCCCACCCAGGGCGAAACGGATTCGCTGGCCGAGGCGGCGTTCGCGCGGGTGCACGCACTCGACTCGGCGGTGACGGCTCCACTCTATCACCTCATCGAGCTACGTGCGCGTCGAGGTGATGCCACCGGCGCCGCAACACTTGCCAAGCAGTTCCGTGCCGCCGCCGCCGACAGCCAGCTCGCACGCGAGGCGACGCTGGTCTCGTCGTGCACGCCCAAGGGATTCAAGAATGTCGACCTCACGGCGATGGCCCGGGAGAATCCGCTCGCGCTCGTGGTCGCCGCGAAGTCGCTGGGAGCCTCGAGCGCCACGGCGAGCTGCGCCCGCTCGAGCTACACGACCCTGCTCCGCGACGACACCCTGCAAACCGAGGCTGCCGATGGCCGGCGCTTCAGCGCGCTCCTCGGTCTCGTGAACGTGATGGTCGGTGCCGGGCAGGATCAGGCCGCCGACTCGCTGATCCAGTCGTTCGCGGAGCGCTGGGGGTACGGCACTTCGCTGTACCTGCTCGCGGCGCCGGTGGTGCCGGCCTTTGCCGATCGGGCGCGCGAGGTCGCGACACAGGACTCGCTGGCCGGCGGCCCTGATTACGCCGCGGTGCGTTTCCCCGTCAGGCTCTGGGAGCTGGGCGTCTGGGCCGCAAAGGAAGGCCGGGCGCCAGTGGTGCGGGCGGTCGCGGCCGACCTCGCCAGCCGGTCGGCGGCCGGTTCCCGCCTTGATACCCTGCTCGCCGCCTCGATGGCGGCCCACGCAGCACTGGCCAACGGTGATTCCCTGCTGGCGCTCCGCCAGTTCGAGCGGTTAATTCAAGCGCCAGCCCCGGTCGATCAACTGACGTGGAACGAAGCCGCCTCTCTCGGCTATGATCGCCTTGTCCTGGGCAGGCTGCTCATCTGGCACAAGGAATTCGCCCGTGCCATCGGCGTACTGTCGGTTCATGACTCCGCCCTGCCGGCCGTATATCCGTTATATCTGAAGGCGAGCCTGGCGACGCGCATCGAAGCCGCCACGGCCCTCAACCAGACGCCGCTCGGCACCGCACTACGTGCCCGGATGGCGGCGATGTCAGGAAGCTGATCCAGCAGGCTCCGCTCACACGTACCCGGAGGGAACAATGTCGGACAAGCAAGACGACGCCGAAGCACGCGAAGGGGCCACTGCGCCACCACCAGCTGGTGGCCGCGAAGGGGCGACCGCGCCGCCGCCTGCTGGTGGACGCGAAGGTGCGACCGCACCCCCGCCTGCCGGTGGACGCGGTGGTCCCGACAAGGCGCCGCCGCAACCAGGCAAGTAGCACAACCGCGGCTACACTTTCTTCAACCGACTCGAGCCGATGAACTCTTCGCAAGCAGGCATCACGCAGCGCGCACTACTCATCGGCATCGAGGATTACCCGGCACTCCCCAAATTGCACGGCTGCATCAACGACGCTCGGCTGATGCAGGCGCTCCTGCGCGACACCTTCGGCTTTCCCCCCGCCAATATCACCCTGCTCGAAAACGGCGCGGCGACCCGCGACGCGATCCTCGCAGCGTTCGACACACTCATCGCGGCCACCAATCAGGACGACGTGGTGGTGATCACGTACGCCGGTCACGGTTCACAAATGACCGACCTCGAGGGCGATGAACCGACCGGTCTCGACAGCACGGTCATGCCGTTCGACTCGGAGGGATGGCAGGGAAAGAATCGCGACATCACCGACGATGAAATCGGACTCAAGCTCCAGGCGCTCGGTGAACGCACCTCGTGCATCACCCTGATCTTCGATTCGTGTCATTCCGGGACCATCACCCGCGACGCGATGGGGACGGGAGGACGCTCCGTTCCTGCCGACACGCGCGCGCCCGGTGCACTCGGGCGCTCCCCGGTGCCGGGCGTGCCCATCGATTCGACGGCCAGCGGACCCAGCGGCTGGATGCCGGTCACGGAGAAGTACGTGGTGATCTCGGGATGCCGCGATGAAGAGACGTCGTTTGAATACAACCCGCCCGAGGGCAATGGCGAGGTCACGCACGGCGCACTCACCTATTTCCTCGCGCAGCAGCTCAGGCAGGTGACACCCACCACTACCTACCGCGACATCTTCGAGCGCACCGCGGGACTGGTGAACGCGGTGCACAGCGCGCAGCACCCGCAGATGGAGGGGAAGTCGAATCGCGTGATCTTCGGGATGCGCGAGCTGGTGCCCCAGACCTTCGTACGGGTGACCACGCGCGATGGCGACATCGTCACGCTCGCCACCGGCGTCGCGCAGGGCGCGACGGTGGGCTCGGTGTACGCCGTCCATCCGCAGGGCACCAAGACACCGGAAGGGCTGGCCGCGCTCGGCGACGTCGAGATCACGGACGTGAGTGCGGTCTCGTCACGCGCGAAGGTGCGCGCCGAGGCCATCGCCGGAAGCATCGGTGCGGACTCGCGCGCCTTCGAGACGCAGCATGCCTACGGTGACTTCCGTCTCGCCGTCGCGCTCCATGCGGCCGGCGCGGATGCGGACGCGCTGAGTGCGCTGCTCGAGAAGTCCACGCTGCTCAAGATCGTCGCCGACGATGCGTCGCCCTCGATTCGGATCCAGCTCCTGCCGAAGCGCGAGGCGGCAGCCCCGGGCGATCCGGTCGAGCGTGCCGGTGCGCTCAGCGAGCCGATGTGGGCCGCGACGGGCGAAAGCGGCGACCTGGTGATGCCGCTCAAGCGAGCCGCCGATATCGTGACGGTGCGTGACAACCTCGAGACCCTCGCGCGCTACCGGCAGGCTCTCGCGCTGGAGAATCCCGATCCCGAAAGCCGACTCAAGGGCAAGTTCACGCTCGATCTGCTCAAGCGCGACGCGACTGGCACGTGGGTCAACGCCGAGCCCGAGATGGCCGGCGGCAACATCGTCTACACCGAGGGCGAGGCGATCGGTTTCAAGGTGGCGAGCAGTCACGACGCCGAGGTGTTCCTGGCACTGGTCGACTTCGGACTCACGGGGTCGGTGACGCCGCTCCGTCCGCCGCAAGGTGCGCCCACCTCGCAGGAAAAGCTCGGCCCCGGGAACCACTACACCATCGGCCCCGAGCTCAAGCAGCCGCCGACCGTCGGGTGGAGTGCAGGCTTCCCTTTCATCGACAACGTGGACCACAGCCGCGAAGCCGAGGCGATCGAGACCGTCAAACTGTTCATCACCGAACAGCTCGCCGATTTCTCGGTGATCCAGCAGGCGGGAGTGCGCGGCGAGGGACGGAAGAGTTCACCGATCGGCGACCTGCTGCATCGCACCTTTCACGGCGCTACGACCCGCGACATCGTGATGGCGCCGCCGGCGGAAGAGCTCAAGGAAGGCTGGACCACCGTGTCGCGGAGTTTCGTGGTGCGACGCCGGACCTCCGCACCACTCAATGCCAGCGGTGCCGCCCTCAACATCGGCAACGCCATCCTCAGCACGACTGGGATGAGCGGCACGGTGAGTGCGTTCCTCGGGAAGCCGGCGCGCGCCGAGGCGGCAAAGCTGGTGGGCAATTCGCTGAGCGCAGCACTCACCGACAGCGGCATCGACGTGAAGCAGACCATCGCCATCACCGGTGCGGCCGAGACCGGTCCGGTGTCGCGCGGAGCGGGGGGCACGCCGACGATGCAGCTCACCTTGGCCGACCCGGGCACCGGCTTCGGTCAATTGGTGATGTCGGCCGATGAACTCGGCGTGGTGAGCTGGCACTTCGCCCCGCCCATCGATACGAGCGGGATGCGCGGGGAGATCACCACCGGACCCGCCACGCGCAGCTACGAGATTCCGCGCGGCATTCCGACCGAGCCCCCAAGCGGCAACGCGAGTCGAGGAGTGATTGGTGTCCTCGGGAACAAGTTCCTCAAGGAAATGGTCTTCCCGCTCGTCGATCCGATCATCGGCGAGGTGAGCGCGACGTTTGTGAACCGGATGGAGCAGCACCGTTGGCCGTACCGGACCCGGGCGTTCGACCCGGACGACTATACGGTCGACAGCGCGCCAGCGCTTGACGCCGCGGGGTGGTCCAGACTGGCGGGCGGCCGCGCGCTGCTGCTGATCCATGGCACCTTTTCCCGGTCGCACCTCGCCTTTGGCCAGCTGCCGAAGGCGTACGTCGAGCAGCTGCACCAGATGTATGGTGGCCGCGTGTTCGCCTTTGATCACTTCACGCTGTCACACGACCCGAAGGAGAATGTCCGCCGGTTGGTGGCGCAGATTCCTGAGGGCACCTCGCTCGACTGTGATATCATCTGCCACTCGCGCGGCGGACTCGTGAGCCGGATCCTGAGCGAGAAACAGGGCGACCTCTCTATGGGCAGTCGGCAGGTCCAAGTCGGGAAGGTGGTCTTCGTGGGGGCGCCCAATGCCGGGACGGGTCTCGCCGATCCGAAGCACCTGGGCGAGGTGATCGATGTGTTCACCAACCTGCTCTCGTTTGTACCGGCGCCTGGGGTCACCGACACACTCACGATGATCATGGGCGTCATCAAGCAGCTCGCGGTGGGGGCGATGAAGGGGCTCGACGGGCTCGAGTCGATGAACCCCGGTGGCGACTTCGCGAAGTGGATCAATGCCGGCGCGCGTTCGGGCGATACGCGCTACTATGCTCTCGCGTCGAATGTGACTCCGGTCGATCCGGGCCTCCGGCATTTCGTGATGTCGCGTGGGTTGAACACGCTGATCAACGGCAACAACGATTTCGTGGTGCCGACGGCCGGCGTCTGGAGCGAGAACGGCTCGGGCTACTTCCCGATCGCCGACAAACTGATCCTGGAAGGCGACGAAGCGGTGTCGCATACCAAGTTCTTCAGCGACCCCACGGCGCAGAAACAGATCCTCGAGTGGCTCGGGGCATGATCCCCGGCCAGCGCATGCATATCAGATCGGAGCGGCTGCATGGACTTTCTTGATTTCGAGATCCACATCGCGCCGGGCACCGGCCAGAACTATCCCATCCTCGTGGTCAAGTCGCCGGTGGGTGAGGCGAGTGGCACCTTCCA
>JBDTNH010000093.1:0-9599 GCA_039933845.1 Gemmatimonadota bacterium
CTCCGGCCCGCCACGTCTGAGCCACCGAATTCCGCCGCTTCGCTACGCTCAGCGTGACAGCCCTCGTTCATCCTTCATCCTTCATCGCCATCCCGATCCCGCCGGCACGGGCGCAACATGTTGCGCCCCTACTACCCCTCGTACCGCAAGATCCTGAGCGCGTTCGCGATCACCACCAGCGTGCTCCCCTCGTGCCCGATCACTGCCGGGCCGATGGCGAGAACGCCGAGCGCTGCAGCGGTCAGCAGGAGCAGCATCATGCCGGCGGCGATGACGAGATTCTGGCGCAGGATGGTGCGGCTCCGCCGCGCAAGGCCGATCGCGAACGGCAACCGGGAAAGGTCATCACCGATCAGCGCGATATCGGCGGTCTCGAGCGCCACCGCGCTTCCGGCCCCGCCCATCGCGATCCCGACCGTTGCGGCGGCGAGCGCTGGCGCATCATTCACCCCGTCGCCCACCATCGCGACGCTGCCATGCGCCTCCAGCAACTCGCGGATCACCGTCACCTTGTCGGCAGGCATCAGGTCACTGCGGACATCATCGATCCCGATCGAGCGCGCCACCGCGTTGCCCACTCCCGCGTGATCGCCGGTGAGCATCACCAGTGGGCCGAGCCCCATGGCACGGAGGCCGGCGAGGGTCCCGGGGACCGTGGACCGCGATTCATCGGAGAGGCCGATCACACCGAGCCAGCGCGAGCCCTGACGCACCGCCATGACGCTCTGGCCGCGGGCACCGATGGCCGCCGCCGCCTCGCGGATGCCGGTGGGTGGCAGGTCGTCCTGTCGGCGCCACATCTGCAATGACCCGATCCAGACGGGCTCGCCGTGGAAGGTGCTGGTCACACCGCGACCGGTAACGGCCGCGAGGTCGCCTGATGGTTCGAGTGTCAGCCCGTCGGATTCGGCACGGCGGACCACCGCTTGGGCGAGGGGGTGCTCGGATCGGCGTTCCACCGACCCGGCGACGAGGAGGAGTTCGGCGACCTCCACTCCGCCCGCGGGGATCACCTCCGTCACTTCTGGTCTGCCGCGCGTGAGCGTGCCGGTCTTGTCGAACGCGATCGCCTGAACACCGGCGAGTGACTCGAGATGGACGCCCCCCTTGATCAGGACACCGCGTCGGGCGGCCTGCGCGATGCCGGCGAGCATCGCGGCTGGCGGTCCCAGTGCGAGGGCGCACGGCGACGCCGCGACCAGGACCGTCATGCCCCGGTAGAGGGCGGTCGACCAGTCGAGCAGCCCGAGGAGGGGCGGCACGACGATCAGCAGGATGTCGAGCACCAACACGATCGGCACGAAGATTCGTTCGAATCGCTCGGTGAATTGCTCCGTCCGCGCCTTGGCGCTCTCCGACTCCTCGACCAGCCGGATCACGCGATCGAGCGTGCGATCGCCGACGGCGCGCGTCACCAGGATCTCGAGGGCCCCCTCGCCATTCATGGTTCCCGCATAGACCTCGTCGCCGACCCCCTTGTCCACCGGGATCGATTCGCCGGTGATCGGCGCCTGATCGAGCGCGGACGCACCCGAGTGGATCGTGCCATCAACGGGGACCCGCTCACCGGGACGGAGCACCACCAGATCGCCGGGGCGCACCTGCGCGATCGGCAGTACCGATTCCCGACCGGCCGCCAGGACACGAGCGGTATCCGGCACGAGCGCCGTGAGGCTCCGGATCGCATCGCGAGCCCGATCCAGCGCGTAGCGTTCGAGTGCATTGGCCAAGGCAAACAGGAAGAGCAGGAATGCACCCTCGGCCCACGCCCCGACCACGGCGGCCCCGACCGCTGCGACAACCATCAGGAAGTCGATCCCGAGAAACAGTCGACCGCGCAGGAGGCCACGGACCAGGTGGCGCACCGGCTGCCGGCCACCAATGACCGCGACCACGAGATATCCCGCCCGTGACACTTCCCACGGCAGTCGGCCACCGATCTGCAGCAACCAGGAAGTGAGCAGCAGCACGCCCGCCAGCCCAGCCCACGCCAACTCCTCGTGACGCGCAAAAACGCGTCCGAGGCGTGAGGGCAATCCGCTCGGCGCAAGGGTGCGCGTCAGCCAGTCAGGTTGGGGCAAGAGAACACCTCATTGCGAGAAGCGAGAAGCGAGAAGCGAGAAGCGAGAAACGAGAAGCGAGAAGCGAGAAGCGTTGTCACCCCGAAGGAGCGAAGCGACCGAGGGGGAGGGGTGCGGCTTTCGTACCATCCCCTCGGCACCGCCGCCTCACTGCGTTCGGCGTGACATGCTCGCTTCTCGCATCTCGCTTCTCGCTTCTCGTTTCTCGTATCTCGCTTCTCGTCAATCGTCCTTCGTCTTCCGCAGCATCTCGCGCATGCGGAGGGCGAGACGCTCGACGCGCTCCAGGGTCTCCACCGCGTGGTCCGGGAGCGTCCCCCGATCGAGCAGGGCCAGTTGCACTTCAGTGAGGAGCGCGCCGAGCGGGTTGCTCAGCTGGTGGCGCAACTCGGACATCTCGCTCCGGGGAGACGTCATCGTCAGCTCCTGAAGGGCACGGGGACGAAGGTCAGGATGAACACCACCACACAGGCGATCCCGGTGATGCGCCCCCGATAGAGCACCGGTCGGTCGGGCAGCACCACCGAGGGGTGCGACCACTTCCCCCCCCCAATTGCGAAGGTCAGTGCCGCCCAGATCCACCACATCGGCGCCGATTGTCCGAGCCAGATCAAGCCGAGTCCGGCGAGGAACGACACTGCGGCCTGGCGGCGTCCCAGCAGCCCGAACATCACGTGGCCACCGTCGAGCTGGGAGAGTGGCAGGAGGTTGAGCGCCGTCACGAACATCCCCACCCATCCCGCGAACGCCATCGGGGAGAGCATCACCGGTCCGGTGCCGGGGATGACCCAGTCGCGCAGGTAGTGGGTCAGCAAGGATTCACCGAGCATGATTGGCGCCCCCGACAGCGCGATCAGCGAGGGGCCATTGAACGCGGTCGGGACCCGAGTCGAGCCAAGGTAGCCCCAGTAGAGGACGGCCAGCGCAACCACGAATCCCGCCAGCGGGCCGGCAGCGCCGACATCGAGCAGTTGGCGTCGGTCGTAGACCGGTGAGCGGATCCGGAGGAATGCGCCAAGGTTGCCGATCAGGGAAAGGTTCGGGGGAACCGGCAAAAAGTAGGGCGGCGAGACATCGAGGGCGTAGCGCCGGGCGGCGAAGTAGTGCCCCATCTCATGGACCAGGAGGATGCCAAGCAAGGGTGCGGCGAATTCCCAGCCTGGGAGCAGCTGGCGCCAACCACCCATCACCACGAACTCGGCGAATTCGAGCGTGGCCGCGACCATGCCGCTCAGCCCGCGACCGGTCGGTGGAGTCCAGGAGTGGGTGAGCACGGCGCCAGCGGCGAGGGTACAGATAATCGTGAGGAAGAGGAGGGCACCGTGCCAGAGCCATCGCTCGGGACGGGGGGTGGCCGTACCTCGGACGAGCACCAGGCGGGTCTGGGCATCGTCGCCCCAGTACCAGGCGCCGGGCCAGGTCGCGAGGAAGGCGGCGAGGTCGAGCGACGGCCCACGATGTTCGGGAAGGAGGACGCCATCGACCACATCGCGCGATCCGGCAAGGTTCTGGGACCGCCAGGTGGCGAAGAATCGGTGGGCCTCGGTCACTCCGAGCCTTGACGGCACAGGCCGTGAGTCATATCCTCATCCTCGAACTCCCTCCAACTGTCCAGGGCCCGGGGAACGACCAGCTCGGGGCATCTGCGTGACATCAACCCGTCCGTTTCCGATTGACATACATGCCGTGGGGCGCGAGCCCGATACGGTAGCCCGCCGGAGAATCCCGTGGACATCGCCGAACTCAAGCAGCGAACCGTCGCCCAGCTCCACGAACTGGCCGCGGAACTCAACATCACCAACTATTCGGGCCTCCGCAAGCAGGACCTCATCTTCCGCATCGAGCAGTCGCTGCTGGAGAAGGAGACCGTCATTCGCGGCGAGGGGGTCCTGGAGATCCTCCCCGAAGGATATGGTTTCCTCCGGTCACAGGACTGGAACTATCTCTATGGCCCGGACGACATCTACGTCAGCCCCAGCCAGATCAAGCGATTCGATCTCCGGACCGGCGACACCGTCCAGGGACAGGTGCGTCCGCCCAAGGAGGGGGAGCGCTATTTGGCGCTCCTCAAGGTCGAGAGCATCAACTATGAGGCGCCGGAGAAGACCAAGGAGCGCGTGGCCTTCGACAACCTCAGGCCGCGGTATCCCGATCAGCGCCTGCGGCTCGAGGATGAGCGCAACGACATCTCCATGCGCGTCATCGATCTGCTTTCACCGATCGGCAAGGGCCAGCGCGGACTGATCGTGGCCCCGCCCAAGGCCGGCAAGACGATCCTGCTCCAGAAGCTCGCCAATTCCATCGCCGCCAATCACCCCGAGTGCTACCTCATCGTGCTGCTCATCGACGAACGGCCCGAGGAAGTCACGGACATGCAGGAGCATGTCCATGCGGAGGTGATCGCCTCGACGTTCGACGAGCCGGCGGATCGACACGTGCAGGTGGCCGACATGGTGATCGAGAAGGCTCGGCGCCTCGTCGAGCACGGGCGCGACGTGGTGATCCTGCTCGACTCGATCACCCGTCTGGCCCGGGCGCACAACGTCGTCGTGCCCCACTCCGGCAAGATCCTCTCCGGCGGTGTCGATGCCAATGCGCTCCAGAAGCCGAAGCGGTTCTTCGGTGCCGCGCGCAACATCGACGGCGGCGGATCGCTCACCATCATTGCCACCGCGTTGATCGAGACCGGCTCGCGGATGGACGAGGTCATCTTCGAGGAATTCAAGGGCACCGGCAACATGGAACTGGTCCTCGATCGACGCCTCGCGGACCGCCGAGTCTATCCCGCCATCGACATCAATCGGTCCGGCACGCGAAAGGAAGAGCTGCTGCTCGACAAGGACGAGCTCAATCGCGTCTATCTGCTGCGCAACTTTCTCGCCGACATGCCGTCGGTCGAGGCGATGGAATTCCTGCTCGAGCGCATGAAGCGCACCAAGACCAACAAGGAGTTCTTCGCCACGATGGCGCAGTAGGGGCGCAACATGTTGCGCCCTTCCCCACCAGCCGACGATCCCATTCCGGGCATCCCCCCCCTCGGCCGCGTCCTCGGACTCGACTGGGGGGCCAATCGCATTGGCGTGGCCATCACCGATGAGACCCAGATCATTGCCACACCGGTCGATGTGCTCCAGCGTCGGGCTGGCAAGCGCCTGCCACTTGGCCGGTTCCTGAGCCTGGTCGAATTGCACGGACCGGTCGGCCTCGTGGTCGGGTTGCCACTGGACGACGAGGGCCACTTGGGACCATCCGCCATCGCCGCCCGTGAGATGGGCGACCTCTTCGCCACGAGGAGCGGCCTCCCGATTGACTGGCTCGACGAGTCCTTCTCGACCGCCGAGACCCTGGAGCGACTCACCCTCCGGGGTATCGCACCCCGCACGCGGCGAAGCACCATCGATGCGATGGCCGCCGCCATCCTGCTGGAACGATGGGTGGCGGCGCGACGAGGCCAGCACTGATGCGGGCGGTCGGAGCATTCCTGCTGCTGGCGCTCGCAAGTTGTACTTCCGTTCCGCCGGGTCCACCGGTCGAAATCGACATCCCCCCCGGGAGTTCGATCCGCTCGATCACCGACTCGCTGACCGCCCACCACATCATCGCCGGCGCCATCTGGTTCCGGCTCCGTGGACGCCTCAACGGCACCGACCGACGATTGCAGCCTGGCCGGTACCGATTCGAGCCCGGGGCGTCGCACCAATCCGTGCTCGACCGACTGGCCCGAGGCGATGCGCTCGTCACCTCCCTGACACTCCCCGAAGGCGGCACCCTCTGGGACTTCGTGAAGCGCGCGAGCAGGCGCCTGGATCTCAGTCCGGACTCGCTCTGGTCCGCACTGCGCGACACCACACTGCTCGCGTCGTATCAGATCCCGGGAACCAGCGCCGAAGGCTGGCTGCTTCCCGAGACCTTTTCCTTCGGGAGATACATGACCGCGCGCGACGTGGTGCGGCGCTTTGTCGGCGCGAGGCACGACGCGTGGCCCGCCGATTGGAAGGAGCGGGCCGATGCCGAAGATCTCGATCAGGTCGACGTGCTCGCCCTCGCCTCGATCGTCGAGGCCGAGGCACAGCTCCCCGAGGAACTCCCAATCATTGCCGCGGTCTACCGCAATCGACTGCGACTCGGCATGCCCCTCCAGGCCGACCCCACGATCCAGTACGCATTCCTGGTCGATAGCGGCACCCGGAAATCACGCCTCTTCAATCGCGACTATGCCTACGAATCGCCCTACAACACCTACCTGCATCCGGGCCTGCCGCCGACCCCGATCGGCAATCCCAGTGCCGCCGCCATCGAGGCGGTGCTCTCCCCCGCCCAGAACTCGGCGCTCTATTTCGTGGCGCGGGGGGACGGCGGCCATTTGTTCGCCAACAGCTACGCGGAACACCTCAGGAATATTCGACGCGTGCGGCGGTAACGCCGCGCTTAGGCGCGAGCGTAAACTCGCGCTCTGGATTTCACCAAAACATTCCGCTGTGAGCCAACCAAACCGCGGCCAGATGGCCGCGGCTCGGCCGATGGGCCGAGAATGCCGCTCGCGACCGCCACCCCGGCGAAACCAGCCTCCCGTGCGGCCGCGACATCGGCCGGCCGTACGCCGCCGATCACCACCGCCGGCCGTCCCCCCCCTAATGCCAGGAGCGATCGCGCACCAGCAAACCCCAGGGCCACGCCGGCGTCGTCCTTGGTGGCGGTCGCATGCAGCGGACCGATCCCCCAGTAGTCCGCGGCGTGACCGCGCACCGCTTCCGCGGCATCGCCCACCGTGCTGCCGATGATGAACCCATCCGGCACGATCCGTCGCGCACGATCGGGGGGCAGGTCGTCGGCACCGAGGTGTACGCCTGCTGCGCCCGCCGCCAGCGCGATGTCGAGTCGGTCGTTGATCAGGACCGGCACCGAGAGTGCCGTGACCAGCGATCGGGCAGCCTCGAGCAGCTCGGCGTCGCTCACCGACTTGAGCCGCAACTGGACCGCCGTCACGCCGCCCGCAACCGCCGCCTGGCAGGTGGCGACCAGCGCCCCGAGACCGACCAGACGATCGTCGGTGACCAGCAACAGTCGCAGGGCTCCCGCTAGATTCTCGCGCATGATCCTCTCCCGTGTCACACGGTGCCCAGCCACCCCGCCGTGCGGGTTACGCCCGCCGTGCGGGTGACGCCCGCCGTGCCGATGACCCCCGCCGTGGTCAGCACGCGTGGTGCCCAACGGTGGAGCGCCGGGCACCCGTGGATCTATCGTAGCGACGTCATCTCGCATCCGGCAGACCCGGGGATCGTGCCCGTGACCGATGGTCGAGGGAAGTTCCTCGGCCAGGCACTCTGCTCGCCACGATCCGAGATTCGCCTCCGCCTGCTCGATCCGACCGAGACCACGATCGATGGCGACTGGTGGGCCAACCGGTTTCGCGAGGCCGCGGCTCGCCGCACCGGAATCGATGCCACCGCGTGGCGCGAAATACATGGCGAGGGTGATGGTCTCCCTGCCCTCGTGGTCGATCGTTTCGGCGACTACCTCGTGGCGCAGCTCCTCTCGGCGGCGCTCGAAACGCGTCGCACCGAGATCCTCGAAGCGCTCACGGCTGTGCACCAACCGCGTGGGATCCTGCTCCGCCACGATGTGGCGACCCGCAGGCTCGAAGGACTCACCGAGGGGATCGAGACGGTGCTCGGGAGTGTCCCCGATGAGATCGAGGTGCGGGAAGGCAGCGTCCGCTGGTACGCCGCACCGCATACGGGGCAGAAGACCGGCGCCTTCCTCGACCAACGCGAGAATCGGTTGCGGGCAGGTGCACTGGTTCCGCCCGGTGGGAC
This sequence comes from Gemmatimonadota bacterium, assembly GCA_039933845.1. GTDB lineage: Bacteria > Gemmatimonadota > Gemmatimonadetes > Gemmatimonadales > GWC2-71-9 > Palsa-1233. The sequence goes on from JBDTNH010000093.1 coordinate 7,898, forward strand.
CGCGCTCGACTGCTTCAGCTATCATGGCTCGTTCGCCCTGCACCTCGCCGGGCGAGCACAGTCGGTGGTGGCACTCGACGCGAGCGCCGATGCGCTCGAGCGGGGACGCGCCCACGCGGCACTCAACGGTCTGGCGCAGATCGACTTTGTGCTGGGGGATGCGTTCGAACTCTTGCCGGAGTGGGGACGGGCAGGCCGACAGTTCGATGTCGTGGTGGTCGATCCGCCGGCGTTCGCAAAAGCCAAGGGGCATCTCCCGGCGGCGCTCCGCGGCTATCGGGAGATCAACCGCCGCGCGATGCGCCTGGTGGCACCTGGGGGAGCGCTGCTGAGCGCGAGCTGCTCGTTCCATCTGGGCCGTCCCGACTTCATGGCGATGCTCCGGGATGCTGCCAGTGACAGTGGCCGTCGTGTCCGGATCGAAGCCCTGCTCGGCCAGCCGCAGGACCATCCGGAGGTGATCACCATCCCGGAAACCGGCTATCTCAAGGCCGCAATCCTCCGGGTGGATTGACGCACGGTGTCCCACTTGTGACCTTCGAAGCATGCTGACTGCGCAGGACCTCCTCTCGACCGCCCCCCGGCGACAGTCGCTGCGTTCCCTGCGGCAGCAGTACGACCTCTATGTGATGGACCGGATCGAACACTACAAGAACTCGCTCAGCCGCGAGGAACTGCTCCGGATCGGCGACGATGCGCTCGCCGGTCTGGGCGCGGAAAGTCAGCAGTATCTGCTCACCGACGTGCTCATGCAGGGTGCGGTCGACGACCTGATCCGGAAGCGGCTCGGCATCCGCTCCTACGATACGTGGCGGAAGCAGTTCCCGAAATTGCGCGCCACCCAGCGCGACCCCGTGCACTGGGGCATCGACCCGGCGCATCTCTCGGCCGGGCTCGCTCCCAGAATCGAGGCCGACGACAAGGTCCTGCTCGTCGGTGCCGGCGCTATCGCCTCGGCATATCTCTTCGCGGCTCATGACGCCGACGTCACCTTCCTCGGCCAGGACTTCGGGGTGATCGAACGTGCCGAGCAGACGGTGGCATCCGAGGCACTCTCCTCGACCTTCGACGCGTTCTTCGTGCAGCTCGGCGTCTGGCTCCCGCCACTCGATGGTGACTTCCACCTGGTGGTCCTCGACACCGGGACGATCGCGACCCTCTCACCTGGTGATCGCCGGTTCCTGTTGGCGGAGTTGCAGGGGATCACCCGACCGGGCGGCCTGCACGTCCTGATTCCCGACGGACTCGGTACCGGCTCCGAAGGGTTCGCCGGACACTACGGCGCGTGGGAGCGCGAGTCGCTGCCGCCGGCCGGCCGTCGGCCGAGGGGGGCGGCATCGCGGGGGGCGATCTTCAAACGCCCGGTTCGCGCCGTCGAAGCGGCGGCAACGGTCCACGACGCCAGCGCCTGATTGGGTGGGGGGACACCAACGCAACAGGGCCGGCGAGTGATCGCCGGCCCTGTGCGTAGACATCCTGCGCGACCGAAGCCGCGAGGCCCCGACTACATCGACGGGGTCGCAGCGGCCGCCGGAGCGGCCTTCTTGCGGCGGCTCGTCTTGCGACGGGCCTTCTTCGGAGCAGCCTTCCGCGCGGTCTTCTTGCGCGTGGCCTTCTTGCGGGTGGTCTTCTTCGCTGCCTTCTTGCGCGTGGTCTTCTTGGCAGCCTTGCGGCGGGTGGTCTTCTTCGCCGCCTTCTTGCG
>JBDTNH010000094.1:0-9599 GCA_039933845.1 Gemmatimonadota bacterium
TGCGCATCAATCCACGCCTCTACCAGGCGATGGACATGCTCTACATGCCGATGCTGGACCTGCAACAGCACCTGCAGCAGGAGCTCCTCAGCAATCCCTTCCTCGAACTTGAGGAGGCCGAGGAGGAGGAGAATCCGGAGAAGACCACCGCCGAGGAACAGGAAGAGACCAAGAAGGACGACGAAGTCGATTGGGAAGAGATCCTTCTGCATGGGTTTGAGGTCGGCGGAACCCGCGAACAATTCGAAGCACAGGAATACACCGAGCCGCAGTCGGTGGCGATCACCGACCTCGCCGACCACCTCCGTGAACAGTTGCAGATGCTCGACCTCGCGCCTCGACTTCGGCTCCTCGCCGAGGAAATTGTCGGCAACATTGGTGACGATGGCTATCTGAGCTGCCCGCTGTCGGAAGTGCGAACCTCGGTGAATCAGTGGGTGTTGAGCAGTCTCGGCCTCGGCGGGCGAGCCGAGGACGAGGACGATGAGGATGATCCGTTCGCACTGCCAGATCCGATTGGTGCCCAACCCCAACCGACCCCGTCCGAACACCCCGATGCGCTCGAAGAGGTCGATCCAGAAATCCAGCTCCCCGACGGTGTCGAGCTGTTCGGGGATGCCGAGGTCGAGCAGGCGCTCGCGGTAGTGCAGCGGCTCGATCCTCCAGGTGTCGGTGCGCGCGACCTCCGCGAGTGCCTGCTCCTCCAGCTCAGGGATGCGACACTGACGGATTCCCTGGCCTGGCGCATGGTCGACGAGGCGTTTGAGGATCTCCTCGCCCACCGCTGGAACGATCTCGCCAGGAAGTTCGGCGTCACGCCTCGGGAAGCGCAGGAGGCTGCCGATGGGCTGTCACGATGCGATCCGAAGCCCGGGCTCAAGTACGGCGATCGCGGCGATGGCTACATCACGCCCGACCTGATCGTCGACCGGATCGAGGATCGGTACCACGTCTTCCTCAACGACACGGGAGTGCCGCGGCTCCGATTGTCGCGCAGCTATCAGGAGATCGCGCGCGACCGATCCAAGATGACCCCCGAGAACAAGGATTTCATTGCCTCGCGCATGAACTCGGCGACCTGGATGATCCAGGCGATCGAGCAACGGCGCCAGACCATGCTCAAGGTGATGAATTTCATCGTCGATCGACAACGCGAGTTCTTCGAGAAGGGGATCGAGTACCTGAAGCCGCTCACGCTTCGCGAAGTCGCGGAGGTCATCTCCATGCACGAGTCCACCGTGAGTCGGGTGACCAACGAGAAGTATGTCCAGACCCCGCGCGGGGTACTGCCGCTCAAGTTCTTCTTCTCGAGCGCGCTGTCCACGGCGACCGGTGAGGACGCATCCGCACGGTCGATCCGCGCCAAGCTCGAGAAGCTGGTGGCCGATGAGAACACCACCAAGCCGCTGACCGACCAGCAGATCGTGACCCTCTTCGAGGAACAGGGCATCCAGATCGCCAGACGCACGGTCGCCAAGTACCGCGACCAGCTCGGCATCCTGCCTGCTCGGATGCGGAAGCGCGTGTGACCGCGCCCGCCCGTGTCTCGCTCCTCGTCCCGGCGAAGGACGAGGCGGAAAACCTCCCGGAACTCCTTCGGCTCTGTGCCGAGCACTTGCCGGCGATCGGCGAGCCCTTCGAAGTGGTCGTGGTCGACGACGGGTCGCGTGATGCGACCCCGACGATACTGAGCGAGCTTCGGGCGACGTACCCGTGGCTCCGGACCGTGACGCATCGTCGCCAACGAGGCATCGCCGATGCGCTCCGGTCCGCCACCGAAGAGGCGACGGGAGACATTCTCGTCTTCTATCCAGCGGACCTGCAGTACCATCCCGAGGATGTCGCACACCTGGTCGAACCAATCCTCGCCGGCCGGGCCGACATCGTGACGGGGACCAAGCAGGGGAAGTACGACAAGGCCTTCGTCTCGAGCGTCTATAACGGCCTGTGCCGCTGGTTGTTCGGCGTGCGCGTGACCGACCTCAACTCGGTGAAGGCGTATCGACGCGAGGTGATGGCCGCCGTCCCGATGCGCCCGGACTGGCATCGCTTCATGGTGGCCATTGCCGCGGCCGAGGGGCACCGGCTGACGTCGGTGCCGGTGCCGCTTTACCCGCGCACGGCGGGAATCTCGAAATTCACGTGGACACGCATTCCGGTCGGCGTGCTCGACCTGCTTTCCGTGTGGTTCCTGCTCCGCTTTGGCCGGAAGCCCATGCTCTTCTTCGGACTTGCGGGCGCCGCCCTGTTCTGCATCGGTATCCTGGCCGGCATCATCGCGCTCGTGCTCCGGTTTGGCTACGGCATCGGGCTCCGACCCCTCCTCAACCTGGTCGAGACGATGGTCATCTCCGGTATCGTGCTGTTCGGCTTCGGGTTCGTGGGTGAGCTGGTGGCCGGGATGCGCGAGGAGCAGCGAGAATTGGGTCGACGGCTTGTGGATCGACGCGACTGATCGATGCGGGTCATCTTCGTCACCCACAACTATCCCCGCTTCGACGGCGACCTGTCCGGCAACTTCCTGCATCCGTTGGCCCGCGCCCTGGTCGAGCGTGGGCATGAGGTACGCGTGATTGCCCCCAGCGATGCCGGGCGGGGCGGCGAGGATCTGCTCGATGGGGTGCCGGTCCGGCGAGTGCGCTATGCCGAGGCGGCGCAGGAGACGCTCGCATACCGTGGCACCATGGCCTCCGCGCTCAGGACCCCGAGCGGCATGCGCGCACTCGCGGGTCTGGTCCGGGCCTTCACCAACGCCACCCGTGAAGAGATTGCCGGCACCGGCGAGGCCGTGGTGCACGCCCACTGGTGGTTCCCGGCCGCACTGGCGATGCCGCGCGGGACGCCGACCGTGGTCACCTGCCATGGCACCGACCTGCGCCTGCTCGACACCAGCCGGTTGGCACGATTCGTTGGACGGCGGGTGCTCCGGCGCATGACGGTGGTGACCACGGTCTCGCGATTCCTCGCTGACATCATCACCAGGCGAACCGGACGCGCGATGCCCGACGACGCGATCCATCCGATGCCGATCGTGCAGGTCGCGCGCCCCGCGTCGACTGGTGGGGGGGGGATCGTGATCCTCGGCCGGCTGACACCCCAGAAGCGCCTCGGATTGGCACTTGAGGGCATCGCCGACGCGCGCGACCGCGGGGTGCATGTCCCGGTCACCGTGGTGGGTGACGGACCGGAGCGTGCCCGCATCCTCACGATGGTCGGAGCGCTCGGACTCCGCGAGCACGTCACCCTCGTCGGCACCGTGTCGGCGCGCGAGGTCCCGGGACTCTTGGCCAACGCCGATGCCTGCCTGATGACGGCGCGACACGAGGGGCTCGGCCTGGCTGCCGCCGAGGCGATGATCCAGGGCGTGCCGACCATCGTGTGCACAGATGGGGGGGGGCTACTCGATGTGGTGCCACCCACGGGTGGCGGACGGCTGGTGGCGCCGACGCGCGACGCCATCGCCTCGGCACTCGTCGAGGTGGTCGGCAATGCGGGGGAGCGGGATGCTGCCCGGCAGGTCGGCGAGCGATGGGCCGCGCGCCTGGCGCCGAGCCAAGTGGCCGCAACCTGCGAGGGGTGGTACCGCCGGGTGACGGATGCGTAAGCCATCGTGGCGCGCGATTCAACTCGTCCTGCTGGCCGTGGCGACGGGGTTCCTCGGCTGGAAGATCCAGCGCGAATGGGGCACCATCCAGATGAGCTCGGCTGAATTCGAACTCCATCCCGAGTGGTTGGTACTTTCGCTCCTGGCGACGTGGGCGATGTACGCCGCCCTCGTCGAAGGGTGGCGCCGGCTGGTGATCGGGTGGGGGCATCGGCTGCCGTGGCTCCGCGCGGCGCGCATCTGGATCCTCTCGAGTATCGCCGCGTTCATCCCGGGCCGGGTTTGGGGCTTCGCCGGGATGGCGCTGATGAGCGAACGGGCCGGGGTGCGCGGCGGTGCGGCGGCGGCGGCCGCGGTGGTGATGCAGGTGCTCTCGATCGGGACCGGTGTCGGGGTCGCGGCGATTGCCATGGGGCCCGAGATCGGGGCCTATCGTGCCGGCGCGAGCGTGGCACTCACCATACTCGGTGTCATTGCCATCAGCTCGACGGTGGCGCTCGGCAACCAGCGGTTCCTCGATTGGCTCTGGCGGTTGGCCCGCCGCGAAAATGCCGCGCCCTCCGCGCCACGCTGGCCGGCGCTGCTCGAGTCGGCGCTGATCAATGTGCTGGCGTGGCTCGGCTACGGCGTCGCCTTCTGGGCGTTGGCCCGGGGCATCCTGCCCGATGCGCACTTGCCGCTTCGGGTCGCCGTTGGGACGTATGCAGTGTCGTACATTGCAGGGTATCTGGCCGTCTTCACGCCGGGTGGCTTGGGGGTTCGAGAGCTCTTCCTGGTAGGACTGCTCACTCCGTCGCTCGGCGCCGAAGCGGCGGTCGCACTCAGTCTTGGCTCGCGACTCGTCATCATGCTCAACCAGGCCGGGGCTGCCGCCCCGTTCCTCATCTTTCGGGAGTCCGCCAGTGACGGCACCTGACACCACATCCTGGACACCGCGCCGCGGGAACTGGCTCGCCTGGACGGTCTTTCTGCTCGCGGCGCTCTCGATCTTCTACCCGATGCTCACCGGCCAATTCCTCGCCGGCGACGATCAGGTGATCGCCGGATACAGCTTCCGCGAATTCGGCGCCGCCTACTTCAAGACCTACGGGCACATCCCGCAGTGGAATCCGTTCCTATTCGGTGGCCTACCGTTCTTCGGTGTGATTGGTCACGGCGACATCTTCTATCCGACGGCCTGGCTCCGTTGGCTGTTGCCCACCGGATTCGGCATGACCCTCGGCTTCTTCCTGCACGTGGTGCTCGCCGGCGGGACGATGTACGGACTGCTCCGCACACTCCGCCTCGCGTGGATTCCCGCGGTGGTGGGTGGCCTGGCGTACGAGATGTCGGGCATCGTGCTCTCGCAGATTTCACCCGGCCACGACGGCAAGCTCTTCGTTTCCGCGCTCGCACCGCTGGCGTTCATGGCACTGGTCCGCGCCATCCGTCACCGACAGATCGCGTGGCATGGGATTCTTGCCATCACCATCGGCCTCGCGATCCTGTCACCGCAAGTCCAGATGGCGTATTACCTGCTGGTGGCGTTGGGAATGTGGACACTCTGGTTGGTCTTCCTCGATCCGGAGCGCGACCGTACGCGGTCCACCGTCACACCTCTCGCACTCGCCGCAGTGGCTGTGGTGCTCGGGCTCGGGATCGCCGCCATCCAGTTGCTGCCGATCTTCTCGCATATCGCGTACACGCCGCGCGCGGCAGGGGGCGACAGCGTCGGGTGGGAATACGCCACGTCGTACTCGTTTCACATCAAGGAATTCCTCACCGTCATCCTGCCGCAGTTCAACGGCGTGCTGCACAACTACTGGGGTCAGAACGCGATCAAGTCCCACACCGAGTATCTCGGTGCGATTGTCGTGGTATTGGCAGTCGTGGGGATCGGTGGCGCCAGACGCCGCGGGTTGTTCGCCGGGCTCGGCGCCATCGCGCTCCTCTTCCTCCTGGTGTCGCTCGCGGCCGACACACCGTTCTACAGGCTGTGGTACGCTGTGATGCCGAACATGCAGAGCGTGCGTGCGGCCGGCATGGCGTTCTACCTCGTGGCACTACCGGTGTGCGTCTGGGCGGCGTGCGGCGTCGAATCGCTCCTGGCGGGCAACCTCACGCGCCAGAAGCTCCTCTGGCCAATTGGAGTCATCGGGGGCATTGCATTGCTCGGCGTGATCGGAGTGTTGCAGAGCGTCGCCGAGACGTTGGCCGCTCCTGCGGCGCGACAGGTGGTGCTTGCCAATGCCGACGCGCTTCGGATGGGGAGCATGCGCCTGCTGGTGATCATGGTGATCGGGGCAGGGGTCTTGCTCGCGACCCAGCGTCAGCGTTTGCGTGGTGCTGCGGCGGCGGGCGCGCTCTTGGCCTTGGTCTTCACTGACAACTGGAGCGTGCTGCAGGCATTCGCGAAGTGGTTGCCGCCGACGGCAGTGACCTACGCCGACGACGAGATCATCCGTACGATGCAACAGACGGACATGCCTTTTCGACTCTACGACCCCTCAGGCGTGGCGGCTCAGGCCGGCCTCTATCAACACTCGATCCTGATGGCGCATGCCGTGCCGACGGTGTTCGGATACCACGGCATGGAGAGCCGCTTCTACGATGAAGTCTTCGGGGGCAAGGGTGGATGGGTCAATCAGCTGTCTCCATCGTTGCAAGCGCTCTGGGCAGTCAAGTATGTCACGCTCAACCAGCCGGTCGACTCGTTGCCGGGCTACCACCTCGTCAAGGGGCCGGTCGGTTTCCCGAACCTCATCGGCCGAAACGCGGCGGCGGGATTCCTCTGGGAACGCGACACAGCGGCCGAGTGGGTTCGGGTCGTTCCGGGTGCGGTGACCGTGCCCGATTCGCTGATCGCCTCGACGGTTGCCGATCCGGGATATCCGGTTGACCGAGTCGCGCTCTATCCTGATACCGCCGAGATCGCTGGGGCGTCGGCTAGGCCGACAGTTCCGACCGAGCCGTCGCCGATCACCGCGACCCTCGCGCACTGGGAGCCTGGGGCGATGTCGATTGACCTGACCGGCGCCGCGACGGCGCCGGCGTACTTGCTGGTGGCTGAAAACTGGTATCCAGATTGGAAAGTCACCATTGACGGCGTGACTGGGGTGCCGGAGCGGGCCAACGGTGCGATGCTCAGCGTGGTCCTCCCTCCGGGTGCCAAGCATGTGGAGCTCAAGTTCGCCATGGACAGCTACGTCACGGGGAAGTGGCTCATGCTGCTGTCGCTCGCCGGGGCTCTGGTCCTGATCGGGCTTGGAGTGAGGGAGCGGAGTCGAGCGAGGCATGCCGATGGCTGAACCGCGTGCGCTCGTGTGTGTCCCGACCTACAACGAGCGGGAGAACCTGCCGCAGATCGTGCCGCGAATTCTTGCGACCGATCCGCGGCTGGACGTGCTGGTGATCGACGACGGCTCGCCCGATGGAACGGGTGAGATCGCCGACGCGATGGCCGCCGAGAACAGCCGGGTCCACGTCCTGCACCGGAAGGAGAAACAGGGGCTCGGCCGAGCGTACCTGGCGGGTTTCGTGTGGGCGCTGGAGCGCGATTATGCCTGGGTGATGGAGATGGATGCCGACTTCTCCCACGATCCGAAGTTTCTGCTCGACCTGCTCGCCACGGTGCAAGAGGCGGATTTGGTACTCGGCTCACGGTATGCCCGCGGCGTGAATGTCATCAACTGGCCGATGAGTCGATTGTTGTTGAGTTGGTTTGCCAACAAGTACGTCCGCTGGATCACGGGCTTGCCGTTGACCGACGCGACGGGCGGCTTCAAGTGCTTCCGGCGCGCCGTGCTTGAGGGGATTCCACTCGACCAGGTCCGGTCCAACGGCTACGCCTTCCAGATCGAGATGAGCTACCGGGCCTGGAAAAAGGGCTTCAGGCTCGCCGAGGTCCCGATTGTCTTCGTGGACCGGGTCGAGGGCCAGAGCAAGATGAACAAGAAGATCGTGCGCGAGGCCGTCTGGATGGTCTGGTGGCTCAGGCTCCAGGCGCTGTTCGGGAGGCTCCGATGAGCACGGTGGTCTTTCACAAGCTGAGCGGCTCGGGGAACGACTTCGTGATGCTTGACGGCCGGACCACCCGGCTGGAGGATTGGCCCACGGCACGCATCGCGGCGATCTGTGATCGCCGTCACGGGGTGGGGGGCGACGGGTTGGTGATCATTGACCCGGCCGGATTCAACGCGGTCCGAATGACCTACTTCAATTCCGACGGCTCCGAGGCTCCGATGTGCGGCAATGCCGCACTCTGCTCAACTCGTCTGGCCGCGACACTCGAAATGGCCGACCCAGCGGGGATGACCCTCGTCACCGGGGCGGGATCGTTCCCGACGAGGTGTGTCGGCGAGGGGGCGTTCGCCGAACTCCACCTCCCGGATACCGATATTCCTGTGCGGGTCGATATCCCGCTCGACGCGGGGGAGATCTCGATCTCGCTTGCCACGGTGGGGGTGCCTCACGTGGCGGTTGTGGTCGAGGATGTGGCCAAGGTCGACCTGGCTATCCGGGGGCGGGAGATCCGATTCCATTCCAAGCTCCCGGCGGGTGGTGCGAATGCCAACTTCGTGAGCCGGATTTCAGGGGGCCAGACCTCACCTTCCACTGGAACTGCAGGTGTGGCAGCCCCAGAATGGACTGTGAGGACCTACGAGCGTGGGATCGAGGGTGAGACACTGGCCTGTGGCACCGGGACCGTTGCGTCGGCACTGGCCCTCGCTGTGGCTGGCAAGGCCGAATTGCCGCTCCGTTTCCTGACCGCCAGCGGCAGAGTACTCTCCGTGAGCGCCACGATCGAGGGAACCAAGGCGACCGAGATCTGGCTGGCTGGCGAGGGTCGCCGGGTGGCGATGGGGGTGTGGCTGGGGTAGGACGTGAGAGTTGAGACGTGAGAAGTGAGAAGGCGTGGTGGACGTCAATACGGTGGGAAACTGGGGATATCTCTCGGTTTCCCACACTTTTCCACGGCGTAACTTAACATAATATATCTTATACGTCTTTTACATCAAGATGCTATGCGCCAGATATCCAACCACTGTAACACCTTGCATATCAATTGCTTATGGGTTTAGTCAACATGAGTCAACGTGCCACCTAACGACCTTCATCAAGCGCTGCACGTCCAACGTCGAGCGTTGAGCGTTCAGCGTTGAGCCTCTGCGTATGGCCACGGCCAAGACTTCCAGACAGCACGAAGGGCCAGCACCACAACGGTACCGGCCCTTCAAGTAGTTTCTCATCGTCAACCTGGACCCGTTCCCTGGTCGCCCTCCCCGAGAATCAGGCCGCCTTGGCCGTCAGCTCCGCAAGGCGAACCTCGGCCTCACTCCGCGCTGGGGTGTCGCCATAGTCCGCGATGATCTTCTCATAGATCCCGCGGGCCGCATCCGACTTTCCCGCGAGCATTGCGGAGCGACCTGCGTCCAGCATCAGGATCGCCTTGAGGTAGCCGACATCCGAGGCATCTGCGGCCTTCTGATATGCCGCGGCGGCATCGTCGTAGCGCCCGACATTCTCGTAGCCGGTCCCGAGGAGCCCGTTGGCCGGGGAGGCATAGGTCGCGGGTGGGTTCGACTTGATGAACTCCTCGAGCGTGCTGATGGCCAACTCGTTCTGACCAGCAACCAGTCGGGCCTGCGCCATACCGATCGTCGCCTCGTGCGCCGCCGACGTGCCCGCGTACAGCTCGACGACCTTCTCGAACTGCTGCACCGCATCGGCGATGTTCCCCTGCTCGGCCGTACTCCGTGCCTGCTCGAGGGCTTGGGCGCCGAAGGCTTCCTTCCGCTGGCCCGAGGTGATCATGAACCACACGGCAATCGCCGCCACGGCGACGATCGCGGCACCGATTCCCAGCATTTTGAGCCGAGCCGGCGTGAGAAAGGTCGACTCGACGCCCGTCGGGCTGTCGGAGGCGTCTGGCGTCGGGGTCGCGGTGTCCACTGAGTTAGCCATCGGTTCCGGGACTGGAGGTGGCGCCGACCGAGTCGGCGGTTGCGTGCAAGCC
>JBDTNH010000095.1:0-9491 GCA_039933845.1 Gemmatimonadota bacterium
TGGCCGACTTCGGCGACTACGGCACCGACATCCAGGACGGCTACGACGCGGTCGAATGGGCCGCCAAGCTGCCCGGGAGCAACGGGAAGGTGGGCATGATCGGGCACTCCGACGAAGGCCGTTTGGTGTGGTTCGCGGCCGTCGGTGCACCACCGCATCTGGCGGCAATCGCGCCGTCAGCGGCCACCAGCGATCCGTGGCGCATCGTGCCATACGCCGCAATGGTATTTGGTCCGATCAACGTCGATTGGACCTGCCTCATGAAGGACCGCGACATGGCCAACAACACTGCCGAGCTCGACATCGGCGAGGCGCTGACCCATCTGCCGCTGTCGAATCTCCCCGAACGGCTCGGCTGTGGCCACCTGCCGCTCTGGGAACGTTGGATCTCGCACAACACTCTCGACGCATACTGGCGCGAGCATGCCGCCACCACCTATATCGACAAGGTCAAGGCACCGGCGCTCTCGCTCGCAGGCTGGCACGACGACGCGCGCGGACCGCTCGACTACACCGATGCGCTGCTGAAGGTCAAGAATCACCCGGCCTGGCACCTGGTGATGGGCGTGCACGCGCACAAGGGCGTCGACTACGTGGCCGGCGACTTCGGGCCAGAGGCGCGCTATGACTATCGCGACCTGCAGTTGCGCTGGTTCGACCACTACCTGCTGGGTCGTGACAACGGGGTCGATCGCCTGCCGCCGGTGGACATCTTCGTCCAGGGTGACAATACCTGGCGCCAGGAGAATGAGTGGCCGCTCGCCCGTGCACGCGACACCAAGTGGTATCTCTCCTCCGGCGGCAATGCGCGCACCAGTAACGGGAACGGCGTGCTCGACACCCTGCCACCGAAGGGGGCGGCCGCGGATACGTACACCTATGACCCCGCTGATCCCACGCCCTACCTGATCGACTCGCGCGAGCTCGAGGAATCGCTCAACGAGGACTACACGGTGCTCAACGCCACGCGACAGGATGCCCTCGTTTTCACATCTGCGCCGCTCACCCGACCGATCGAAGTCACCGGCGAGATGTCGGCGACGCTCTGGGCAGCGAGTGACGCGAAGGACACCGATTGGGCTGTCATGCTTCTCGATGTCTTTCCCGATGGCCACGCCGAGCGAGTGCAGGATGGCTTCGCGCGGGCGCGCTTCCGGACGGGAATGGACAAGGTGGTGCCGCTGGTACCGGGACGGATCGAGCGCTATGACATCGATCTCTGGTTCACGTCCAAGGTCTTCGCTCCCGGTCACCGGCTGCGGGTCAGCATCACCTCGGCGCTCTTCCCCAAGTACGACCGGAACCTCAACACCGGCGGCAACAACGAGCGCGACTCGACCTTTGTCGTGGCGCACCAGCGACTGATGCACGATGCGGCACATCCCACCCACATCACGTTGCCGATCGTGCCGCGGTAGCGTGATGTTCCTGCTCCTCGCCCTGCTGCAGGTCACGACACCACAGGCGGCAGCACCCGATCTCCGCCTGTGGTACGGCCAGCCGGCAGCCACCTGGAACGCAGCGCTCCCGGTCGGCAACGGCCGCCTCGGTGCGATGGTGTTCGGGAGGACCAGTCACGAGACCATCCAGCTCAATGAGGAGACGCTCTGGTCGGGTGGGCCGTACAACCCCGTCGTCCCGGGTGGTGCGCAAGCACTCCCCGAGATCCGCCGGTTGTTGTTTGCCGGCGACATCCCCGCCGCTCACGATCTTTTTGGTCGGACCATGATGGGGCGCCCCTACGAACAGATGAAGTACCAGCCACTCGGCAATCTGCAACTGTCGTTCCCGGGCCACGACAACGCCACCGACTACCAGCGCGAGCTCGATCTCGACAACGGTGTGGCCCGTGTCAGCTACACGGTAGGCGGCACACACTTCGTCCGTGAAATCTTCGCGAGCGCCCCGGATCAGGTCATCGTCGTACGACTGACCGCCGACCACCCCGGCGCGATCTCGTTCACCGCGGAACTCCATGGTGTCCGCAATCAGGATCATTCGAACTACGGCACTGACTATTTCTGGATGGACGGCGCCCCGCCCAACCGGCTCCGGCTCACCGGCAAGAGCACCGACTACCTCGGCGTCGAGGGCAAGGAGCGCTATCAGGCCGACGTCGTCGCGCTGTCCGATGGCGGCACCATCCACACCGATCGCCGGAGCGTGACGGTCACCAATGCCAACGCGGTGACGCTCGTGATCGCCGCGGCCACCAACTTCGTCAACTACCACGACGTGAGTGCCGACCCGGCCACGCGAGTGGCGGCCGTCCTCGATCGGGCGCTCACAATCAATTATCCGGAGCTCCTTGCATCCCACGAGATGGAACACCACGGATGGATGCGCCGAGTGTCCCTTCAGTTGGGGGAGGGACTACCAGCGGCCGACACCCTCCCCACCGATCTCCGGATCGCGCGCTATGCCACCCAGCCTGACCCGGGACTCGCAGCACTCGCATACCAGTTCGGCCGCTACCTCCTGATTGCAAGCTCACGACCCGGCACCGAGCCGGCCAACCTCCAGGGTATCTGGAACGACAAGTCCGATCCACCATGGGATGCCAAGTACACCGTCAACATCAACTTGCCGATGAACTACTGGCCCGCCGAGACGGGCAACCTGGCCGAACTCGTCGGTCCGCTCGAGAAGTTGGTCGGCGAGGTCGCCGAGGCGGGAACCGAGACGGCCCGGGAGTACTGGGGTGCACGCGGGTGGGTGCTGCACCAGAACACCGATCTCTGGCGGTCGACCACGCCCATGGATGGTCCGTCGTGGGGTGCCTGGCCGGTGGGCGGCGCGTGGTTGATGAGCAACCTCTACGAGCGCTACCGCTTCTCGGGCGATGAGGCCGACCTGGAGCGTATTTATCCGCTGCTCCGGGATCAGGTCCGGTTCATCCTCGACATCCTGGTTTCGGAACCAACCCATGGCTGGCTGGTCACGGCCCCCTCGAATTCACCGGAGAATTTTCCGGGGTGGCCCGGGAACGGCGCATTTTTCGACGAGGTGACCGGCAGCACGCTTTCAGCCCGGACGATGACCGCGGGACCGACGATGGACATGCAACTTATCCGGGAGCTCTTCGCCAACTTCGACGAGGCGGCGACGAGCCTCCGGACAGATCCCGCATTACTCGCCGAGGTGCGCATCGCGAGACCGAAACTCGCCCCGAACCAGATCGGCAAGCACGGACAGGTGCAGGAGTGGCTCGATGATTGGGACGAGATCGAACCGCACCACCGACATCTTTCGCCACTCTGGGGACTCTACCCGGGCCGTGAGATCACACCAGAGGTGACGCCCGAGTTGGCCGCCGCCGCCGCGGTGACGCTGGACCGTCGTGGGACCGGAGGATGTGGCTGGTCCTATGGCTGGAAGATGGGACTCCGTGCTCGGCTCTACGACGGGCAGGCTGCACTCGATCAATTGCGGGCGCTACTCACCAAGTCGTCATTGCCCAACCTCTTCTCACTCTGTGGCAAGGAACTCCAGATCGATGGCAATCTCGGTGCCGCCGGCTCAATCGCCGAGATGCTGCTCCAGTCGCATCAAGGGTTCATTGCGCTGCTGCCGGCACTGCCGGCAGAGTGGCACACGGGCCACGTCACTGGACTGCGCGCGCGCAGTGGAGTCACGGTTGATATGCAGTGGGACGGGGGTCGGGCGACCGAGTCGACCATTGTGTCCACGAAGCGGGAGCGCATCGTCATTCGGGCGCAGGGGAGGCCGACGGGTACTGCGAACGGCCGACCGATTCGGATCGACATGTTGGGTCCGGAGCGCTTCGCGTTCGCGGCAGAGTCGGGTGTGCGGTATCGGCTGACTTTCGCGCGCTGAGACTATTGCCGAGGGGACGAACCTACCGGCAATGAGCGGATAGGCTCGACCGGGCCCAGCCCCTTGAAGACCACTTCCACCCTGGGTGGTGCGTCGCCGCCGAACTCCGAGTCCAGCGTGATGATATGCGTCCCCGCGGCCACCACGGGAGGAGGCGAGTCCATCAGGTACGTGGTCTTCGGTCGACCATCCGCGTCGTAGATCCGGATCGTGGCTGAACCGTCCGACACGAGACTCTCGCCGCCAAGCAGCTCGACCGGAATCACGACCTCCGTGTAGCGGTCCACGTGCATCCGGAAATTCTTCGCTGTCGCCCCAGCACCGATCAGGCTGAGGCGAAACTGCAATCGCTGCTCCGCCCAAGGCTGGGCCACCTCCCAGGTCGTCTCCATCGGCTCCCCGGGCTGCCGTTCGACCGGTGTGCGGACGAAGGTCGGCGATGAAAGGTACTGCGCGAGGTTCCACACCCCGGGCGCGGTCGGCGCCAAGTGGAACTCATTCCTCGAATCCTTGAGTCGCTCCCGCTGGGTGCTGTCGAAGGCTCCACTCGTCCGGGCAGCTTCCCATTCGCGGATCGCATCGAGCAGGATCGGCGTGAGCGCGTTGGCACGCAACGCCTTCGGGCGCGCCACCATCGCAAACCCCGCCCCATAGCCCGCCGCGCGCGCCAGCATCCATTCCATGTCCGGCAGGGTCGTCTGGTCGGTAAGCAGGTACCAGCCCAGCATGTGCGGCATGTAGTTGCGATCAAACAGCGCCTGGTTATCGATACGATACTGCTGCATGCTCTCCTTGAAGCCACCGTACCACGGCTCGCCCCAGTTGTAGTACGACCCGATACGCCAGTAGAACGTCTTGCTGATGCTGGTGCCGTTGATCAGGTCATGCTTGACCTCGCGCAGCACATCGTCGGCGAAGACACCGACGGCGTAGTCCCCCTCCCCCGATGCGAGCGCGCCTTCGTGCCCGTCGAAGTCGATGTGATCGACGCCGGTCTCGTTCAGGAAGTCGGCGAGATTCTGGGCGACCTCGCGCTGCATCGCAAAGTTCGGGAAGAAGACCTTGTAGCTGTGATCGAACAATTTCCCCACGGAATCGCCCGCATGGTGTGCCGAGGCCGTCGTGCCGAAGGCCCCCCGCTGTGCATCCAGCAGGCGGTAGGGCGGCGTCGCCGTGACCGCGCGGTACTGGATCAGCTCGTGGCCGATCTTCACGGTGTGAAGGTGGTTCTCCTTCTCCTCGTCGAAGTACTCCGGCGAGGCGACCTCGATCTCGCGCTCCACAGCATCCACGGACTGCACGAGCGTCGACGATCCGGTGAGGCTGAGCCGGTCGTCAGGCACGGGAGTCACGTACGGGTCGTTGGTGTTGATGAAGTTGGTGAGAGTGTGCACGCCAAGGTGCAGGCCTGCTGCGTGCGCCTTCTCCACGGCCGTGCGCATCCCGGCCCGACCGTTGGGAAACTGGCTCTCCGACAGGACGAAGTGTCCCCAAGATTTGAAGGGGCCCTCGTGGTAGAGCGAGAACAGTCCCGCACGCTTCGTATAGGCGACCATCTCGTCGACGTCGGACTCGCCGAATGACGAGATCAGGTAGGATCTCCCGAAGAGCGGTGACTTCGGGAACCATACACCATCGATGGTCGGATGCGGCAACCCCTCGGCGAGCCCGATCTGCTCCAACACGTCGAGCGTCTCCGACTCGGCCGTGGTGAACAGGGCAATACTGCTCCCGACGACGGTCTCCCCCGGAATCGCGGCGACCGGCATGTTCTTCCTCGTCCCGCCCCAGGCATCCACCCGACGGTCACGAGCACGATTGATGGCATAGGCCTGCAGCGCACTGCCCCAGGGGTAGGCGACGGCGGCAATCCCCCGCGCCCAAGTGCTCCCCTCGCTGTTCGGCAGGTCGCCGCCGAGTGTCTTGGGGTTGAGCACCTGGAGTCCGACCGAGACTGCGCCGTCGCGCACCACACCGATCACCTCACCGACCGTCTTGGTGATGATCGTCGGGTAGGGCCCCCAGATCACCGCATCGACCTTCGGTTCCGGGAGTGCGCTCACGATGTCCAGCGCCAGATGCGTGGGCGTCTCACGGGCGCGCACCACGATCCGGACACCAGACGGGGCATAGTCGAGGGTGAGCATCTTGCCGGATCGGGTCTCGGACACCGCGAACGAGGTCGGCGGGTAGCGGCGGCCACTGCTCACCAGCGTCAGCAGCGATGCCGGCTGCGACGCCTGCAGGAAGTTCGTGCCCAGTATCGTGTTGCGGAGGGCGGTGAGCGTGCCTTCTCGATTCACGGTGAGGGCCAAGGCCCCTGCGGTAAGGGTGGCCTGTGCTACAAGCTGCGCGGTCGCGGCGGTGGACAACAGCACACCAACCAACACCGGCACTGCTCGCATCGTCATTCGAGCCATGAATCCACCACGGAATCGAGAGAGTAAGTTCAGCCAGTCGGCTACCGCCCCACCACCCACACCCCTCAAATTCTAGCGGGACCGCGTTTCAGGGGATGCGTCACGTCTCCCCAGAAACGCTAAACGGCACCCCGATCGGGGTGCCGCGCGCCATCGCAGTGGAAGTGCGGGAGAGATCTACTTCGTGACCCCGAAGTCGCTGATGTGCACATCCAGATTGTGGTTGAGCCGCAGGCCAGCGATTCCGGTGGTCGAGAAGTCAGGGATCTCGCTCGCCGTGAGCGTCTTGACTTCGGTCCCGTTGATCATGAAGTGCAGCATGCCACCCGCGACCCGGATCGCCACCGTGTTGCTCGCCGCCCCGGTGGTCGGGTCTTCCTTGTGGACCGCATTGGTCTCGGTATAGGGCACGAGCGACGTGGGCGTGCCGTCACTCGTCCGGTGGTTGATCAGGAACTTGCCTCCCTGCGGATGGACCACCATGTAGATGTAATTCTGATCGGCGCCCTGCAGATCCGTGCCGCCGACAAACAGGCCGTAGGCTTCGTGGGACGAGCTCTTCGCCTGGCTGATCGTGGCACTCACGGTGTAGTTGCCGGTGGCACGGTCGGCCGTCCGGTAGTAGAGGGCGGCCGGACCGCTGGTGAGGTGGAAACCGGGCCCCATCGCACGAAAATTGACCTCGGTCGGCTTTGGCGCCGGGCGACCGCGGTAGGGCGGATCAAATCGGAGCATCCAGCCGTCCGGCAGGGCGCCGCCGGTGACCTTGGTGGTGGCGTCGTGATCCTGAGCGGCGAGCACTGGTGGTACGGCTGCTACGAGGCCAACCAACAGGGCAATTCGCGTTGCACGCATGAAACACTCCTTCAGAATGTGGTTCGAGGGGTCCGTGGTACGTCGGAAGATACGCCGTCGGGGACTTCCGACCGGCTAAATTCGTCCTGACCAGAGGAGAGACGAGCCATCACCGATTCCCGAGCACGCCTTCGCGCAGAACCGACCACCCCGATTTCTGTGGTGACCGAGGGGATCCTCCCGCCCGCGTCAGCCCCGCCGACTCTGCCGGCGTGGTTCTGGTCGGTGGTGCTGGGTGTTGTGACCGTGGCATGTGCGGTTGGCTGGCTGGTCTCGCACAGGTCCCCTCTCCTCTGGGGCCTCGTCCCCTATACCATGCTTGGCAACTCGCTGGCGATGGTCCCCTACGACTGGTACCTGCCGGCGCTCGTGCAGCAACAGCCCGTGCTGCTTGCGGTGGGGCTCGCCACCCTCGCCACGGTCGTGATCGAGTTCTGGAACATGGACGTCCTGGCGCGCCTGCTCTCGCGCGAAGGCACAGCGGCGTTCCGGGGCCATACCATCACGACGCGATTGCTGGCCTGGTACCAGAAGGCGCCGTGGTGGACGCTCGTGGTCGCCGGCTTCGCGCCGGTGATTCCCTTCTATCCATGCCGGTTTCTCGCGACGCTGGCGCGCTACCCAATGTGGAAGTATCAATCGGCGATCGTGGCCGGGCGATCCCTGCGCTATGTCGTTCTCGCCGAGGCGGGATTGCGCCTGCCGATTCCCCCGGTCGCCTACTTCGCGGTCGGCGTCATCCTGCTTGTGGTCTTCGTGACCAAGTACCTGCAGCACCGCCGCACCACCCGGCCTGCATGAGGCGCGCCCTCCTGCTCCTGATTGATGGCCTCCGGGCCGATGTCGCCGAGTCGGAGCTCACGGCGGGTCGGCTGCCGAACCTGGCCGCGCTGACCGAGCAGGGTGCCCGTCGTCGGGCGGCCACGGTCTTTCCGTCGACCACCTCGGTGGCCTACCTGCCCTTCCTCACCGGCTGCCTGCCTGGCCGCTGCAATGTGCCGTCGATTCGTTGGCTCGACCGCGCGCGCTACCGCGGCCGCTGGTGGCGCGACCGCGCGGCGGTACGCAGCTACTGTGGCTACCAGGCCGGCTGCCTCGACGCCGACCTCGCCCCCGAGATCGCCACGATCTTCGACCTGGTCCCGGAGAGCGTCGCGATCTTCTCGATGGTCACTCGTGGTCTCACGATCGACGCCGACCGGATCCAGGGCGCGCGCAAGTTCTGGGGGACGGTGTCGCATTACACCGAGAACCATCAGCCTGGCGACGATGCCGTGGCGCGGGAACTGCTCCGACTGACGAGCGCGGACTGGCGGTTCTGCTTCGCACAATTTCCCGCCGTCGATGGCCATACCCATGCCGAGCATCCGAGCGCGCCACGCGTGCTGGCGTCGCTCCGGCAGGTCGATCGCACCATCGGCGATGTGATGCGCCGCCTCGACGACGACACCCTCCTCATGGTGGTGAGCGACCACGGGGCCGCACCGGTGACCGCGCACCTGGACCTGGCGACATGGTTCCGGACACACGGGGCGGCGACGCTGGCGCATCCGGTACTCTGGACCCGCGACCCCGAGGTCGCGGTCATGGTGGCCGGCAACGCCCAGGCCGCCCTCTATGCCGCCCCAGGTTCGGCACGCACCACGCGACTGTCGTGGCAGGCGGCGCGGCAGCCTGGAGCATTCGGCATCGACGGTGATGTGGTGGCCCGGCTGACCGAGGAACCGGCGGTGGCGCTCGTCGCGGGCCAGGCCGACGACGGCACCGTCCACGTCGCCTCAAGGGGGGGGGAGGCAACCTTGCACCATCGACCATCGGCCATCGACGGTCAGCCAGCCACGATCGACTATCAGCCAGTGACGGGCGACCCACTGCAACTCGGGCGCGCCATGTCTCTCTCGCCCGCCGAATGGCTCGGCGCGAGCCTCGACGGGCCGTTCCCTGACGCCGTGGTCAACCTCATGGACCAGTTCCGCTCGCCTCGCACCGGCGACCTCGTGATCGCCGCCAGCGAGGGATGGGACTTCCGCGAGGCGTGGGAACGACCGGCACACAAGTCCGGACACGGCTCCCTGATCGCCGCGCACATGCTCACGCCCCTCTGGTCCAATCGCCCGCTCCCGGAGCGCGCCTTCCGGACGGTGGATGTCTTCCCGCGACTGCTCGGTCACCTTGGCGTGCCCGTGCCGGAGGGCGTGGACGGGAGGATGTAGGGGCGAGAAGCGAGACGCGAGAAGCGAGGAACGAGCGAGTGGGTGTCATTGCGAGGCCCACCGGTCCAAGCAATCTCGCGGCCTTCCACTCGACTCGGCACCGGATTGCTTCGGTGCTCCGCACCTCGCAATGACATGGGCCCATCATCGCATCTCGCTTCTCGCG
>JBDTNH010000096.1:0-9101 GCA_039933845.1 Gemmatimonadota bacterium
TCGGCGGCATGACGGAGCCATGCCGCATGCCGCGCTTCACGATCTGTTCCCGAAGTGAGCGATCGCGCTGACGGAGTCCACCCCCGGGCTGATACGAGAGCGGTGCATCAAGACCCACCACAACCGGAGTGCTTCGGGCAATATCGGCGACAAAGTCGAAGATCGCGACGTCGTCGGCGACGGGAAGCTGCTGCGCAAAGACGGCTGCGTCATCGCCGCAGTGGAGCGCCACCGCGCAGGTGCCACGAGCGTTCGAGGGCCCCGAGAGGTCTATCCCTACGACAGTGAGAGATTTTTTCATACACCTTCCTTGGCATCGTTCGGCAAGCAGCATTGGTCGCGACTGATCGACCTGACCCTTCGACTCGCTGCGCTCCCCTTCGACTTCGCTCAGGGCGACGGCTCAGGGCAGGCTCTCGATCCTAAATGCGGTCGACCACCCGCTTCGCCCGCTTGGGCGCTCCAACCCGCCACGCCACGCCGAGCAGCGCCAGGAATCCGATCAGCCCCAGTGCAAACGCCCGCAGTCGACCGATCGAGGCGACCGTTTGCGTGAGCGACACGGTGCGGCCTGCCTGATCGACCGTCACTTGCAGGTAGCCGTCCAGGAAAACGAACGCGGTGACCATGATCCAGGGCCACCCGGAACGCCAGTCCTTGAGGAAGAACAGCAGACCGATGATGCCGCCGATCAGCGCGCTCATCTGCGCGGCCTCGCCAAACCGGTAGAACGTCTCGGGCCCCTCGATCTGGTACCGCGGCACGTAGGCGATGAAGGAGAAGAACAGCGCGATCACCAGGAACATCAACGCCGTGCCCAACAAGAGCGCGCCGTGAACCTTTCGGTTCCGCCTGAGCGCGAACGCGAGGAACACGAGCAGCGCGATTTGGAGGGTGAACATGACGTTCTGGACCACCAGCACGTCCGGTCGTCCCAGCACGGCGTCCTTGGCCGCCGAGTGGACCGTCAACAGTGTCAGCGAGGCCAGCAGGATGGGTCCCGCGACGAAGATGGCAGTGCCGATGGTGCGATGGCGTTGGAACCGGCGCTGGCTGATCAAGACGAGTTGGCACAACAACAAGGCCAGCCACGCGAGGTTGGTGATGATATGCAGATACTGATACCCGTTCGGCCCGCCCGTGTCGCCACCATACAGGCTCGAGAATCCGACCAGGCTGACCACGATCACCAATACAAGAAAGCCGATCTCCAGCGGGTACGTCTGCTTCATGATGGTCTCTCGGCTGCCTGGGTGCGGGGGGGATGGCCACGGTCTATCTCGCCGCGACACCGGCGTCACGCTACCCCGTTGGTGATCGCCACTTCGCATCCTTCTCCCGCGCCTCCGCCACACGAAACTTTGTCATCCGCGTGATCAGCGCCTTGGGCAATGGCTTGTCGTGCGGAAACTGTACCGATCCCGCCGCCGAGTGGTACTTCTGTAGATCATCGGTAAACTCGGTGATCGCCGACGGCGTGGGATAGAAGCCGATGTGCTGGGCGTGTGCCGCGTAAGTCACCAGCACACGTCGGTACGATATCGATGGCATGCCCCACTTGAGTCCCTCTACGGCGTCGGGTGCAGCCGACGTGACGCACTCGCGCATCTCGCGGAGCCGCGCCTGCACCGGCTTTGGAGCGGCGGCAATGTACTGGGCGACGGTGGTGGGCTTGGCGGGCATCGGGGCCTCGGTGAGGTGGTCCAACAGATATAACGCCGAGAGCTCGTCCTTGGACGTCGCTTTAGCGACAGCAGCCGAGCCGGGGGGCCTGTCCTGAGCGACCCGGAGCGTAGCGAAGGGGAGTCGAAGGATTGACCTCCGAGCCCCCCCAGCAAGAATGACCCGACTTCGCCGGAACCTGCGCCTCTGGGGTAACCAACCTCAGGAGTCCTGTTCATGCGCATGCTCATCCCCGGCACACTGACCCTCGTGCTCTCCCTCACGGCCAGTTGCGGCGGTGGCAGCCCGACGACACCGGGTGGACCCGCGCCGGTCGCGACGGTGACGGTGATGCAACCGGCGACGTCGCTGGTCGCTCAACAGACGCTGCAACTGTCGGCGGTCGTCAAGGATGCCGGTGGGTCACCCCTGACCGGACGCAGCGTCACCTGGCAATCGACCGCCGGGGCCGTGGCCTCGGTGTCGTCCGACGGGCTTGTCACCGGGCTGAGCCGCGGCAGCACGACCGTCTCGGCGACGAGTGAAGGCAAAATGGGGACTGCGACGATCACCGTGCTCGACGGCAGCATGGTCGGCCCCGCCGGTGGCATCGTCATCGCCGCCAATGGCAATGCCAAACTCACCATTCCCGCGGGCGCGCTGTCATCACCGCTCCCGATTTCGGTGACGCCGCTCCCCGTGCCACCCCTCACCGCCGGCGTAGTCAGCAACACCGCCTACGAACTTGGCCCCAGCGGCACCCACTTCGCACAGCCCGTGACGCTCGAGTTCAAATACGCGTCCGTCGGCATCGATTCGGCCCAGGCGCTCTATGGCCTCGCCCGGTTTACGGGTGGCAAATGGGTGCGACTCCCCGGCACGAGCGCGGGCAACCCGGCCCACACGATTGTCGCGACCACCACCTCGTTCAGTACCTACGGGATCACCACCCGGAGCTATGGCACCGGCGAACTCGTCATCACACCCGCGACGATCGGATTGGTCTACGGCCAGACCCTGCAACTGACCGCCACAGGCTACGACTACGATGGCAGTGTCGTCCCCCCCCCACCAGGTGGCACGATCTGGAGTGACGACGGATCGTTCTCGGCGCCCGTGTCGGTCGGTGGCGTGGTCACTGGCGCCGTACCCGGCGGACCCTACCGGGTCGGCGCCCGGCAGGTATACACCATCCCGTGCCTCACCCCGTGCTATGTCGGCAGCCGTAATGTCGGCACGCCACAGCAGATCGACGACTATGCGAACGAGATCCACGCCACCAATTCCGGTTTCGCCAACGTGTTGGTCGGCCTGGTCCCGGTTAACAGTGTGACGCTTTCCCCGCCCAGCACCACCCGGGCGGTCGGCCAGACGGTCACGCTGCTGCCGACGCTCAAGGATGCTGGCGGTACCACCCTGCCGCTCAACTTCCGCACCGTGACGTGGAGCACGAGCAACTCGTCGATCGCCAATGTCTCGACCGCCGGCGTCGTGACGGCGTTCGCGCCGGGCGGACCGGTCACGATCACCGCGACATCGGGGGGCGTGTCCGGTACCGCGTCGTTCACGGTGACTGGTGGCACATCGACCGTGGCGGTGGTCATCGCCGAGCCGAGCGGGCAGCGCGTCGAGGTGGGTACGACGGCGACGTTGATTGCGACGCCGTATGATGTCAACGCGTTGCCGGTAGTCGGCAAGACCGTGACGTGGAGCAGCGGCACGCCGACCTCGGCGATGGTGTCGGCGGCCGGTGTGGTGACCGCCATGGTGCCGGGCCACATCCAGATCAACGCCACGGTCGACGGTGTCACGGGGTCGGTCTTCATCGACGTGATTCCGGCACTGCCACTGGTCATCGGCAGTCCGAGTGCCGGCGACAAGCATGCCTGTCTGTTGCGCAGCAACAACGCGATCTGGTGCTGGGGTGAGGGCAGCTACGGCGCACTCGGCAACGGCAGCATGACGGAGACGCAGCCGTTGCCGGTACTCGTCTCGGGCGGGACCGCGTTCGCAGCGCTGTCGTCCGGTGGGCGCAACAGTTGTGCGCTTGACATGACGGGACACGCCTTGTGCTGGGGAGACTTCAACGTCGGGATCATCGGCAACTCGCCGGTGCAGTCCTTTGCGCCGACGCCCGCGGGCGGTGGCAAGGTGTTCACCAAGATCGCTGCGGGACCGTTCCGCAGCTGCGGGCTCGACGCCGGCGGCGTGGCCTGGTGCTGGGGACAGGCGCGCCTCGGCGATGGCACGGCGCAGACGAGCTACACCGCGCCCGTGCAGGTGTTCGGGCACACGTTCACGGCCCTCTCGATGGGGTGGTTCAGCTGCGGTCTCTCGGGCGGCGCAGCCTACTGCTGGGGATCGGCGCCCGGCGGCAGTCTTGGGGACGGTACCACACAGAGCAGTGACATCCCGGTTGCGGTGACCGGTGGACACAGCTTCACGGCGATCTCGGCGGGAAGCGGACCGAACGCCTGTGGTCTCACCGGCAGCGGCGAGGTCTGGTGCTGGGGTCAGGGCGCCGGCGGATTGCTGGGTGACGGCGCGCAGGTCAATCGCACGACCCCGGTGAAGGTGGCCTCCTCGCTGGTCTTCACGGCGATCTCGGTCGGTGGCTCGCAGAGCTGTGCGCTGGCCCAGGACCAGACGGCGTACTGCTGGGGCGCGACGAACTCCACCGGCTCCGTGCCCTACAACAACATCGAGGGGCCGCAGTACCGGCTGACCCCGGTTCCGGTTTTCGGCGGCAAGCACTTCACCGAGATCTCGTCGGGCGGGTTCCACACCTGCGCGCGCGCGTCAGACGGCACCTGGTGCTGGGGAGGCCAGGACCATGGGCAGCTCGGCTTCGGCAACTCCAGCCTGCTGTTTGGTCAGACGCCAACCAAGGTGGTGTTTCCGTGAGCGTCCGCTCTTCACTGGTCTTGCCGCGCGACCTCACCCTTCGACTTCGCTCAGGGCGACGGCTCATGGCAGGCTCTCGCGCCCAAAGACGGTCGATCCTGGATGGCTACTGCTTACGCGTGATGGACCGTAACGGAGGCACGGCGAATGCAATGATCTGATCGGACTTTCCGAAGAACCGGCCATCACCGCCTGCTGCCACGACCACGTATTGGACGCCCCCCGCACTGTACGTCATCGGTGTCGCCTTGCCGCTCGCCGGCAGCTTGGCCTGCCACAGTTCGCGACCGGTCGCGGTTTCAAATGCGCGCACGTACTGATCGGGTGTGGCTGCGACGAAGGTCAGACCCGACGCCGTCACCGTCGGACCGCCGAGGTTGATGGACCCCCACGCGGCGTCGGCCGGCAGCTGTTCGCGCGCGGGACTCAATTCGCGCATCGAGCCGAGTGGGGTGCGCCACACGATCGCTCCCGTCTGCAGGCTCACACCAACCAGGGAGCCAAACGGTGGTGGCGTGCATGGCAAGAAACTGGGCGAGAGGAGAATCTGCCGACGGAGCCGATACGGCGTCCCACGCATCGCCGCGTCTTCGGCGGTGAGCCGCTCGTGGCCAGTCGGTGCGTCCGTTGCCTGCTCCCGTGGGAACAGCTGCACCACCGCCGCCGCTTCGTTGATCGGCACCACAACGATCTGGCGCACGGGATCATACGCCAGCCCGCCCCAGTGCGCTCCACCAACGTTGGATGGGAACACCAGCGATCCTTCCAGACTCGGCGGCGTGAACATGCCGTCGAATCGCAAGCCGGCGATGCGCGCGGCGCACCACGCTTGATCCTCCGGTGTTGCCCCCCAACCTCTTCCGACGCGAGCCCGAGCGGTGTCGGCCAACAGGATCGAGGAAAACGGCTGGGTCGGCCACGCTACCTCGCCAGGAACGGTGCTCGGCGGCACCGGACGCTCCATCACCGGGAACAGCGGCTCGCCGGTGTCGCGGTGCAGCACAAACAGTTGGCCGGTCTTGGTTGCCTGCAACACCGCCGGCACCTCGCGGCCGCCGCGGCGCACGGTCACCAAGGCCGGCGGAGCGGCATTGTCGTAGTCCCACAAGTCGTGGTGCACGGTCTGGAACGACCAGACCACCGCCCCCGTCGATGCGCGCAATGCCACCACGGAATTCGCGTAGCGATTGCTCCCCAGCCGTTCGCCCCCGTAGTAGTCGGGGCTCGGTGCGCTGGTGGGGACAAACACCAGATCGCGCGCCGGATCGGCGGCGATCACCGACCACGCGTTGGCGGCTCCGGTGCGGTGTGCCGCGTCACCCCGCCAGCTGTTGTAGGCAGGATCGGAGCTGTCCTGCGGCACGGGGTCCCACGCCCAGAGCGGCGCACCCGTGCGCGCATCGTACGCACGTACTTCGCCACTCGCCGCATCGGTCCGGTTGTTGTCGGCAACCGCCGAACCGATGACGACTCGCCCGTTGATGATCGCGGGCGGCGAGGTCACCGCGTACTCAGCGGTTTCGAAGGGTGCGTTGCGGAGCGTTCGTCGCAAGTCGACCGTTCCATCCGTTCCGAATCTGTCGCAGAGTCGTCCGGTCGGGGCGTCGAGCGCGATCAAGCGGGCATCGATGGTGGCGACGAACAGCCGATGCCGACAGATCGATCCGGCTGGGGCCGCGGAGTCGATCCAACTCGAGACACCACGACTGGTGAAGTCCCCGAATTCGATGGTGCGATCCACGTGGGGATCGTATGCCCAGCGCTCCGCGCCGGTTGCCGCATCGAGTGAGATCACGCGGCCGAGGGGGGTGCTCAGGTACATGATCCCATCGAGCACCAGCGGAGTCACTTCCAGACTGGTGGGTCGCGCGGTGGCGAATGAGTCGGCGGCTTCGCCGGTCGAATACGTCCAGGCCACTTCGAGTGTGGACACGTTTTCCGGTGTAATCTGCCCGAGCGGCGAGTACCGGCTCCCGTCTCTGTCACGCCCATACGCGGCCCAGTCTGCAGCCGAGCCTCCGGAAGCCCTCGGCCGCTGCGATGCTGGCGCACAGGCGCCGAGGATGGCCAGGGCGGAGAGGGTGACGAGACGAATCATACGGTTCATGTCCCACGTGGTGGAGCGGTCAGCGCGACAACTCGTGCGAGCCGGGTTCAGCCGATCTCGTACACCTGGCTGCCGAGGTCTTCCTGGCCGGCTTGGCACGAAATGACCAGATCGTACTCGAGTGCGCCCGATGGCAGGCCGACGAAGGTGACCTGATTGCGATCGGTGGCCGGCGTCAGTGACTTCTGCTTGTTCATGCCGTTCTCGGTGTACTTGAGCAGCACGGACTCGCTCGCGAGGAAACTCCCCTCGAGGGTGAGGGTGCCCGGTGCGTGCGAAGCGTGGGCGTTGGAGTAGGATTCACAGTTCACGTCCTCCGACGGCCCGGAGGCTCGGCACGCCGCCGACATCGCCACCAGCACCACCATGCCCACCGCTCCGTGTCGGAATCGCTGCATATTCTCCTCTTGGGTTGGACGGCCAGATGACACGCGCCCCAAGCATGTGGCTCGGGGCGACCGCCCGCAAGGGTGCGTGACCCGACTTCGCCGGAACCTGCGCCTTTGGAGTAACTACTCTCAGGAGACCCGATCATGCGTACGCGTATCCCCGGCACACTGGCGCTCGTGCTCTACCTCACGGCGGGTTGCGGCGGTGGCCCCACCACCAATGGCGGCGAGCCGGTCGCGACCGTGACGGTCACCGGCTCCACCAGTGCCCTGACGCCGGGCCTGACGGTGCAGTTGACCGCCACACCGCGCGATGCGGCCGGCACCGGGCTCAGTGGTCGGGCCATCACCTGGACCAGCTCCTCGCTGGCGGTGGCCACCGTGAGCAATGGACTGGTGACGGCGGTCGGCCCCGGCACGGCGACGATCACCGCGACGTCGGAAGGGAAGAGTGGCACGCTCAGCATCACGGTGAACCCGATCGAGCCGGGGCCGGTGGCGAGCGTGGTGATCGTCGCCCCGAAGACGGCGTTCGAGGTGGGCGACGCGGCCGTCAGCTACGGGACGACGATCAAGGATGCCGCGGGCCATGTGCTGGTCGGCCGAACGGTGACGTGGAGCGCCGCCCCAGTGGGGATCGTCTCGGTGTCGCTGACCGGCAGCGTGACGGCGATCGCGGCGGGAGCCACCACCGTCACCGCCACCAGTGAGGGCATCGCCGGCACGGTCCAGGTGACCGTCGCCCCGAATCCTGCTGCCTCACTCCTCGAGCAACGCGTGCTCGCGCAACAGGGGCTGGCGATCGCGCTCGCCTCGACGGTGCTGCAGTCCCAGATCTACACGCTGGTCGCCGTCAGCGGTGCCGATCCGGACAACTGCCTGGCACTGCCCGGCGGCGGTGCGATGCGCATTCCCCCGAACGCCGACCAGGTTCCGGCCGTGGTCAGCTTCTTCTTCGATGGCGCCTGCACTCGCCCCTACATGGTGGAGACCGTGACCCAGAACACGGTGGTCGGTGACACTTACCACTTGATCGCCAACGCCGTCTACACCGGCCCGACCGGCACGCTGCTCGGTTCGATCGCCTTCGATGAGACCGCCCGCCACATCGATTTTGCGAACAACATCCTCACCGGCACCGTCAACGGTCTCGGCGTCTACACCTCGCCGTCGGGCGCACCCAGCGTGCAACTCGGATTGAATTGCGATTTCGGAGCGTCGGGCCACAACATCGGCGTCTGCCAGGGCGGCATCGCCCAGAATTTCCCGGGGCTCAACACCGCGCTGGGCTCGGTCGCGACGCTGGGGCTCGACTCGACCGCTGCCGGCGTGCTCAATTTCACCGGGTCATCGGCGCTGCGTTCGGGCGGCCTGAACCAATTGACACTGACGCAACCCACGGCGACCACGATGGTGATCACCGGCGGGAGCGCCTACGGCAGCGCGACCGGGAGTGGCGGCGCCGCGTCGTTCTCGCTCTTCCCACCGACGCCGACGGGGTGGAGCGTGACCGACGCCGCGAACGACATGGTGTTCACCATCAGCCTGGTCGACAACGCCACGCGGACACTCACTGCCACGCTCAAGCGTGTGAGCAGCGGCGTGACACTCGCGACACTGGCACTCGACCAATCGGGAACCGGGACGATCACCTATTCGAATGGATTGGTGGCCGCGGTGACCAGCTGGATGTTGAGTCAGTAGGGCGCGCATTTAGGGGCGACTGTAAAGTCGCCCGGCGCGCCGCGCCCTATTTAGGCGCCCGTGTCAACGGGCGCTCTGGATGGCGGAATTGTTCGTCCACGTGCATTGGTCTTGCCGGGCGACCTTACGGTCGCCCCTAAAGACGGTCGATCCAAAAGGCCCGCATTTAGGCGCCCGTGTCAACGGGCGCTCTGGATGGCGGAATTGTTCGTCCACGTGCATTGGTCTTGCCGGGCGACCTTACGGTCGCCCCTAAAGACGGTCGATCCAAAAGGCCCGCATTTAGGCGCCCGTGTCAACGGGCGCTCTGGATGGCGGAATTGTTCGTCCACGTG
>JBDTNH010000097.1:0-8850 GCA_039933845.1 Gemmatimonadota bacterium
ACTCGCGCTTCATCACGATGGTGCTGCACGATGCGGGCATGCTCGACTTCGAGGAGCCGTTCCGGAAGTTCCGGGCGCACGGCCTGATCGTGAAGGACGGCTCGAAGATGTCCAAGTCGCGCGGCAATGTGGTCGTGCCCGACGAGTACATCGACAAGTGGGGCGCCGACACCTTCCGGATCTACCTGATGTTCCTGGGACCGTTCCAGGAGGGTGGCGACTTCCGTGATGCCGGCATCAGCGGCCCTCGGCGGTTCCTCGACAAGATCTGGGATCTGGTCGACGAGGCGTGTCATCCCGATGCAGCGAACGCCGAGATCCACCACGACGTCCTGATCAAGTGGCATCAGACCAAGCAGCGCGTGAGTGAGGGGCTCGAGGGCCTGCACTACAACACCGCGGTCGCGGCGCTCATGGAACTGCTCAACGCACTCCGTGATACGAATTGCGCGAGTCGCGAAGTCGTCCGCTCACTGGTGCAGATGCTGGCGCCGTTTGCGCCGCACTTCGCCGAGGAGTGCTGGGAGCGGCTTGGTCACTCGACGACGATCTTCGACTCGCGCTGGCCGGTGTGGGACCCCGACCTCACGACCGACGACACCGTCACCATTGGGGTGCAAGTGGGCGGGAAGACGCGCGGCACCGTGACGCTCGCCACCGACGCGACGGCCGAGCAGGCCGAAGCCGCGGCGCGCGGCGAGGAGTCGGTCGCCCGACATCTCGACGGCAAGACGGTGCGAAAGGTGATCTGGGTACCCGGACGGCTGCTCAACTTCGTGACGGTCAACGATTGACCATCTCCTTCGACCAATTCCTCGCCACCGACATCCGCGTCGGCCGGATCCTGACGGCAGAGGTGAATGCCACAGCGCGGAAGCCGGCCTACGTCCTGACCATCGATTTCGGGGCTGAGTTTGGGATCAAGACCTCGAGCGCCCAGCTCACGGTGCACTACACGGCCGAAGCGTTGGTCGGACGACTGGTGGTGGCGGTGATCAACTTCGAGCCGAAGCGGGTCGCCGGGATCAAAAGCGAAGTCCTCGTCCTGGGGGTTCCGGACGAGGACGGCGCGGTGGTTCTCCTGCAGCCGACGCGGGACGTGCCGCTCGGCGGTCGGCTCTTCTAGGGTCGCTCGAACCGTGCCTTGAGGCGGTTGAGGTCATCCTGCGCCAGATGGCGCATCGCCCCGACCATGACCTTCGCCGCGCTGCTCAGCATGGCGCCGCTGAGCTTGCCCAGCGAGTCGCCGGCCGTACCGGTCAGCGACCCAATGACGAAGGTGCTGCTGATTCGCACCGAGTCCCCCACCTGTGCCACCGAGTCGATCCGTTCAAGTGAGCCAGGCTTGCTCGGGTCCTGTCGCGTGGTGAATGTGCGCATCCGCGGTGCGTCGACCCTCGAGACGACCCACACGATATCGGCGCTGGCACCAGTGGACACCATGGTCGACGACCTGACGGTGAGGGAATCACCGACCTCGAGCATCCCGTCGCCGCTCACCGCGACGCTCTGCCCCGTGTCGGCAACGGCTTGGAGTGAATCCCGCGAGCTGAGACGACTCCATGCCCCCTCGGGGGTCATGGCCACCGTCACCGAGGCCGTTGGCCCTCCGGCGGTGATCTGCTTGTAGCCCCAGAAGCAGGTGCCGAGCACCGCCAGCATGATCACGCCGCACAGGATCAGGATCCACTTGAGCATCCAGGGCCTCCTGGGAAAGGGCGAGGAGGAATCAAGCGACCGGGGTCGCGGCCGCTCGCTGGCTGAACAGTTGATCGAGCATCAGCAGCGCACTCGGGTCCTTGCCAGCCATCCGGAGCTGATCGATCGCGTGTTGCGCCGTCTTCTCCTCCTCGACCTGCTCGGTGATGAACCACTGCAGCAGGACCTGGGAGGGGTAGTCCTGCTCCTCTTGGGCCAAGGCATAAAGCGTATTGATCGCGCGGGTGACCAACTGCTCGTGAGCCAGCGCCGCCTCGAACGCCGAGAGCGGCGTGTCGAACTTGAGCGCCGGCTGCTCGATCGGCTGGAGCACCACCGTACCACCCCGGTCGTTCATGTGATCAAACAGCTTCATCGCATGCAGTTGCTCCTCCTCGGTCTGCACGCGCATCCACTGCGCCATGCCGGGCAATGCCGTCGATTCGAAGAAGGCCGCCATCGCGAGGTAGGCGTAGGACGAGGCGAGTTCAAGGTTGATCTGCGCGTTGAGCGCGTCCTGGACCTTTTGTGAAAGCACGTCGAAATCCTGTCAGCTGGTGTGAGCCCGGAATCTAAATCGAAATCGGCGAAGTGGCTCCGCGGACAGC
This sequence comes from Gemmatimonadota bacterium, assembly GCA_039933845.1. Taxonomy (GTDB): domain Bacteria; phylum Gemmatimonadota; class Gemmatimonadetes; order Gemmatimonadales; family GWC2-71-9; genus Palsa-1233. The sequence goes on from JBDTNH010000097.1 coordinate 2,307, forward strand.
GAACCATACCGCGGGCTCACGCCCGCGGCTCGGCCGCGTTCTCGCTGGCAAAGGCTTGCGACCCTCCGGATAGGGCCGGCATCTTTACAGCGTGATGACCAATACCACGACCCTGGACGCCATGTCCCTCCCCAACGCCGATGCCGTGATCGCCAGCGCCAAGCGCGGCGACCCGACTGCGCTCGAGGCGCTCTACCGGGCCTACAGCCCGGCGACCTTCAACCTGGCACGCCGGATCTGCCGGACCACCGAGGACGCCGAAGATGTGCTCCAGGAGACCTTCTTCGAAGTGTGTCGTAGCATCAGCAACTACCGTGGTGACGGCTCCCTCTGGGGCTGGATCAGGACCGTGGCATCCAGCAAGGCGCTCATGCGCCTCAGGCGCAACAAGTATCGCGATACCGATGAGCTGAACGACGAGTTTGCCCCGGCGAAGTCGACCTCCCACGCGCTTCGGATGGACCTCGAGTCGGCGCTGGACCGACTGGGGGATACCGCCCGTGCCGTTGTCTGGCTGCACGATGTCGAAGGCTACACCCACGAGGAGATTGGGCGGCAGATGGGGAAGACCGCTTCGTTCTCCAAGTCCCAGCTTGCCCGGGCACACCAGCGAATGCGGCTCTGGCTCGACGAGGGGGCCACCTCATGACCGATCGTCATCTCGGCATGGGAGAGCTGCTCGCCGTCCGCGACAACGACCGGAGCGAACCCGGATTCGTTCTCGCCCATCAGCATGCGGCCAACTGTGAGCCATGTCGCCGCGAGGTGGAGCGACTCCATCAGGTGACCGCCCGCCTCCGGGCACTCGCCACGCTTGAGTCCCAAACCGACCAGTTCCCGGCGATTCGAGCCCGTCTGCACTGGGAGCATCGCCAGCGGTGGACGCGTCGGATCGGGGGAATCGGGGTCGCGGCGGCAGCTATTCTGGCTGTTGCGCTGGTTGGCAACGACCTCGCACGGCCCCCCGCCCTCGACGCCGAGCAGCAGATCGATTCGCTCATGTCCCGCTCGGAGCGGCTCGAACAGACGCTCCGTGCCTGGCGGCCCGAGGCCCGCATGCTCGACGGCCACACCGTCGAGATCGTCCTCGAGCTCGAGGACCGGATCGCTGATGTCGACCACCGGTTGCAAGGCACCAATCGGCTTCAGGAAACCGACCGCCGCAGCCATGAAGCCGCACTCTGGCAGGAGAGGGTCGGCCTGATGAATGCACTCGTCAACGTGCATATCACCAAGGCCACCAACGTGGACCTTTAAAGGTCCGAATCGAAGGAGTCCGTTCCAATGCGTCATCCAGTCGTGTTCTGCTCCCTGAGCCTCGGCATGTTCGCCATGCCAATTGCGGCGCAGGTGAACCAGAAGATTTCGATCCTGAGCAACGACACCTCGGTCACCATCGAGCGCGGCACTGAGAACAGCTGTCGCGTCGAGGTGAATGGCCGAGCGCTTGCCGAGCGCGACGCGAAGCCGATTTGCGAAAGCCGGCAGCGTTCGATCACGTGGAGCAATGGTTTCGCGGGGCAGCTCGGCCAAAGCCTCGACTCGACCGGACGGGTCCTCCGCTTCATGATGGGCGATTCGGCGATGGCCCTCCAAGGGCTGGCTCGCTCTCAGGAGGCACTTGCGCGCTCCCAAGCCATGATGGCTCGCGATCTGGCCGCACAGTCTCAGGGCTTGAAGCTCTTCGGGGGCTTCGACTCCCTGATGACCGCTCGACCGGTCATCGGGGTCACCGTCGACAGCCGCACCCGGGACACCGATCGATATGGCGCCTACATCGTGGCGGTCACTCCTTCGGGTCCAGCCGACAAGGCGGGTCTCCGCTCGGGTGACATCATCACCCGGATCGCCGGCCGGTCGCTCACGTCGGGTGCCACTAAGCAGGCCGTGAGCTCCGAAGAGTCCAGGCCATACGTCCGCCTGATCGAGGCAATGGCCAGCGCAGAGGCCGGCAAGGAGATTGCCCTCGAATACCGTCGCGGCGATGCCAATCTCAGCACCAAGGTCACGCCCCAGAACGACAACGAGGTGTTCGCCTTGGGCTCGACCGCTCCACTCGCCAACGCCATGAGCCTGCTCCGCCGCTCGATGCCGGGCGACTCGATCGCGACTTCGGCGTACTTCTTCGGTGACGCGCCGGCTCGGGTCGGCACCATGTCCGGCAGGACTGGCGGTTTCGGGTACGCCTTCAGTAGCGTGCTCGGCTCCACCGAGCTGGCGCCTATGAACGAGAAGCTCGGTCGCTACTTCGGCACCGAGTCAGGCGTCCTGATCATCGACACCGACAGCCAGAATGCCCTCGGCCTGCAGCCAGGGGATGTCGTCCAATCGGTCGATGGCCGGACGATCGAGAACCCCAACGAGCTTGGCCGAGTGCTCCGGAGCTACGAGTCAGGCGACCGAATCTCGATCGGAATCGTCCGGGAAAAGAAGCGCCAGACCGTGAGTGCCCGACTGCCCTGAACCCTCTCCTCAGGGCAGACACAAGAGGGTCCTCGGCACTAGCCGGGGGCCCTTTTGTGCGCACCTCACTTCTCGCTTCTCGCTTCTCGCTTCTCGCTTCTCGCTTCTCGCTTCTCGCTTCTCGCAAAATGAATGTTACTTTACTTCATGCCCAAGTTCACCCGCCGACCCGGTGCCCGCCCAGACGAGATCCTCGATGCCGCGCTCGAGCGCTTTGTCGCCGTCGGCTTCGCCCAGGCGAAGATGGAGGAGATCGCCGAGCAAGCCGGGGTTACCGCCGGTACGATCTATCGCTACTTCGCGAACAAGGAGGCCTTGGTCGAGGCGCTCCTCGTCCGGCACGTCGATGCGAGCTGGAGTCGAGGTCGCGAGATATCGGAGGCCTATGCGACCATGACCGCTCGCGAGATCGTCGAGTTGCTGCTGCATCGGTGGGCCGACCACCTGGAGCAACCGAACAGCGCGGCGCTGCTCGTGCTCATCGTTCGTGAGGCCGGACCGTTTCCAAACCTCGTGGCGCGGTATGCATCGCAACTACTAGAGCCCGGTTGCCTCGCCATCGAACGCGCCATCCGGCACGGTATTGAGCAGGGTGAATTTCCGCTGGTCGAAATTGAGGGAACGGCGCGAGCGCTTGCCGCCACCGTGGTGGAGCGCGCCATTTGGCGGCATACCTTCACCGCCTTCCTCCCGCCGCTCCCCGCCGGCGTCGATCCGGCTCGCCTCGCCATCGAGGCACTGGTGCGTGGCCTACCGCGTCCCGGAGATAGTCGCCCGGTCCGACCCGACACTCCCTTCCGACAGTCTGCGACCAACGTCTCAACCACCGGAACCGGCCAGGGCCGGCTCCGCGTGGTGACCCTCACACCGCCGATACCGAGACCATGACAGCAACCAGAGGACAACTTTTTCTCCGAGCATTCACGCTCGCCTGCCCCAACTGCGGCCATCGACCGGTCGTCCGGTATTGGCTCGCCATCGCCGACGACTGTCCGAATTGTGGCATTTCGCTCGTTCGAGGTAATCGGGTCGGCGCTTACATCCTGAATCTTGGATTCGCGGAGTCGGTAGTGATGATCACGGTGCTCACGATCATGATCCGTACCTGGCCCGAGCCGCCGTGGGACCTGCTTGGCTGGCTGGCACCCCTGCTCGCGGTCGTCTCACCGCTCGTCTTCTATCCCTTCGCGCGACTGGCCTTCGTGGCCGCCGACCTCGCCGTCCACCCCGATCTGCACCGGGACGAGGATCCCTAGGCCGCAGCACCAGCTGGAGTCGCCGCGTGGCCCCAGTGGCGCCAGCAGAGTTCGACCACGACCCACGCCGCCACCGCCGCCACTGTCACGTCGCTCAGGAAGTGCGCCCGTGCCTGGACACGGGTCAGGGCACAGCCGGCGGCGAGGAGCAGCCAGACCACACGCGACCGGGGAAAGAGCTTGCAGAGCAGCCACGCGCCACCGAACGCGACCAAGGCGTGACTGCTGGGGAGGCCGATCATCTTGGTCGCCCACGGTTGATCGGTAAACGCGCGGAAGACATAGGCACCGTCATGCGGCGCCGGACGCTCGCGTCGCAGCAGGATCTTGAGGACCTCAGCCGCCAGACCCGCAATCCCAGGGACCAGCGCCAGCAGGAGTCCGTCGCGTCGACTCCGAGTCTGCAGCCACACCGCCGCGCCCATCACGAGCCAGAGCGGGTAGTACCCAATGCTCCTGAGGAGGCGCCCCAGATCATGATCGTAGACCCCGTCGCGGCCAAGGTGATGCCAGGCCCAACCATCGAGTAGATGTGCCACCACGATCGCCGTGGTTGCCAGGACTCCGAAACGCCAGATCGGTCGCATGGCCGAATCTAGCTATCCTTTGTCGATGCGCACTTTCGGCCTCCTCCCATCCCTGCTCATCGTTCTCGCAACGACACTTCAGGCTCAGGCGACGCCACCCTACGTCCCGTCGAATCCGGTACTCGCCTCTCGGAGCCCACTCTACGTTCAGCCGATCGTACCGGCCGGTCCCGGGTGGCGAGTGGCGCTGGTGCTCGACTATGCCAACGCGATCGAGACTGCGACGGCCGTCGATCGCCGGAAGTATCAGCTCGACGCCGAGCTGTCCCAGTTTGATATCTGGCTGGGCCGGGACCTCGGCGCGGAGTGGTTCGGCATCGTGAATGTGCCGATCCGCGAGGTCCACGACGGAATGCTGGATGCCTTCCTGAACGGCTACCATGACCTGATAGGCTTGCCCGTCCCGGCCCGTAACCGGCGCCCGAAGGACACCTATGGCTGGACGTTCGCGCTCCCGGACCAATCGCTCGACATTCCCCGGCCGCACGGGCCGTTCCTCGGCGATGTGCGACTCGGCGTCGGTCGGCGCTTCGGCACCGCGCAGGCGATCCTGACAGCCACACTCCCGACGGCCACCACCGATATCGGCGCATGGTCACGCGGGACGCTCGGCGTCGGGCTTGACCTCGGTGTGCGTCTGGTCGATTCGCGGCGAGTCCACGTGGATGGTTCGGTGATGGCCGGCTACACGCCAACCCACGGTCCGCTCGCGGCATATCAGCGCACGGCCTTCGTCGGTGCGTCGGCCGGTTTCTGGTGGCGCGTCGTCGGCCAGCAGGCGATCTATGCCAGCACGCTCCTCCAGTCGGCCAACTGGAAGGCGACCGGGTTCAGCGCGATGGAGAGCGCCGAAGCGACCCTCGATGCGGGCATGTTGCTCAAGTTTGGCCGCGGTTGGCCCACGGTCCAGCTCGGGCTCAGCGAGGACCTCGTTCCGCGTGGCCCGGCGGTCGATGTCGCCGCGCGGATCGGTGTCCTCTGGTAACGTCGAGGTCCGGCGCTATTCCGTAGCGCGGTCAGGTGCGCCCAAGGGAGCGCGACCTGCGACCCGCCGGAGCGCGGGATGTGCGCGCCAGAGATAGACCACCATCGCCGCGGCGGCGAGCAGGTTTGCCACCAGCACCGACCAGGTCGGGAACATCCCCCGTGTTGTTTCGGACGCGATCGCCAGCAGGCCGTAGAAGAACAGCTCGAACGCGACGAACACGGCGATCATCCCGTAGCGAGCGAGACTCGACACCTCACTTCGTCGGCTGAGACCGGCGAGCACGAGTCCGAACGCGACGAACACCATCACGTGCGCCACGGTGTAGGCAACCACGGCGCTCATGTCGACACTGTTGGTCACGGCCTCCGGGCGCCGGAGGACGAATACCTCGCCGAGAATGCTTGGTGTGAGCAGCGGGGTGCCTCGCATGAGATCGGCACCCAGAAAGAAGAGGGCGACCACCGCGGCGCCAATCATCCCGACGATGACCCCTTCGAGTGGCGAGGCGGGACGGGGGGGGGATTCGTGATCGGTCGAGGAGTGGTTCACCGGGCCTCCGGCGTGGAGCGAGGAACAGGTGGCTGAGAGGACACCTTGAACCTACCGCGAATTCTCCCCACCGCGAGCCCGGCCCCGCATCAGGGAATCTGGTCTGGCGCCCCGTCCCCAAAGCAGAACTGCTCGAGATTCTTGAGCAGGAGGGCCTTCGCCTGGGGCTGATGGGGCACCAGACCATAGTGGTTGATGAGCTGTTGCTGCGTCTGGAGCCAGTCCGCCCAGCACATCCGGCAAATCGAGTCGTAGATCCGGGTGCCGAGCTCGTTCGGGAACGGCTTGAAGGCCTGCCGCTCGCCCTCCGTGCCGCATCGGGTGCAGGTGAGAATCGCCATGCCCCAAAATCTAACCGATCAGTTGCCGCTCTTGAGGGCCTTGACCCCGCTGGCGGTCCCAAGTCCGGCCGCGATCCCCGCGACGGTGGCGGTGCCTGCGGTGATCAGCGGCAGCAAGCCTGCGATCGGCAGTCCGATCAGCAACACCCCGGCACCCGCCAACCACGGGGCGGCCGGATGTTTCACGGCGTCCACAAAACGCAACTTGTTGCGGACGAACTCCCGCGCAATCGTGAACGCGGCGATACCCGCGACCAGTGTCGCGGCAAAACCCAGGAATCCCCACAGTGCGCCAAGCATGCTCTCTCCCGGAATGGGTACTTGTTTCAGTACGCAACACAGGTGGTGGCAGTTTCATCG
>JBDTNH010000098.1:0-8519 GCA_039933845.1 Gemmatimonadota bacterium
GAAAGCCCGCCGGTCGCGAGGATCACGGCCTCGGCCCTGAGTGCCTTTCCATCTCGCAGATCGACCCGCCATCCAGCCGGCACCGGGGCGAGCCCGACGACTTCCGCGCCACCGTGGAATTCGACGCCGCGCGCGACGGCAAGCGCCACGAGGGCATCGCGCACGGCGCGTGAACGATCTGCCACGGGGAACAGTTTGCCGGTTGCCGCTTCAAGCCGGAGCGGCAGGTGCGCCTCATCCTCGAAAAAATCTCGCATCGCCGCGTGGGGCCAACCGCGCAGGATCTTCCGGAGCGAGTTCGCGGATGACTGACTCACGAATCGTGCGGCATCGAGCTCGGCCGGCAGCACGTTGCACCGCCCACCGCCCGAGATCAGGATTTTGCGGCCGCCGTCGGACATCCGGTCAAGCAGGACGGTGCGGTGGGGACCCTGGGCAGCATGGATTGCCGCCATGAGACCGGCGGCGCCGGCCCCGATCACGACAATGGTGCGTCTCTCGCTCGGCATTGGAGCAAGGTAGCCAACGGGTGCTATTCTTCGCATGCCCACCGCGTGCGGCATCTTCCAGCCCTCACCCTCGGTGACCATGATCGATCCAACTCGTACCACTCGCCCTGACCCCGCACCGCTGCGACCCTCCCCTCCGGTCGATGTGGCTGCGCTGCGTCTGGCACTCGACGGCGCACAGCACTCGACACGCGACCGGGTGCGCACCCAACTCACCGATCCTCGCTTTGCCTATCGCTATGACCTCGACACCGCGGCCTACCGTGAGCTCGTGCGGGACTGGTTGCAGATCCTCGCGGACGAGGGGTTCGGGGCCCTCGCCGCGCCGAAGGCGCAGGGCGGCCAAGGCGACCAGGCGGCGTTCATGGCGGCATTCGAGACGCTGGCGTTCCATGACCTCTCGCTGACCATCAAGTTCGGGGTCCAGTTCGGACTCTTTCAGGGGAGCGTCCAACTCCTCGGCACCGCCTGGCACCACGAGACCTTCCTGCCGAGTATTGCCACTGGCGAGCTGCTGGGGATGTTCGCGATGAGCGAACTGGGGAGCGGCTCGAATGTCCGCGATCTCGAGACAACCGCGACCTATGATCCCGCTACCGAAGAGTTCGTGATCCGTACCCCGCATCCGGGTGCGCACAAGGAGTGGATCGGCAATGCTGCGGTCCACGGCCGCATGGCAACGGTATTCGCGCAGTTGATCGTGAACGGGACGAACCATGGCGTGCATGCGCTGCTCGTCCCGACGCGCGATGCGGATGGACATCCGATCCCTGGTGTGACCATCGGCGACACCGGGGTCAAGGAGGGGCTGGGCGGCGTCGACAACGGGCGGCTCTGGTTCGATCACGTGCGAGTCCCGCGTCGCCACCTGCTCAATCGATTCGGGGACGTGGCGCCTGACGGCACCTATTCCTCGCCGATCGAGAGCGAGGCCCGCCGATTCTTCACGATGATCGGCACGCTCGTTGGTGGCCGGATCACGATAGGGCTGTCGGCCTTGTCAGCGGCAAAGAGCGCGCTCACCATCGCGATCAGGTATGGCAACCGGCGGCGTCAGTTCGGGCCCGATGGTGGCAACACGACGCCGCTCCTCGACTATCGCACGCATCAGCGTCGTCTCATGCCGGCCTTGGCCACCGGCATCGTGCTCGATTTCGCGCTCAGTCAATTGGTCGATCGATTCACCGCGCTCAACGGTGAATCCGATCGGGAGCTCGAGGGGCTCGCCGCCGGCCTCAAGAGCTACACCTCATGGTATGCGCAGCATGCGATCACCGATGCGCGCGAGTGCTGCGGGGGGCAGGGATATCTGATGGTCAATCGGATCGCTGCACTCCGTCAGGATATCGATGTCTGGTGCACGTTCGAGGGCGACAACACCGTGCTTTCCCAACTGCTGGCCAAGGCACTGCTGACCGAGTACAAGGAGGAGTTCGCGGAGATCGGTGTGATCCGTCACTTGACGCGGCGGGCACGCACGGCGCTCAAGGCGCTCAACCCGATCGCGGCACGGCGGGACGACGAGGATCACCTGCGTGATCCCGAGCAGCAGGTCGAGTTATTGAAATATCGGGAGCGGCGCATGCTCGACGCTGCAGCGCGCCGACTCCAGCATGCCCTCAAGGAAGACCCCGAGCGCGCGATGTTCGAAGTCCAGGATCACCTGATGCATCTCGCGACCGCGCATGTCGAGCGCGTGGCGCTCGAGGCGGTGCAGGCCGAGATCGAGAAGGCGCCTCCCTCACTGGCGCCACTCCTGGCGCTGATGCGGGACACCTTCTGGTCGACCCGGGTCGAGGCCGATCTGGGCTGGTTCTTGATGAGCGGGGTTGTCGAGAATCCGAAGGCGAAGGCGATCCGTTATCTCGCCAGCAAGTGTTGCCAGGAGTTGCGGCCGATCGCCGAGGAGGTCACGGCGGCGTTCGGAATTCCCGACGAGGTGCTGGCGGCGCCGATTGCGTTCGGGAAGTGACCCAGCCGCGGCCTTTAGGCCGCGGGATCTCTCCGCGCGGCGCGCAACAACGCCGCCGCCGCACGCGCGCGCGGCAGGAGCCGCAGCACCGAGCCACGCTCCAGCCTGAGCTCGCCGGTGAAGGCGGCCTTGGCGAGATCGCGCGAGCCGTCGACGAGTCCACGCCACGTCTGGGGCTCGGCGGCGAGTACGAATTCCGCCGTCGTCTCGTCCACCTCGCTGCCGATCCTGAGATCAAGAAGCTCGCCGTTGTCGAGGGAGATCCAGACCCGTCGCGCATCGCCCCCAGCCGCGATTTCCCTCAGCAGCAGGGTACCGCTCCAGCCGTGGGCCGCGTCGGCAAAGTCAGGCGAATGCGTCAAATGTCCCTGCCACGCGGCAAGGCCATCTGAAGTGAAAATGTCGTCCATGGGCGGAATCTAGATGCTTATCGCCGTATCAGCTTGACCGAGCCGTTCACCGTCTCGATGCTCACGCTCCGGCCACCAGTCCCAATCTTGCCGGAGAAGGTCTTCGGACCCCACTTGCCACGCATCGTGACTGGAAACTCCCCGAAGTCGATCCCGCCATTGACCGTCTGGCCACGAATGTCGGCGCCGAAATCGGCCGGCAACGAGAGTTCGATCGATCCGTTCACGGTTTCGAGGGCCAGGTCACCGCTCCAGCCCGACGAGCTGAATCGGCCGGTGATACTGCCGTTGACCGTCTCGAGGCGATGGGCTCCGACCCCATCGAAGTCGATCTTGCCATTCACCGTTGAGACCGAGGCGGGTGTGTCGACCCCGCGAATCGAGATATCGCCATTGACGCTCTCGGCGTCGAGCTTGACGCCCGCTGGCAGGACCACGACATAGTCAAGCTGCACATCGAAGTGCTCGAACCGTCGATCCTTGTCGGAGTCGTTGTTGTTGCCACCGCCACAGGTCGAGCGGTTCGGATCGCGGTTCAGGTAGACGGTGCAGACGTGCACGAATCCATCGCCTTCCTCGAGGATCGCCTTGACCAGGTTGCCGTCTCCCGACTTGACCCGCTTGGTCACCGTGATTTCGGCCTTGCGGCTGGTTCCTTGTGTCACACGGATCGTACCGTTGATGTTCGAAAGCTCCAGTCGGTCGCCCGATGGCATGGTGCGCTCGAATCGGGTGTCCTGCGCCCCGAGGGGCAGGGCAAGCAGCGAGAGGCCGATCAGGGCAGGTACATGTCGTAGCATGTGGAAGGACTCCGAGAAAAAGTTGGTTCAGCGTGCGCGACGGATCTGGATCGACCCGTCGACGGTGGAAAGCTTGACGGAGGCACCTCCACCATTGATCGTGCCACGCATATTGCGTGGGCCCCACTTGGACTTCAGCGTCAGCGGGAAATCACTCTCGATCTCACCGTCGACGCTGGAGGCCACCACGTCGATCGCGACGTCGCGGTCGAGCTGCAGCGTGATGGTGCCATCAACGGTACTGATCTGGGTGTCGCGCGTGACCGGCCCGGTGATCTCGAGCGATACATCGCCATCCACCGAGTTGAGCTTCTCAGGCATCACACCCCGGTAGGTGATGTCGCCATCGACGGTAGTGATCGTCGCGGGGGTGTCCAGTCCCTCGATCCGAAGATTGCCATCGACGGTGGTGGCGGCGAGACGTACTCCGCGTGGCATCGATACGGTATAGGTCATCTCCACTTCGAGTGGTTCGTGTCGACGATCGCTGGAGTTGCGCCCGCGGCACCGGGTGCGCTTTTCGTCGGGCGCACTCAGGTACACGGTGCAGACACGGATGCCTGCATCGGTCTGCTCCATGATCGCGGTCACGAGATCCCCGTTGCCACGAATGACCCGCTTCGTGACGGTGATCACCGCGTCGGCGCCGGTACCCTGGGTCACGGTGACATCACCATCGATGTTCGAGATTCCAAGTTCCTGGCCAGGCCTGAGGGCCTTGGTGAACCGATAGTCATCCTGGGACGCAAAGGGTGTGTTCACGGTGGCCGGATCGGGGTCGTCAAGATGCCTTGAGAGACCGAAACCGGTGGCAGCGACAGCGGCGAGCAGGAGACGGACCATCGGGGTGTCCTCGGGTCTGGGGAGCTGGAGAGTGGATCCTGTGTGCAGCCGTTGGACACTTCATGTCGCCGGATGGTTGCACGGCGGGCTCAACCTCCGCCGAGCTTCCGGACCTGGACCCCACTGTTGAAGGTGGTGATATCGATCGACGCCTGGCCGCGACCATAGGTCGCCACGATGTTGCGCTCCGTCGGGGGACCATTCCCCTGGCTACCGTCACCGGTGATCCGTGCCGGGAGTTCGGACGAGAGACCACCATTGAACGTCTCGATCTGGAGCCGCGCGTTGAGTGTCGATGGAACCGAGAGCTCAATGCCGCCATTGTGGGACTCGATCGAATAGCGGCCCGCCGGATCGAAATCGCCCCGCCAGCGTACCTGGCCGTTGACCGAGCTGATCTGCACATCACGACTCGTGATGCGCTCGAGCAGAATGGGGCCGTTGACATTATCGATTTCGATGATGCCGCCGGCATCGCGAACGGTGATCCCGCCCGCGAGTCCGTTGATCGAGAGGCGTGTCCCGGCAAAGTCAGCGATCGTGATCTCGCCGGTCGCCGAGACTTCCATCTCGCCGCGTCCGCCAGTGATGCTTATTGGACCGTCGACGGCCTCGATCTCCAGATGGTCGGGGGCGTTCGTCACGGTCACGGCACCCGAGACAACATCGATCGTCATGCGAGCCGAGGTGGGGACCTCGATCATGATCGGACCCTTGGCCGCCTTGCCGAAGACGGACCCGTCGATGTCGATGTGGCCTCGGCCCACATCGACCGACGCACCGCGGACCGTGAGTTGGTTCCCGGACGTTCCAGTGACCACGACGGGCTGCGAGAAGCTCGACACTTCGATCGTGGTCCCGGGTTCAAGGCGTAGGGTGGTGTCACGCGACTGAGTGGTGACGGGCGCAGCGATCAGTGCCACCGCAAACGTGAGATACATCATCAGCTCCGATGCGTCATGGTCGCGACGCTCTGGAGGACATCAAGCTTTCGTTGCATGGCGCGCGTGAGGTAGCGCGCCGCGCCGACGTCGGTTGGTGCCCCGATGGCACGCTGCCGTGCGTCAGCGATGGCCGCATCAAGCGTCACGATCGCCTCGCGGACGCGATCGCGAGTGGTGGGGTCGAGTGATGCCGTCGTGGAGGCCAGCGTCTGCTCGAGTTCCTCGATCGCCTGCTGCAGGCTCCCGGTGGCCTGGGCAAACCCTGCCGGCAGGATCACCGCTGCCGCACCTGGAGCGGCAGAACTATCTGGGGTCGGGGTGAGGCGCAGCGTCCGCCCCTGCAGGAGAATCGTCAGCGCGGCAGAGCCGGCAATGAGCGCGAGGCCGGCGGCCAGGGCCGTGGGCCAACGCATCACCAGCCTGCCGCGATGGCGGGGCGTGAGTCGTGCCGAGACATTCGGCCACAGGTCACGCTCGGGTTCGCGATCGATGAGGCCATCGATCAAGCCGGCAAGTCGCGGGTCAGGGCGATCGAGTTCAGTATCCATCGAGCATTCTCCGAAGCGAGGCGCGTGCTCGCGACAGCTGTGATTTCGAGGTCCCGGCGACCGTGCCAAGGTGCTCGGCGATTTCCTCGTGGGTCCACCCCTCGATGTCATGGAGGATGAAGACCTGCCGCCCACCTTCGGGTAGTCGAGCCATCGCACCCTCCAGATCCATCGCCACACCCGGGTGGACGGCGTGTTGGCCGAGGCTCGGCAGGATGTCGTCGTTCGGGAGAAGCCAGTCACGCTCGGTGCGGTCGCGGCGACGTTGTGTCAGCACCACATTGACCGCGAGGCGGTGCAGCCAGGTGCCGAACGCGCTCTCGCCACGGAAGGTCCCAAGCTTGTCCCATGCTCGGACGAAGACGTCCTGCGTCAGTTCGTCGGCCAGGCCTGGATCAGTCATGCGACGGACCAGCGAGTGGATCCGGCCTACATGGCGGCGATAGAGTCCCTCGAAGGCGGCTTCGTCGCCCGCCGCGGCCCGCCGGACGAGCGCCGTCTCCAGATCGAGGGCCGGCACACCGCCCACTGGGGTCGAAAAGGTCATCGTGTGGGTCACGTCAGCTTGGATGGCGGCTTCGGAGAAAGGGTTGCAATGACGAGAAGCGAGAAGCGTGAAGCGTGAAGGTCGGCCCGCCTCGGTCGTTCCGACCCTTGCGCCGGAAGTCGTGCACCTCGCATCACGCTTCTCGCTTCTCGCTTCTCGACTTCGGCCATTGCTGCGTCAAGCAGTGAAACGCCCCCAGCCCCCAGACCATCGCCGTGCAGTCGATCACCACGACCCGGCGAGTCGGGAACAGCTCCTGAAGGGTCTGCCGCGCGATCTCATCGCGCTCGGCGTCATAGCCCGGCAGGAGGACCACCTCGTTGCCGATGTAGAAATTGGCGTAGCTCGCGGGAAGGCGTTCGCCGTCGTAGATCACCGGACGGGGCATCGGAAGCTCGATCACCCGGAGGTCCGTGCCATCCTGGATCTGCATTGTCAGGAGCCGCGCGAGGTTCTCCTGCAGCACGCCGTAGTTCACATCGGCCGGGTCCTCCTCAACGACGGTGACGACCGTGCGCTCATCGACGAACCGCGTCAGGTCATCGACATGGCCGTCGGTGTCGTCACCGACGATGCCGTCGCCGAGCCAGAGGATGTTGCGGACGCCAAGAAACTGGCGCAGCATCGATTCAATGTCCGCCTTGCTGCGTGTCGGGTTGCGGTTCGGGTTGAGGAGACACGCCTCGGTCGTGATCAGGGTGCCAGCGCCGTTCACATCGATGGAGCCGCCCTCGAGGATCATGCCGGGTGACACGCACGGCACGCCCAGCAGCGCCGCCACGCGTGGCGGCACAAGGTTGTCCAGATCATAGGGCGGGTACTTGTTACCCCAGGCATTGAATCCCCAGTCGAGGGCCACCTGCTCGCGCCCCCCCCCATCGAGTGACCGCTCGACGAAGATCGGGCCATGGTCTCGGCACCACGCGTCGTTGGTCGGCACATGGTGAAAGAAGACGTGGTCGAGCGAGACGCCAGCGGTGCCCAGGACCTCGCCCGCCGCCTGCTCCATCTCGGCGTCGGCAACGTTGATGTGCACCTCCTCGCCAATCGCCAATTCGCGCACCATCTCGGCCACAATCCCTCGGACCGGCCCGAAATTGCCGGGCCACGAGGCCTCCTTGTGGGGCCACGAGATCCAGGTGCCGTGGTGCTGCTCCCATTCGGCGGGCATCCGAAGGATGCCCGCCGCCCCGCCCCCGACCGAAGGGAGGGCGGCGGGGCCTCCTCGCTCGCCCCCAGCTCGATCCTTACTCATCAATGAATCGCCGCGTGATGTCCGCATAGGCATCGATCCGGCGATCACGCAGGAACGGCCAGTGCGTCCGGGCCGCATCTACCTCGGCGAGATCGCAGTCGGCAACGAGAACCTCCTCACCCTGACCCGCCTTGGCGATCACCTCGCCACTCGGGTTGCAGATGAACGAGCCGCCCCAGAACTCGATCCCCGGATGACCGGGCTCGCTACCAGGCAGTACCTCATGGCCGGTGCGATTGACCGCGCAGACGAACACGCCGTTCGCGACGGCATGGCTCTTCTGGATCGTCTCCCACGAAGCCTGCTGCCGGGCACCGAATTCCGCCTTCTCAGCGGGCAGCCAACCGATCGCTGTCGGGTAGAAGAGCACCTGGGCTCCCGTCAGCGCCGTCAAGCGTGCCGCCTCGGGATACCACTGATCCCAGCAGATCAGCGTGCCGATCGGCGCATACTGGGTGTCCCACCGCTTGAACCCGAGATCGCCAGGGGTGAAGTAGAACTTCTCGTAGAACTGCGGGTCGTCGGGGATGTGCATCTTCCGGTACTTCCCCATGTACGAACCGTCGGCGTCGAGCATCGCGGCGGTGTTGTGGTAAAGGCCTTGGGCTCTGCGCTCGAACATCGACGCCACGATCGACACGCCGAGTTCACCGGCGAGTGTCGCGAGGCGATCGGTGGTAGGCCCCGGAAT
>JBDTNH010000099.1:0-8460 GCA_039933845.1 Gemmatimonadota bacterium
CGGATCGACCGATCAGCTGGGTTTCCGGGTCGTAGCGTGCACCGCGCAGATCGCCCTCGGGCGCCGTGAAGACGAGGTACTTGCCGTCGATGATGCGGATGGCCGAGCCCACGAGCGCGACCGGTGCCGCGCCGTCCAGCCCCCGACTCCGAATCAGCAACGCGACACCAGTCTTCGGATCGATCACACGCCCAACGCCGCCCAGGTTACAGACCAACTGCTGCATTTCGGGGAACCAGCTGCCATCGATACAGCGGGCGATCGGATGCGCTTCCACCTCGCCGGTCTGGGTATCGAGGATTCGTGCCCGAAATCCCTCGGCGTCGGTGGCAATCAGTCGTGTGTCGGAGGTCCAATCGAGCGATGTCACCTGTCCATCGGTTTCCACGACGCGTCGTGCTTGTCCGCCGCTGATCGGGACCAGGGTGATGCCGGGACTCGCGATGAAAGCGATCTGCGTGCCGTCGGGAGAAATCCGCGGCATGCTGGCCCCTTCCGTCCCGGAGATCGGTGCGACCGTCGCATCTCGCAGGTTGCGCCGCCAGAGCATGGTTGACTCGCCTGACTGGGCCAGATAAACGACGGTGCTGCCATCGCTCGAGAGGCTCAGGTTCTGCATGGCAGAACCGTAGGGTGTCGCAGCCGTCTGGCCCGTAAAGAACATTGCCGCGCTATCGGGGAGGCCCGCATCGAAGATGGTCGGGCCGACGTCGGCGTTTCCTCCACGCCGCCCGAGCCACCATCCTCCGGCGGTGGCGAGGCCCAGCAGCACAGCAGCCACCACCATCCAGGCCGGGTGGCGTGCACCCTTCGCGGCGGCGGTGCCGCGTCGAGCCGAGGAGCGCGACAGGGTGGACGCAACAGTGGCACCGGCGAGAGCGGCCGCGAACTCGACCGCTGTCGCGAAGCGATCGGCGGGCAGCTTCTCGAGCGCATGCAGCACCGCTGCCTCGACATGCTCCGGCACCGCCTTGCGTTGCGCCGCTATGCCCCGTGGTTCTTCAGTGATCAGTCGCGCGACGATCGCCTGCACGCTCGGACCGGTGAACGGCGCTTCACCCGTCAACATCTCGTAAGTGACGGCCCCGAGCGCGTAGATATCACTGCGGGCGTCAATCTGCTTCTCGCCCATCGCCTGCTCGGGACTCATGTACTGCGGGGTGCCGAGCGAGAGGCCCGTCTGCGTCATGCGCGCGCCACCGGCGGTCTGCACGGCGAGCGCGATGCCGAAATCTGCCACCAGCGCATGGCCGCCTTGCAGCAGGATGTTCTCTGGCTTGATGTCGCGGTGGATCACGCCGAGGCCATGCGCATACCCGAGCGCATCGGCAACCTCGCGGGCGATGAGGACGGCGTCATCGATCGGCAGTTGACGTTCGCGCTCGAGCCGACTGCGCAGGGTCTCGCCGGTGACCAACGGCATCACATAGTAGAGCAGACCGTCCGCGTCGCCGCTGTCCAGTAGCGGCAGGATGTGCGGGTGCTGGAGGCGCGCCGTGGTGCGAATCTCGGAGAGGAAACGTTCGCCGCCGAGCGCCGCGCCGAGGTCGGGGTGCAGCACCTTGATGGCGACGTCGCGGTCGTGCTTGAGGTCGTGCGCGAGATAGACCGTGGCCATGCCACCAGCACCGAGTTCACGCTCGATGGTGTAGCGGTCGGACAACGCGGCGGCGAGGCGATCGACCACCGCGCCACTCATGGCCGCGCCCCGGTACGTTGCCGCAGCTCTTGAAGCCAGTTGATGACGAGCACGACCTGGCGATTCGCATCCACTGGGCGGATCATCACGAAGGTTTGCCCGTCGGGCATGACGTCGTAATTCGCGTGAAAGACATCACTCGCGTACGGCCCACGGAAGAGCGGCGCCCGGGAAGTCACCTGCAGGGAAGGCGCAGCGGTCAGGGTGGCCGCGACGATGCTGGTACTACTGCGATAGAAGATCCGCCGACTGTCATCCGACCAGAGGGGCTCCCCGCCACCACCGGTCGAGACGGCAATCCGGCCGCCGTCACCAGACAGGGCGCGGGCATACACTTCCTCACGGCCTGACTCGTTCGAGACGTAGACAAGCCATTTCCCGTCCGGCGAAACGCGTGGGAGCTTGTCGTCGTTGATGCCGCCGAGCACAAGCACCGGCGGCTGTTTGCCATCAATGGGCGCGAGGTGGATGTCGCGATTGCTGTCTGGCGTGTCGACGCGGTACACGATCGACACCCCGTCGGGGGTCACGACGCCCTCGCGGATCGGGTTCGTGTCGGTGGCCGCCACCACGGCGCTGGCACTCCCGTCCGCCGGCTGCAGCCACAGCGCATTGGCCGGAGCCCGCGACGAGGTGTATAGCACCTGGCGACCGTCCGGGGTCCACTCCGGTCGGTTGTTGAAGCCGTCCCGCGTCAGCCGCTGGCGCGAATTGTCCGCCAGATTCCAGATCCAGATGTCAACGCCCGTGGCGCCCTGCACTTCGACGGCGAGACGCCCGCCATCCGGCGAGAGGCGCGGATGCAGGTAGTTCTGTGCGGTGTCGAGAAGGGCCGTGATGGTGCCGTTCTTGACCGTTACCACCTCGCTGGCGATGCCGCCCTTCTGGTAGAGGAGTGCACCATTGGCCGAGAGCGCGATCGGTGTGCTCCAGACCGAGGGGGGGACCGCGATGCTGTCGGCAATCTGGATGGGATCACCGGCACGCAGTGTCTTGGCGTCGAAGGGCGCGGCCATCAAGGCACCGTCATTGCGCACGTACACGAGGTAGCCGGCGACCAGGCCGATCGCCCGTGCCCCCCGCAGTCCGGTGAGCACCGTCGGCTTCCCGCTCGCCGTTTCGACCACGCCAATTGTCAGGTCGGCATTGCTCGCGATGGTGCTGCTGTAGAGCACCAGACGACCATCCTCCACCGACCGGGGTGCCAGCTGCAGCCGCTCACTCGACGCGCTGTCGAAGCGGGTGAACTGGACCGGTGCGCCCCCCTCGGCCGAAACGCGCCAGAGTCCGCGCCCTTCGGAGTACGTCCCCCTCGCGAACACCAACTCCTGATTGGAGAGCCAGGTGATCCCGGCGCCGACGCTACCACCGTTGTCGATCGTACAGAGGGTGGTGAGTCCGCTGCCATCGACGGCAATCTTCTTGAGCTTCCCGTCGGCGCTGCGGAAGGCGATCCACTGGCCATCCGGTGAGAATTCCGGGTTGTACGCGCTCTCGGTGCCGGGCACCGGCACGGACGTCAGTTGGTCGAGCCGCCTGAGGTACAGCACCCACCCGTCGCCATTCGTCGTCGCCGCGTACACCACCTTGCTGCCATCCGGCGAGAGGGCGAGCTGCGTCGTGATCTCGGCGACCGGGTAGGCGATCCTGGTCCCCAGGGTAGACTGCAACTCGATGCGTACCACGGGTGACTGATCGATCGTCGTGCGCGGCCACCACCCGACGATGGCCGCGATGGTCGTCGCGCCGAGCGCCACGGCCAACGGCAGCCGCGATCGCAGGATCGACCCCTTCCGTGGCAACGGCATGGCGGCACCGGTGCGTTGCCGCATCACGCCGCCATGACCTTCGAGCGCGTTCACGAAGGCAATCGCTGTCGGCCACCGGTCGGCGGGCAACTTGGCGAGCGCAGTAAGCACCGCATCCTCGATCCCTTCCGGTACGGTGTCGCGGACGGTGCGGATCGGCGTCGGCTTTTCGGTCAACACCTTCGCCACGATCGCCTGCACGCTCGATCCGGTGAAGGGAGGATCGCCCGCGAGCATCTCGTAGGTGACGGCACCGAGCGCGTAGATGTCGCTGCGCGCATCGATCTGCTTCTCACCCATCGCCTGCTCGGGACTCATATAGTGCGGCGTGCCGAGGGAGAGGCCGGTCTGGGTCATCCGGGCGCCGCCGGCCTGCTGTACTGCCAAGGCAATGCCGAAGTCCGCCACCAATGCATGCCCGCCCTGCAGCAGGATGTTCTCGGGCTTGATGTCGCGATGAATCACGCGCTGCTCGTGCGCGTACTGGAGCGCGTCGCCCACCTCACGCGTGATCCGCACCGCATCGTCAATCGGCAACTGACGCTCCCGCTCAAGCCGGGCCCGGAGAGTCTCGCCGGTGACCAGCGGCATCACGTAGTAGAGCAACCCGTCGGCCTCACCGCTGTCCAGAAGCGGCAGGATGTGCGGATGTTGCAGCCGTGCCGTGGTGCGAATTTCGGAGAGGAAGCGTTCGCCGCCGAGGGCGGCGCCGAGGTCGGGGTGGAGCACCTTGATCGCGACATCACGGTCGTGCTTGATGTCGTGCGCGAAGTACACCGTCGCCATGCCACCCGCGCCGAGTTCGCGCTCGAGGGTGTAGCGGTCGGCGAGAGCGGCCGCTAGCCGCGCCATCGCATCGCTCATTTCGGTACCCTGCGACGAAGGTCCTCGAAATAGTTTTCCACCACATTCAGGCGGCGTGGACTTGCTGAACTGCGCTCTTTGACCAGCAGGAACCTTTGTCCATCGGCGGTGACGTCCCACGACGTGACTCCGGTCACGGCGAACAAGGTTTCCTCCTCACCCACTGCAAACGCGTCCCCAGGTAGAACGGGTACCGCAACAAGCGAGTCCGCAAAGGTGCGATAGATGATCTCGCGGCCTTCGCGCGACCACCTGGGCTGCCGCCCATTCGCGGACGAGACCTGACGCACAGCACCCGACGTATTTGGGAACGGACGGACGTACACCTCTCCGACACCGCCGCGCGTGGTATGGAACAGCAGCCACCGTCCGTCGGGCGACACCGATGGATTACGGTCGACTTCCGGCGACGTCACAAGCGGGACGACCGCGGTGTCGATCCCGGGGCGGAATCCGAAGATGTCCGCGTTCACGCCCGCTTGGGCCGAAAACACCAACCACACGCCATCGGGAGACCAGCGAATGTCCTGGACATCGCGAGGCAATCCCGGCACGCGTGCAGGCAGGGCGCGGCCGTCAGCGGGGATACTGAACGCCTCGCCTCGTAGTTCGTTCACGAGAAGCTCACGTCCATCGGGGCGCCATGTAACCGATTCGAATGACCGATCGAACGTGAGTCGATCGCGGGTAGCACCCGCCAATCCCGTCACGAAGGCTCGGCCACTGGCACCATCCTGGACGATATAGGCCAGGCGTGTTTGGTCGGGCGAGAGTGCGATGGCTGCGATCGTCCCGGTGAGCGGAGGTTGATACGGCACCAGTACACCATCTCTCCCTGACCATACCGCATCGTCGCGCACTGCGTTTGGTTCTCTGCTGGCGTACCAGAGTACGCCATTCCTCGAAATCGTCAGATCGACCGCGCCCGTTCCGATGCTGCTGATCGCAATGCCCGTGGCCAGCGCGACGGCCGGACCAGTGATCGTGAGACGGTCTTCGTCGAACGGGACGCCCATGAGCTCACCGGCATGCGTGACGTACAACAGATGACCGCTCGCCGCGTAGCGCGCGTACACGCCACGGAACAATTCACGATGCTTGCCCGTCTTGAGGTCGAGAACCGCGATCCCGTCGGTCTCCTGAGCGCCCCGCCCCGGGCCACCACGGTTGAGAACCATGATGACACCTCGGCCGTTCGGCAGGACGTCCGGCCACACGTGCTGCAGCTCTCCAGTCGCGGCGTCGAGGGTGGACACCGCCTCTGGTGCCCCGCCTGTCTCGCGCACCCGCAACAGCGGTCCCACCCCGCGCCGGTCGAAGTAGATATATCCATCGGATCCCCACGCGAGACCGGGCACGCCGACCAGCGAATCGGTCACCAGCTGCACCGGTCCGCCGTCGATGTTGGCGATGCGCAACGTCTCGTCAACAAGGAATACCACACGGTTGCCGTCGGGCGAGAACGCGGGGTTGACACCGTTTTCGGTTCCGGGGATGGGCACCGCATCGAGTTGGTCGCGGTGCCGCACAACGAGCCGTCGCAAGCTGCCGTCCTGCCCTGCCATGGCCAGACGCTGGCCGTCAGGAGACACTCCAATCATCGCCTGAATGCTGCCCCGGTCTGTCCAGGCGACCTCGTACCGCGCACCCAGCGCAGGGAGGTCCGCCGTTACCAGCTGCGAGCCGAGCGCGGTTGCGAGCAGTGCAGCAACTGCGATCGCCGGCATGGCAACGCGCATTCGCCAGTCACCAACGCCGGTCGCGGCCGGGCTGCCACCGCCATGCTCATACGAGAAGCCGCTATTGCCAAGTGCATCGGCAAATTCCTTGGCCGTTGCAAACCGGTCGGCCGGCAACTTCTCGAGCGACTTCGCCACCGCGGCGGCCACGCTAGCCGGCACCGCCTTGCGGAGCCTCGTCACGGGTTGCGCCGGTTCGGCGATGATTTTCATGATGATCTGCTGCGCAGAGTTGCCCATGTGCGGTGGCTCCCCAGTCAGCATCTCGTACAATACGGTCGCAAGGGAGTAGATGTCGGATCGACCGCCGATTTCCTTTTCGGCCGTTGCTTGCTCAGGACTCATGTAGCGTGGCGTGCCGAGCGACAGTCCTGTTTCGGTCATCCTGCCGCTGGCGGCCGCACTCACCGCAAGTGCGATCCCGAAATCGACGACCATCGGCCGCCCGTTGGCGAGGAGGATGTTCTCTGGCTTGATGTCGCGATGCACAACTCCGCGGCCGTGCGCGTAATGCAGCGCCTCAGCGACGTCAGTGGCAATCCGGACCGCATCCGGCACACCGAGCTGGGTCTCCCGGTCGAGTCGGGCCCGGAGCGTCTCGCCGTCGACGAACGGCATGACGTAATAGAGGAAACCGTCGGCTTCCCCCGAGTCAAAAAGTGGTAGGATGTGCGGGTGCTGCAGGGTCGCGATGGTCTTGATCTCGCGCAGGAAGCGCTCGGCGCCGATCACCACGGCGAGTTCGGGCCGCAGCACCTTGATCGCGACATCGCGGTCGTGCTTGATGTCGCGGGCGAGATACACCGTCGCCATGCCGCCCTGCCCGAGCTCGCGCTCGATGGTGTAGCGGTCGGCGAGTGCCGTGGTGAGGCGGTCGAGCACGTCGTTCACTTGGGGGTTGCTCCGAGCTGCTCTCGAAATTCTCGGGCCCAGTTGTGGATGACAATGGCTTTCGCCTCCGCACCCGCGGGTCGCAGCACCACGAATCGCGATCCGTCCGGGGTCACGTCGTAGCTGGGATGCGTCGGTGCGGCCAACTCCCGGCTGGACAGTCCCAAGCGGCGGGCGCCGATCACGAACCCCCCGGTGGTGGTTACCGTGTTCGCCATGATGCCGTTCGGTGCCCGGTAGTACAACGTTTTCCCCGTCCGGTCCCACAGCGGCTCGGTGCCGCCTTCGGAGCTCACCTGCACCCGTGCTCCGGCTCCTGGAAAGGGTCGGACGTAGATCTCGAATCGACCACTTTCGTCCGATTGATAGGCGAGCCACTTGCCGTCCGGCGAGATGCGCGGCATCTGCTCGGAGGCCGGCCCCGTCACTATTGGCACCGGAATGCGGTCGCCCTCGAGCTGAACCGCGAAGATGTCGCGGTGGCGCTCCTCGCCTGGCGGAGTGCGGATCACCAGCCACTTACTGTCCGGCGACATGATCGCTTCGTTGATGTCCCACCCCGCGAAGAGGGTATCGGCCTTCGCACTCGCGTCGGCGGGCATCCACATGACGACGCTCGAGTTCGAGTGTGAGTCGCGTACCGACTTGTAGAGGATGCGCTGTCCGTCCGGCGTCCACTCGGGAGCGGAATTCACGCCGGACGTCGTCATCCTCGTAAACGTCCCCGCGGCACGGTCGAGAATCCACACGTCCTCGGTGTCGCCGGTGGTGATCGTGACGGCGATCTTGCGCCCATCCGGCGAGAATCGCGGCGTGTCGTATGCGGCGGCCTCACCGTGTAGGACCTCGTCGTTGCCGGCACCGGCCAAGACGATTCGCGTCGAGCCGGCGCCGGACAGGTACGCCAAAGTGCCGGACGGCGAAAGCCCGACGCCATCGACCCCGCTCGCGATCGGGAGCGCGTCGCCCGTGACTCGCAACGCTCTCAGATCAAAGGGTACCGCGGCCAGATCGAGATTCGATGTCTGGTACACGAGATGTCCGTTCACCATCCCGAGCACACGGTTCGCGGTGAGGTCAATATCCGTGACCTTCCCGTTGCCAAGGCCGATCGCAACGATCCGCGTTCCGGCACCTTCCGATCTCGTGGAAACAAGCACGGTTTTTCCGTCGGGCAGCATAACGGGATAGGCAACCTCTTGGACCACGGACGAATCGGTCGCAAGGTGTGGCGGCCCGCCCCGCGCCGGCATGACCATCAACCCGTTGCTCGTGCCAATGAGAATCGTGTCAGGCGCGGCCCAGGCAAGTCCGAGGATGGTCCGCGCGCCGGTGTTGCCAAGCGCCTCGCTGGCACCGCCGGCGCTCGGAAGTCTCCGGACTTCATTCCCCTCCACGAAGGCGAGCCACCGACCATCCGGCGAAAAGACGTAGTACCGCAGTGACTTTGCGGCGATCG
>JBDTNH010000100.1:0-8403 GCA_039933845.1 Gemmatimonadota bacterium
ACACCCGGCAGGTTGGCACGTCTGACACGCGCGAGGACCGCGGCAGTGTCGAGCCACGGCGCACCGATCTGATGGAACGGCAGGTCAGTTCCCCGCCCCACCGAGAGTGCGGTGCCCTCGAACAAGCAGGTGCCGGGGTAGTGGAACAACGACTCGACATCCTTGAGGTTGGGACTCGGTGCCCGGAACGGCAGGCCGGTCGCGTCGAATGTCACACTGCGCTGCCAATGGTCGACCGGCACAACACTGAGGTCGACCGACACGCCCAGATCCGCGGCGGCGAGCCGTGCCTCCTCGCCAAGCGTCAGGCCATGCCGCATGGGGATGCCAAGCAACCCGACCGACGAGGCGTGTGCAACGTCGAGGATATTCCCCTGCATCGCGCCCCCGATCGGGTTGGGGCGGTCCGCAATGATCACTGGGATGCCGGCAGCGCCAGCTGCCCGCATCACGTCGACCGTCGTGGCAGGATAGGTGTAGTACCGGGCGCCCACGTCGGGGAGATCGACGACCAGCACATCGATACCGGCCAGCATCTCGGTCGTCGGCCGCCGGGTCGCCCCGTAGAGCGAGTAGATTGGGATATGCGTTGCGGAGTCAATCTCCGAGGCCACCTTCTCGCCCGGTCGGGCGGCGGCGCTCAGGCCGTGCTCCGGACCGAAGAGCGCGACCAGCTTGATCGGTGCCGCCTGCATCCGGGCCACGGCGCTCTCGCCATTCGAGGAGACCGCCGCGAGATTGGTGACAAACCCGACGCGCTTGCCACGGATCAGGTGCAGCGAATCGGTGAGCAGGACGTCAATACCTGGCCGCACCTGGTGCGGAATATCGGCCGTGGCCGAGTGCACCGGACTGCATCCGATGGCGATGGCGATGGCCAGCGCTACCTGCCCCACCCGAATCCCGGATCTCACGTCGTGCCTCATGCCGCCCCGCTCCTCTCCGTGTTGACCGCTGTTGCATGCGCCGCCGCAGGCCCGGCGATCATCGCCGGCCGGACACCCGAGGTCCGCCCCGAACAAGTCGACGTCGTTCGCCCTGCATCTGACACGGTCGACGCACTTCTCGCCAGGCTGACGGTCCGCCAGAAGGTCGGCCAACTCGTGATGCCGTGGCTCCTCGGCGACGACACTCCGGATTCCGATCCGAGCATGGTCAAGGCCTACCAATGGGTCGAGGACCTCGGCATCGGAGGCGTCATCATCTCGACGGGCACCCCGGCGGCCGTCGCCTCCAAGTTGAACCGTCTGCAACGTCGAGCGCCACTCCCCCTCTTGATCGGCGCCGACTTCGAGGGCGGCATCACGATGCGGGTTCGGGCTGGCACGCCCTTTCCAACCCAGATGGGCGTCGCGGCAGGCGGCAATATCGCCGATGCCTACGAGATGGGTCGCATCACTGCCATGGAGGGTCGCGCCCTCGGGGTGCATCTGGCATTCGCCCCGGTTGCCGACGTGAACAGCAATCCCGACAACCCGATCATCAACACCCGCTCGTTCGGCGGCGATCCACACGACGTCGCGCGCTGGGTGACCGCGACCATCGAAGGGATCCGCGCCGGTGGCATGCTCTCGACCGCGAAGCACTTCCCGGGACACGGCGACACCGAGACCGATTCACATCTGTCGCTGCCGACCATCACCGCGCCCTGGAGCCGATTCGACACGCTCGAACTGGTGCCGTTCCGCGCCGCCGTCGCGGCACACGTCGATGCGGTGATGTCGGCGCACATTGCGCTGCCAGGTCTCGACAACGGCGCGGCACGTCCGGGCACACTCTCACCGGCGATCCTGACCGGCATCCTGCGCGACTCGCTCGGCTTCGATGGCCTCATCACCACTGATGCGCTCGACATGGGCGCCATTGCCCGCGAAATCGGCCCGGAAGAGGCCGTTTTGCGTGCGTTTGAAGCCGGCAGTGACCTCCTCCTGATGCCGGCAGATCCCGCCAAGGCCATCGATGCGATGACTCAGGCCGTCGAGAGCGGCCGCATCAGCACGGCCAGACTCGACGCGTCGGTTCGGCGGATCCTGATGATGAAGGCCCAGATGGGTCTCTTCCAGAATCGATTCGTCAATCTCGACAGCGCCCGCGCTGCCATTCGGACACCCGCCGCGCTCGCCGCGGCACGAGCTGCGACCCAGCGTTCGCTGGTGTTGCTCAAGGACTCGATGGGCACGGTCGCACGGCTCCGTGCCGGCCAGCGCACTGTCGCGGTGATCACCGTCGCCGATGGCACCGCCGGATTCGGCCGGGAAATGATCGCGGCGCTCGAACAGGGCGGCTGGACGGTCAAGGAGGTCCGCCTCCCGACCGAGCCGACCAGCCAGCAGCTTGATGTCGCCGAGACGGCGATGCGCGCCGCTCCCGCGACGATCCTCGCCACCGCGGTGCGCTGGGGCCAAGCGAAGGGGCGGATCGGGCTCACACCGAGCACTGCACGCGCACTCCAGCGCTTGGCACAGGCCGCACCCACCGTGCTCATCTCGTTCGGGTCGCCGTATGTGATTTCGCAGGTGCCCGATGCGACGAGCTACCTGATCGCATGGTCGGCGACCGATTTCGCGGAGGAAGCGGTTGCGCGCGCGCTGCTCGGCCGGGCACCGATCACCGGCACGGCGCCGATCGCGATCCCGCCGGGGTATCCGATTCGGACCGGGATCCTGCTGGGGGGCGTGCCATGAGGCACGGCCTGAGGTGGTACGTCGCGTCGACCGCTGCCCTGATCCTGCTGGCAGGCTGTGCAGGCTCCCCCCCCCCTTCATCGACGCTGCCGATGAGCGCGTCGCTCGCCGCACGCCTCGCGCCTGCGCTCGCCACACTCGATTCCGCGATCCAGGCCGGCGCCGCACCGGGCGCGGTGCTCGCCGTGTCGGTCCGCGGCGAGCGATTCACCTACGGCACCGGGCACCTCGGCGTGAACGAGCCAACCCGGCCGGACGCCGGCACCCTCTACGACATGGCGTCACTCACCAAGGTGATCGCCCTCACCACACTCGCCATGATGGCGGTCGACGAGGGGAAACTCGATCTCGACGCCACGGTCGTGAGCTACCTCCCCGACTTCGCGCGCGGGCTGGGTCCCAAGCGCAGCGTCACCGTGCGCGACTTGCTGCTCCATGACAGCGGACTCCCGGCCCATCGACGCCTCTGGGAAGAAACGTTCGTCCGGAAGGGCGCCATCCTGCGGACCGTGACGTCCGATCTGGTCGAGCCACCGGGGACCGAGATGGTCTATTCCGATCTCGGCGCCATCACCCTGATGACGATCATCGAAAAACTCTACGGCGAGCGCATCGATGAACTCTTCGAGGACCGGATCGCCGAGCCGTTGCACATGACGCGGTCGCGCTATCTGCCACCCCAGAGCTGGCGGGCTCAGATCGCCCCCACCGAGGACGACCCGTGGCGCGGTCACATCCTGCATGGCGAAGTCCACGACGAGAACGCGAGTCGACTCGGGGGCGTCTCCGGGCATGCTGGGCTCTTCAGCACTGCCGACGACCTGCTCCATTTCACGGAATGGGCGCTGGCAGGATCACTGGGGCGACAGGTGCCGGGTGACCCGCCCGTGCCGCCGGAGTTCGCGACGTGGACGCGGCGACAGGACCATCCGGCGGGATCGTCGCGCGGGATCGGCTGGGACACCCCATCTGGACGCTCGTCGGCGGGAACGATCATGAGTGCGCGGAGCTTCGGTCACACCGGTTTCACCGGGACCTCGATCTGGGTCGACCCGACGCGCGAGACCATCATTATCCTGCTCACCAATCGGGTGAATCCGACGCGCAACACCCCCAATTTCTCAGTGGTGCGTGGCGTGGTCGCCGATGCGGTGATGCGGAGTTTGTTCCCGGATGCGCCGCCTCGGAAAGACTAGCCATCGCGCTGGGCGCACCGGGCGTGGGCAGCCTTTCCACGCGCATCGCACAACCGTGCAGGAGAGCGCCCCCCCCCGACTCAACCGCCGGGCAGCTGCCTGGTGTGATGATCGGTATGCACGATGGCGAACCGCCACCCATCCGAGAGTGAAACACGCCCGAAGACATGGTGCGAGAACCCGGCCTCCGGATCGTCCCAGCGCGATGCGACGGCCGCCTCCAGTGCCCACGCCGCATCACGGAGTCCGGCCAGCGTCGACTCCTGATCGAAACTGCTGCCGCGGGGACTGATCTCCCGCGCGGCTCGGGCACCAACCGGCATTCTCCCGGTCCTGAGGATCTTCCCGAAATACTTGAACCGAAGCCAAGGCCGGAGCCAACGCGGCACCTTGAGCGGCAATCCGCCGCTGCCAGTGGCCAGCTCATGACCGATGACGGCATAGCTGAGCCGGACGTGCTCGCTGATCTGAGCGGGCGACCATTTCCCTTCGCCGATCGGTTGGCACCAGCGGTCGGGAGATAGCGTCTCAGCGCGCGCGAGATAGCGGTCGCAGGACGCCCGGAGTGCTGCGAGTGCCGGGGCAAGGTCGGCAGGGAGGCGAGTCGGCATGAGGGAAGCAGGATACGCCACGGTGGCCCGGATGGCCAGTCATTCAACGCGCCTGCCGCACCGCCACCCCGAGCATCTGCCCCACGCGCTTGGTCCACGCCGCCGCGTGCCCGGCGATCGCCCCGATTGCACCCGGAACGGTGTCGGGGAGGACGAACCCTTCGCCCAGCGAACGGAGGATCGGTCCGCGAAACCGGAGTGCGATCGGTGTCGCGAACGAGACCGGGTTGAATCTCGGATCGTACCTCGTCCCGAGCCCCTCGATCAGCGCGGCGGTGCGCGCAAAGTAGACGAGATCCGAGGGGAGTCGGACGGGGAAGTTGTAGAGATGCCCTACGACATCATCGGCGAGACGGCTCATCCGATCCAGACGTTCCTGCACCGTTGTCCGATCGTGGGCCGTGAGCAGCAATTCGTCAGCAAGTGCCTCGATCACCGCACGAGGCGCGCCGGGCTCCACGATGCCCATCGCGTAAAATCCCTCGACCAATCCGCGTCGGTCCTCGCTGATAGCGGCGAAAACCGTCCGGACGAGCGCTCGACGGGTCTCCGGGTTGACCTCGACCACCATCCCGAAGTCGAGCAGCACGACGCGGCCCTGTTCGTCGACGAGGAGGTTGCCGGGGTGCGGATCGGCGTGGAAGAGGCCGTCCACCAGCATCATCCGGACGTACAGCTCGATCACGATGCCGAGGATGCGATCTGGCGCGAGGCGCCCGCTGGTCATGGCATCGTCGAGTCGATCGATCCGGGTTCCCGCCATGTACTCGAGCACTAGCGCGCGTTGACGCGTGTACCCCTCGATGACCTCGGGAACGCGCACCGACGCGACCCCCGCGAAATTGGTGCGCACCGCCTTCGCGAAACGCGCCTCGGTTCTGAAGTCCATCTCGTCCGCGACGCGACGCTCGAATTCATCGAGCACTGCCGCGAGCCCCTGACCATGGACCCGAGGCAAATGATGCCCGAACTGTCGGAGCAACATGCGGGCGAGCTTGAGGTCGGCCTCAACCATCTGCTCGACCCCGGGGCGCAGGACCTTCACCACGACATCGCGGCCCGCAATCGTGGCGCGATGCACCTGACCCAGCGACGCGGCGGCGAGCGGCACCGCATCGATGATGTCGAACACCTGAGCCGGGTGACGACCGTAGCTGGTCGTCAGCGCAGCCACGACCGCAGGCCAGGGGATCGGCGGGACCTGATCGGTGAGCGTGCTGATCGCATCGACATACGGCGAGGGAATCAGGTCCCGTCGTCCGGCGAAGAGCTGGCTGAGTTTGACAAAGGTTGGGCCGAGCTGAGCGACCACCGAAGTGAGGTGTGCGGCCCGCTTGGCATGGAACCCTGCACTCCTGGTCGTGGCACCGCCCACGACCAGCCAGCGACGGCGATCACGCGCGAAACTGGCGAGCAACGGAATGGTGAGCCTGAGCAATCGAATCGTGCGGAACATGGCCGGAAAATAGCGGGTCAACCGACAGGATGGTTCAGCCGCTCTGCTGCCGAATCGATTCACGTGCCAACTCCACCAGCGTCCAGTACGCCGGCGGATAGCCGTGCTCGGCTTCCCACGCCGAGGCCTGGCGCATCACATCATGGGCAAGGTGCTCGTGTCGAGCCGAGTAGGCCTTGTTCCGGAGTGCCGACGCGGCCGACATCCCTTCGGGAATCGGTCCGATCCCGCCAAACTGTTGCTTGAACCAGCTGTATCCCTTGCCCAATCGGGCGAGGGGCAGCTGGTACCACGCGAACCCAAGCCTGTCCCCGCGTTCGGCGCCTTCGAGCATCGCATCGGTGACGGCGTTGTCAATGTGATCCTTGTACAACAGTGCTGGATCGCGCCATTCCGCGACCACCACCAGCTGTGGATCGTATTCAAGGTCGGAGGGCTCCTGGGTCTCGAAGTGTGCGACACCGAATGCGCCCAACCAGTTTCGGAGACCCGGGCTGGAGATCGTCGAGACACCGGTCCAGAGATCGACCCCTTGGGTGTGGTACGCGGCCGACGCGACCTCGGAACAGAACAGGCGCGACGGGTCACGGTAGTCCATGGCGAAGTCGTACGGGACATGGCCTGCGCGCGCGCGCGATAGCATGGCACTTGCAGCACGATGGGGAAGCATCGGATCGCGCACCAGCGCCGGCAGGTCGGCACGAGGCCGCAGCACCAGCAGGCGGAGCTTCTTGTCCGCGAGATACCGGGCTGCACTCGACACTGCAACGCCCGACTCGATGTGTGCCTCGATCACCGACACGGCATGTGTCGCGGAGTCCACATGCACCAGCGCCACATGCGAAAAGTTCCCCGGAAAGTCGTTTCCCCGGGCAATCAGTGCCGACGTCGGATAGCCACCGCGTGAGACCAGCATGTCACCGGAGTGCACCGTCACACCCTCGACCACGGCACCGGGCGCAGTCGACGGCTCATCGGTCCCCCGGAGCAAGGTCGAGGTGCCCGCGGGATGTTGCAGCACCACCTCCTCGACCGCCGCTCGGCTGCCGTAGAGGACGCGGTAGAGACGTTCGCG
This sequence comes from Gemmatimonadota bacterium, assembly GCA_039933845.1. Taxonomy (GTDB): domain Bacteria; phylum Gemmatimonadota; class Gemmatimonadetes; order Gemmatimonadales; family GWC2-71-9; genus Palsa-1233. Next base: position 7,023 of record JBDTNH010000100.1, read on the forward strand.
CGTGGCGCGTGCATCCACGTCCCACGCACGCGACTGGCGCTTGACATTCGTCCGAAGCGTTGCCTGCAACGTGACGAAGGCGTCCGGGGAAATCGCGCAAGCCGCGAGATCAGGGGCGACACCGAACAATCGCGACTCGATCGCGTCGAGAATTGGAGCGTCAGGGGGAACTCGCACGATGCCGAGTGAATCAACCAGGGCCTGGAGAACCCCAAGATCTGCCTGCACGCGCGCACTGTCAGCGCAGCCGGCCGACCGGGTCGCCACAAAGCTCTGTTCGAGTCCTTGCCAGAGCGAATCGCGGTCCCAGACGAACGCGCCGCCGCGCGAAGGGGCAGCTGCGGTCGAGGGCGACGGGAGGGGTACAAGCAATGCCAGCACGACGAGGCCGAGTGCGGCACCCATGTAGGCGAGACGACGATGCGGTGCGGAGGGTGGCGCCATCGAGAGGGTCCCGTGGGGAGGATGCGCGGAATGATATCTCCCCAGACCCCCAACCGCACCCGCCCGGCCTTACCCGGTCTTCCTGAACGTAAGCGCCACGGAGTTCATGCAGTAGCGGAGGCCGGTCGGGCGTGGTCCATCGTTGAACACATGACCCAAGTGGGCGTCACACCGAGTGCAGGTAATCTCGGTCCGAACCATACCGAGCGTGGAGTCACGATGCTCGACCACATTTTCCTTCGCGATCGGCTGCCAGAATGATGGCCAACCGGTCCCCGATTCGAACTTGGTCGCCGAGGCGTAGAGAGCGGTCTCGCAGCAAATGCACTTGAAGATCCCGGTGTCATGCTCGCCCAGTAATGACCCGGTGTAGGGTCGCTCGGTCCCGGCATGTCGGGTGATGGCGAACGACGCAGCGCTGAGCTGCTGCCGCCACTCGGCCTCAGTCTTGACCACCTTGGCCACCGTCTTCAGGCCCAGGCGCGCTCCGCTCGCACTGAATTCCACGATCTTCACGAGGCCGGGGCCGCCGGTGGATGACATCAGGACTGCCGCCGCCTGCTTCCTGGGCCACAGCACGAATCCGGCGGCGGCACCGCCGAGGATCGTCACGAACGACCGGCGTCCGACGACGCTGGTCCCTTGATCGGCCTGCTCTGAATGCTCCATCGGTTCTCCCTCCTACGGGTCAACTGGTTGTCTACACCAGAGAACCGTTTCGAGAGGCCATTCGGATTCATCATGGCGGAAGCTCGGTCGAGATCAGGTTATTGGGGCGGGACGTTGGCGCGGAGCGGATCCGCCGTTACCCCGGTGGTCGAAAGCCGCACCGGCAGGATGCGGCCCGCCGAATCGAAATGCAGTGCTTCCATGCTCACGACACGATGATTCCGATCGGTCTCACCGAGCGGACGACGGTGGTAGACGATATACCAGT
>JBDTNH010000101.1:0-8360 GCA_039933845.1 Gemmatimonadota bacterium
TTGGCAGCCCACCGGGCGCTCAAGGTCACCGGCTACTCCCGGGTCGATTTTCGCTTGACACCCGAGGGGAGGCTGTTCTGTTTGGAGGTGAACACGCTCCCTGGCATGACGGCCACGTCGTTGCTGCCGCAGTCGGCGGCGGCGGCAGGGATCGCGTTCGGAGCATTGTGTGAGAGGATCGTCAACGGCTGATGGTCGATCGTCGATCGACGTTGGATCATCGACCACGCAGAGGACCGCCCGCATGAACGAGTCGTCATTCTCATCCCGCATCACCCCATGGGTTGGTCGCCTCCTGGCGATCAATGCCATCGTGTTGCTGCTGACCGAGACGCTGTTCACGGCTCCGGCGATTTTCGACTGGCTCAGCTTCGACCCGTCGCTGGCGCTCCGCGAGCGGCCATGGACATTCGTCACCTACATGTTCATGCACGGCGGCCTCTTCCATCTCGCCGCCAACAGCATCGCGCTGTTCGCTTTCGGTCCCGCGGTCGAGCGATATCTCGGCTCGAGCCGCTTCATCTTCTACTACCTCTACTGTGGCCTCGGCGCCGCAATTCTGTCGATCGTGCTCGCCGCCCTGATGCCGATCGCGCCGTTCATTGGCGCGTCGGGTGCCGTGCTCGGTGTGGCGCTCGCCTTCGCGCGGTTCTATCCCGAGGCCGAGCTGATGATCTTCCCGCTGCCATTCCCGATCAAGGCGCGTGTGCTGGTCTGGTTGCTCGCATCACTCGATTTGGCCGGCGCGGTCTTCGGCTCCGGCGATGGCATCGCCCATGTCGCGCACCTCGGAGGCTTGCTCTTCGGGATGCTCTACTTTGGGGTACAACATCTGGCGCATCCGAAGGAGGGTCCGACGCTGCCACCGATGCAGCCGCGCGGGATCCCGGTCGGTGCCGGCCGACCAGTGCGCCGGGAGACCGATCATGCCGGCGGCGCCCGTGAGCGGGCGGAGGCGGTGTCACACGTGATCGCCACTTCAGCGCCTGCGCTGCCCAGCCCGGCGGAGATCGAGGCCGAGGAACTCAATCGGGTGCTCGACAAGATTCACGCCACCGGCCTCGGCTCCTTGACCCTCGTCGAACAGACCTTCCTCGACGATGTCGCCCGCCGCCGACGCGGTCAGGCGGAGTGAGCACGCGCACTTCCCTCCAGTAGATGCCGATCCTCGATCTCCTCACGCCGTGGGCCCAGGCCTCCGAGACGCGTGACGGGCTCGACGCCTTCCATCACCGACATCACGAGCTCCTCGAACGCGTGCGCCGCCAGCGCGCACCAACCTCGACACGGCTCGCCACGCCTGCGCCGACCGCTGGCCAGTTGTCCAGCGCACACAACCCGTCGGTGCATGCCACGCTCCGGAGCACATGCGACGCCATGCGAGATGCCGGCTGGCGCACGCCGCGCGACATCGTACTGTTGGGGGGGGGAGAGCCCGGCGCCGCATGGGAGGTGCTCCCAGATCCCGATCAGTCGGCTGTGCTGCTCTTCGTTGATCGTGCGGAAGGCGATGCACTTACGGCGGCACTTGTCGCTGGGATCGCGACATGGCACCGCTGGAGTGCGCCGAGTCCGGGCAATCCGATCGCCCGCATCGCCGCGCGAGGCGACTGGGACAAGTGGGATGCGATGCGGCATGCACCCCTCGCGGAGTGGATCTACACCGAGGGGATCGCCCTGCATGCCGTCGCCGAACGATTCCCCGAGTGGAGCGCGGAGCAATTGTTGCCGTGTAGCGGCACGGCGTACGAGCGACTGCGCGGGATGGAGCGTGAGCTCCGCCGCGAACTCGAATCCGAACTCGACCAGACGGGGATCGGGCTGGTGATCAAGTGGCTTGTCGAAGACGCGCCACCGGCGCTGCGCCAGCGCGACACCGGACGCACGATCCCCACCGCGGCCGGTCGCTACCTCGCCGGCCGGATGCTCCAGCACCGTGTGGCGCGCGTCGGGGTGCTGGATGCGGCGGGGATGGGAGTGTAGCTCGAGAATGCAGCCGAGCCGCGGGCGTGAGCCCGCGGTTTGGTCCGCTATCCGCGGAGCTAGGGCCGCGGCTCGGCCGCCCTACCTCAACTCCTTCGGATATCGCACCACCGACACATGCGGTGCACCGTCGGCGTCTTCGTAATAGAGTGCGATGCCGTCGGGAACGAATCCGAGCATCAAAAGGATCCGCTCACGAGTGGACGTCGGCACCTGGACTTGGGCGAGCGGCTGCCCGGTGCTGGACATCACCCACCAGCGCCGCACCCCGCCCTCACGATCGAAGGACTCCATCACCCAGATTCGTCCGGCGGCATCGGGGCGGACCTGGACGAACGCCGGCCAGTTGTCGGCGCGCGGCCTGGTTCGGACCTTGTCCCACCACGCCTTCATGTCGGCCGGTGAGAGACCCGCAGGACTCATCCCGTAGCGTTCGGGAATGTTGTCGTCGGTGATCGACACGCGCGGAGCACCCCAGACGAGACTGCGAACGTACTCCCCCCCCTCGGTGAGCAGTCGAATCTCGCCGCTGTTCGGATTGCCGATCATCACGAGCGTGTCGACCATCGCAAGGGTGCTGTAGCCCAGACCGACAATCGAGTATGAGCCAGTCGTGCCGCCCGGCACCTCGTGGAGTATGGCCCCCGATGCATCCACCATCTCGGCCACCACCTGGCCCGGACCACCGGATGAATCTCGAACGGTGCGCTGCACCATGAACTCACCGCGACCGGAGCACCCATCCTCACGCAGTGAGCGCTGGTCGGCCGGGATCAGCTTGACCACGCCGAGCTCGGCGGCCAACACCGCGAACCGTTGGTTCCGTTGGTCCATGACGACCACCGTGTCGCCCTGGACGGCGCACGGCCAGCCGATCGCGTTGAACTCCTCGGGGCCGGCCCCCTCGCGTCCAAAGCGCCACGTCTCCGCGCCCGTCGAGTCGAATACGCGAACCCGAGCGCCCTCGCTGAGCAAGTATCGACTACCGGGTAGAGAGACGAGCCCGGTCACACCGCCTCGAGAAGAAACCTCATCGTCGGGATTAGCCATGAAACCGCCCGTCGTCCACGCGACATCGGTTGTCTCGCTGAGCGTGACCACCGGCCAGTCGCCGGAGCGGATGTCGAAACGCGTGCTGTCCGAGGCGACCTGATCGACGGCACCGCCACCGCCGCACGCGAGAAGCACTGCGGCGGCGAACGTCATGGACATCGTGGTCCTGATCGACATCTTGGGCTCCATGCGAGGGATTCCCCAATCTGTGGCGCGAATCGGAGTGGCGCAATGCAAATCAGCGCGTGGCGGTCACGCCGCGGGATGTCCGTGGATTCACCAACCGCCGTGATGCCCGTCCAGATCCCGCGGCCTCACGGCCGCGGCTGGATCCCGCTTTATTCGTCCATGCCCATGCCAGCCCGCTCGCCCGACGAGCACCATCGCGCCTCGACCCCACTCGAGCTCTTCTTCGATCTGGTGTTCGTGGTCGCCATCGCCCAAGCCGCCGCCGGCCTGCACCGAGCCGTCCTCGCACACCAGATCGGCCATGGCCTCCTCGGCTTTACCATGGTCTTCTTCGCGATCTGGTGGGCGTGGATGAACTTCACCTGGTTCGCTTCCGCCTACGATCCCGACGACACCATCTACCGAATCACTGTCCTCGTCCAGTTGACCGGTGCATTGATCCTTGCTGCGGGCCTCGCCGCCGCGTTCGACCGCATGGACTTCACCGCCGTTGTGGTCGGCTACGTCGTCATGCGTGTCGCAATGGTGAGTCAATGGCTCCGCGCCGCACGACACAATCCCGAGTACGCGACCAGCGCCAAACGAAATGCGATCGGCATCACAATCTTGCAGCTCGGCTGGATCGGCATGCTGGCCGTTCCATCGCCCACCGTCCTGATTGTGTTCATTGTCTTGGCACTCGGTGAATTCGCGGTACCAATCTGGGCCGAGCGGCACCGTCCGACGCCTTGGCACGCGGGGCACATCACCGAACGGTATGGATTGTTCACGATCATCGTGCTGGGCGAATCGATCCTGGCCGCGACACTTGCGATCCAGGCTGCGCTCGCTGCGGGCACCGCACTGACGTCATTGCTGACACTGATCGTGGGCGGACTGTTGATCGTCTACTCAGCCTGGTGGCTGTATTTCGATGATCTGGATCCCGCGCGGATGAGTGTCACATCGCTCCGGAGGGGATTCGTGTGGGCATATGGCCATGCCTTGGTCTTCGCGGCGACCGCGGCGATCGGTGCGGGCCTCGCCATCGCGGTCGATCAAGGAACCGGACACACCGCCATCAGCCTGCGGACCGCAAGCTTCGCGATCGCGATTCCGGTCGCGCTCTTCTTGACGATGCAGTGGCTGCTGAATGATCTGTTGCCGGTCAGACCGGTGCAGCGACCATGGCTGCTGCCATTCATGGCGGTGCTCGTCCTGCTCACGCCGTTCGGGCCGGCACCGGCGTCGGTGATGGGATTGCTGATGGTGGCGGCGGTGGGGCTGCGGTAGCCGGGCCGCAGGAGCCTGCCCTGAGCGTAGTCGAAAGGTCAGGCCGAGCCGCAGCCGTCAGGCTGCGGTTGAGTTCGCGAATCATACGAGCTCTCGCGGGCGCAACATGGTGCGCCCTTACACGGAGCATCGCGAGAGCAGACGGGGATTGATGCACGGCGGGAGGGAGGCTTCAGCCCCTGACCGCCGCCGAGATCTTCCGGCGCGCGAAGACCCGAGGTGGGACAGCCACACAAGCCGTTGCGTGCCGTCTCCTACCGCCGCGCGTACCGTTCCAGATGCCAGAGATCATCGTCGAGTGACTGCCTAGCGACGTATATCCACCTTTCCCCGAATCCGACCACCTTAGTGTGCGGCCTGAGACGAGCATGTGCCACCACGGCCCCTGCACGGTCGAAAATGTCGTAGACCGGAACGGAGTCAGCTGCATCGCGCATCCGGCCGACCCAGACCTCGTCATCTTCCGAGCCAATCACATCGTCAAACCCCTCGAACGGCGGCAGCATCGCTGGGAATTGGTCGTCGGACATCGGACCCCGTTGGTCGCGAATCTGCTTACGCTTGCCCGGAGTAACCTTGACTGGGACGTACTCCGTTGTCGGCCCGCGGACCGCCCGGCCCGCCTCGGTGATAAAGTCGACCCGATACGGATCGGGACGAACAATGGCGATCGTCCCGTCGGACAGTACCAGCCACGCCGTCCGCTCCGGCCAGATCGCCGGCGTCGAGAGTTCGCGACCGACCGCCCCACTCCGAGTCTTCACCGAGGGCCCGACAGTCGTTCGGATCATCGGCCACCAAGCCAGCGTCGTGAGCTGGTGTGTACCGGGATCCCACCGTTGAATTGGCAAAGAGTCGGCGCCCTGTTGCGGGGAACGGCCGAACAAAATCACCCCGCCACGTGGGTCGATGCCGTGAATCGCGGTCGGACTGATTCCGCCGATGTCCTGGCGCATGTATCCCGAACCCCTCGCCTCGCCGGTGGCCGACAGCAGAAATGCCCGACCGAGCGGCGCATCCGGCACGATCGCACCACCCTTGCCATCCGCTATCGCCTTTGACGGTCGACGGTACTCGTTCGGACCGGCGCCGGGGCGCCCCACAGCCTGCACCTGGCCACCGCGAAAATCGGCAACATATATCGCCACCTCCATGCCATCGACGAACGCGAAGCTGCCATTGCCGATCTGCACACCATGCGATACCGCCGAAAAGCCCTTGTCGATCGTCTGGTCCGGACTGCCAGTGAGGTCGATGGTCCGCTGCTGCGCCGTCGCCGGGATCGTGGTGAAGGCGAGTAGTGCGAAGCACCACGCGTTGTGTTTGGATATCATTTCAGAATCCTTCGAAATGGCCGGCCTGAAGAGGCATGTTGTGCCAACTCCATTGCGGGCGACACATGGTCATTTTGCACTGTACAGATGGTTGAAGGGCCCCTGCCCGCTGCCATCATGAGTTTCGGATCGCTACCTAATTGTCAGGTACACAGGTCGGGGTAGGCCTCATCGCAGCTGGTGCCCCCCTGGTCGCAGTTCCACTGCCCTCCCTGACTTGGACCATCCTTGCACTCACAGTAATTGTACGGGTTTGACCCACCCATCGTGAACAGGACGCAATGCCCCCAGTGACCGTCCGTCGCGTGTGCGTCAACGGGTGAGTTGGTGATGAAGAATAGGCCGACCAGAAGCGCCGACCGAGCGAGGAGATTGAATGCGTTGGAACGAATCATGGCTGGTCCTTCGAAGGAGAGGAGTAGGATGACGGGACAGGGGCCCGGTTCACAAACGATCGACGACAAGTGTCGCCTGGTTGAAATACATGTTCGGCATCGAGACTATTCATTAAGGTCGGCAATCGCCGCGCGGACAAATGTTGCAAGACTTGCGCTGTCTATGGCGCCAGTCACCATCGTGCCATTGATCAGTAGTGTCGGAGTTGCTCTCACCTCGATTTCGTGAGCCGCTGCGATATCGGCTTCGATCACTGGCACCAACGCTGTCTCCTGAATGCAGCGGTCGTAGCGTTGCAGATCGCTAACGCCTGCTTCACGTGCGAAATCCGCGATGGCCCGAATTCCAAGCGAGTCCTGATGACGATAAATCACGTCGTGAAACTTCTCAAACGCTCCTTGTGCCGCCGCGCATTCTCCCGCCCTTGCTGTCGAGTACGCAAGCCGATGGTACGGGAGCGGCATGTGACGAAACACAACCGCGACCGTGTCGGGAAATTCGGCCCGGATCGCCCTGAGGCCACCGTTGGCAAGTTGCCTGCAGGCGGGACATTCGAAATCGGCAAACTCAACGATCACGACCGGAGCCGTACTTGCGCCCATCAGATGGCCCGACCGCGCGTATTCCTCCCAGTTGGTAACGTGTCGTTCGATCGGTGGAGGAGGAGACACCACAGTAGACTCACTCCCCCATTCACGGCGCACATATCCGAACAACAACACGACTACCGCAACCATGAAGACCACATTCGCTGCCTTCGCGATGAAGCTGTCCGCCCGACTGGAGCCTGAGGACTTTGGCCCGGAGTGATCCGACATCGAAAGCTCGATCCGAAAGAGTTCGTGTGAGCCGCACCGTGCCGCTCTCCATTCACGATACCCGAATTCTCGCCCGGCTACAGCATCTGATTCGGCCCGAGAAGCGTCACAATAGGCTCCCTCACTGACACTCTCGACGTACTCTCAGGCAAGCCTGTCTCCTTGTGCCGGGAATCACACTTCGGAATCTCGAGGCACCATGCCGTGGTGCCTCATCCCGAGCATCACAATCGACTCCCAGCCGCACAAGGAACGAACCGTTCTCCAATCGGCACCGACGGCTCGCTTGCAACACCGGGAGAGCGTCCTTGGCACGACCCCAATTGCACGGGCGGCCGACACCAGAGTCAGGCCCTCTTGGTGTGACCTTGTGATCGCATCCACGACGCGATGGAGATCCTGCCAGAATGAGGGCGTTCCGGCGGAGAGCCGCCGGAGACGCGCACGAGTCGATCGGGTAGCTCCCCCCGAGAGAACGACCCGAACGAGCCCCGCGGTGTCGGGACCGAGGCAAGCGCGAATCAACTGGTGATATTGATCGGGCGACGGGACGTCTCGCGTGGTCACCGCCTGGCGAATGCGGTCCACCAGACTCGAGTGGCCGCCACGGGTGACCTCTGTATACCCCCCCCCCAAGGAGCAGGGGTAAAATGGGAACGAGCAGATCGCCGGGACCACCACTGTCGCAAATGAGGACCAGTGGTACCCACGGGTCGCGGGACTCGATCCGGGCAATGTCGGCCAGGTCAGATGGCTGGACTGCGGCAGTGTCCACCACCAGCAGGGATGCCAACGGGAGCGGGCTCGCTATCAGGTCCACCGGGATTCCAGACTGTCCGTCTGGCAGGAGCGCAAAAAGTGACACTTGGGCCTCTCAGGAGGGGGAGACTTTAGTAGAGTATGGCAAGATTGGAATGGTGGCAACTCTCCGGGATCTGAGATTCCCCGCTCCGCGCGTCGCGCACGCAAACGCGGCGTAAGACTTGTGCATTCGCGAACCAAACCGCGGCCTGAGGGCCGCGGCTCGGCGGCGCTCGCGGCTGGGGGATCGCCGCGGCCCGATCTCCTCTATCTTCCACCATGACCAACCGCCGCTACACCGACGACGAGATGACCGAGATCTTTCGGCGTGCGACCGAGGCCACCCCACAATCGGTGCCGCCGTCAGCAGGTGCCACAGGGATGTCGCTGGCCGAGTTGCAGGAGATCGGGGTGGAGGCGGGGATCCCGGCCGACCAGATCGCCCTCGCCGCTCAGTCACTCGACCAGCCCGTCGCCCTGGGGCCAGTGACCCAACGCATGCTGGGACTTCCCA
>JBDTNH010000102.1:0-8328 GCA_039933845.1 Gemmatimonadota bacterium
TCCGACAGGACGAGGATGTCCTCGACACCTGGTTCTCGTCGTGGCTGGTGCCGTTCTCATCGCTCGGCTGGCCCGAGCAGACGCCCGACCTGAAGGCGTTCTACCCTGGCAGCGCCCTCGTCACCGCCCCGGAGATCCTCTTCTTCTGGGTCTCGCGAATGGTCATGGCCGGTCTGCACTTCCAGGGGAAGGTGCCGTTCGAGACGATCTACCTGCACGGCACGGTACGCGATACCCAACATCGGAAGATGTCGAAGTCGCTCGGCAACGGGATCGATCCGCTCGAGGTGATCGAACGCTACGGCGCCGACGCGCTGCGCTACACCCTGGTCAGTGGCATGGCGGTCGGGACCGATGTCATCCTCGATCCGGCCGACATCGACAGCTCGTTTGCGCCCGGCCGCAATTTCGCGAACAAGCTCTGGAACATCGGACGATTCCTGCTCAGTCATCTGGATGCCGATGTGCCGCGGATCGCCGACGTCGAACCCGACGATTTCACGGCGTTCGACCGGTGGATCCTTGGCCGCGCGGACTTCGCGATTCGGCACGCCACGACAGAGTACGAACGGTATCGACTGAACGACGCGGCGTCGGCGGCGTACCACTTCCTCTGGAGTGACTTCGCCGACTGGTATCTGGAGGCGGCGAAGCCACGCCTCTATGGCACCACACCCGATGGACGCATCGCACGCGCGGTGGCCGCGCATGTCTTCGATGCCGCACTCCGCTTGCTCCATCCGGTGATGCCGTTCATCACCGAGACGCTGTGGCTCCGCTTGCCGCATTCCGACCCCTCCGCGGCGCTGATCGCCTCGCCATGGCCGTCGCCGGTTGATGTGGCCGATGGCACCGCGTCGCGCGACGTGGCGGCGGTCCAGGCGATCGTCAGCGCCATTCGCGGACTCCGGGCCGAGTACGGTGTCGCGCCCGGCCGAGAAGTATCCGCGACCATTGTCGAGGCGAGTCCGGCGGCACAGGAAGCGATCACCGCGATGGGCGAGACCATCCGACGACTCGCGAAGCTCGACCAGATCACGATCCAGGATGCGATTCCCGCTGAGGCCGGCGGCACGATCGTGCTCGAGGATGGCACCAGTGTGATCGTGCCACTCGGCGACCTGGTCGACCTCGACCGCGAGTGTGCCCGTCTCGGCGACGAGGCCGAGAAACTCGACGGCCTGGTGCGTGGCCTCGAGGCGAAGCTCGCCAACCCACAGTTCACCACGCGGGCGCCGGCCGCGGTGGTCGATGGTGAGCGCGAGAAGCTGGAGACCTGGCGCCACCAAGTCGCATCGCTCCGACAGAAGCGCCAGGCGCTCGGATGTCCAGGATGACTCGAGGCATGGCGGCTCGCCGGCTGCTGCTGGCCGCCGTGCTTGCCGGCTGCGCGCGCATGGGTCCGCCACCCGGGGGACCACCCGACTTTCGCGCGCCAGAGCTGCTCGCGACCACCCCGGAATCGCTCGCCGTGGTCCCCGACTTCGACGGTTGGGTCTCGTTCGAGTTCAATGAGGTGATCTCGGAGGGCGGCACACCGAACTTCGGCACCGGTCGCGGGGCGCTCGAACAACTCGTGATCGTGTCGCCCGATAGCGGTGTGCCACGCGTCCGGTGGCACCGCAGTCGGATCGAAGTGCAGCCGCGCCAAGGCTGGCGCCCCAACACCGTGTACCGCATCGAGTTCGCGCCGGGCCTCAGTGACCTGAGCCGCAACACACTCGAGGAACCGCTGGTCCTCACCTTCACGACCGGCGCCCCGCGGCCGACTCGGTATCTGAGTGGGCAGGCCGTCGACTGGGTTGGGCGACGCTTCATTCCGCGCGCGTTGATCATCGCCACCTACACCGGCGACTCCACCGTCTACCGCACCATGGCCGACTCCAATGGGCAGTTCACCTTCGGGCCGCTGCCGGACGGTGAAGCACTGGTGAGTGCCTCGGTCGAGGAGGGCCAGCCCGACCGGCGCCTCAATCGCTCGCGTGAGGCCTGGGACACCGTTCGCGTCGCGGCCTCCGCCGATTCGGTTGGCGAGATCTGGGCCTTCGGTCGGGACACCCTGCCGCCGCGCGTCGGCCAGAGCGGTGCTACGCGCGTCGATTCCTTCACCGTCGGGATCACGTTCACCCAGCCCATCGACCCCGGCCTTCGGCTCGGTCCCGACGACGTCTCGATCTTCCTGGTCCCCGACTCCACTCGCGTGGCGATCCTGACCGCGCTTCCCGCGGCAATTCACGATTCGATCTACCAGCCGATCGATTCGATGCGGCGGTTGCAAGCGGATCTCCGGCTTGCCACGGCGCGCCAGGATTCGCTTAGGCGCATGCGCGCGGATTCACTCGGCATCCCGGTCGCCACACTCGATTCGATCATGGCCGACTCCTTGGCACGCACACCGGCCCGAGCGCCAGCACGACAACCGCCGGTCATCGCCCCCGTCGCCCCAGACACCACGACTCGCAACGAACCGCTGCAGAATCGCCAACCGCTCAGCCCCAAAATGCTGATCAGGGTGAACGGTGCCCTTGAGCTCGGCAAACGCTACTTGATCGAGGTGCGCGGCGTCCGTGCGATGGGCGGTGCCGTGGCGGACACGATCCGAACTCAGCTGGTCACCCCCAACCCACCGAAGCCGGTGGAACCGGACAGCGCAGTGGTGGCCGATAGCACCGCGCGATCCGACAGCGCGGCCAGGGCCGACACAGCGACCGCCAAGGTCGGCGCTGGCGACACCACCGGTTCGCCACCCAGGCGCCCCGCCCCGACGCCACCCGACGCGGGGACGCGCGCTGCGCTGCCCACTCGACCCTGGTGACGCCGGCACTCTTCCTCGATCGCGACGGGACCCTGATCGAGGACCCTGGATACGTGAGCGACCCCGCGTTGGTCCGCCTGCTCCCTGGCGTGGCCGATGCTCTGGTTCGGGCGCGAGACGCTGGGTTCCTGCTGGTCGTGGTCACCAACCAGAGTGGCATCGCCCGAGGACTGGTCACCAGCCAGCAACTCGATGCGGTCCACGAACGGATCGCACACTTGCTCGCGGGTCACGGTGCGTTCATCGATGCGTGGGCTCACTGCCCGCATCTCCCGGATGCAGACTGCGAGTGCCGGAAGCCCCATGCAGGATTGCATACCGCACTCGCCAGCGCGTTGGGCATCGATCTCTCGGCAAGCTGGTGCATCGGGGATCGGTTGAGTGACCTGCTCCCGGCACAGGCGCTCGGGAGCAGGGCGATCTTGGTGACGAGCGGCGAGGGGAGCGCGCACCGGGAGGAGGCTGAGCGGCTGGGATTCGCCGTGGCACCGGATCTCGCCGCTGCCATCGACGGGATCTTGGGCGAACGTCGCTAGCGCGGTGACATCGCGCCGTCCGGCCTAGCGTCCGAACCAGTAGCTCGCCTTGAGCAGGAGCACATTCCGACCCGGGGCATTGAGCAAGTCACCGAATGATTGCCGTGGACGGAATTCCCCCTCGCCCTCCGCGAACGACCGGTCCTGCGTCCAGACCAGGAAGAGCGCCGATCCCGGCGCATACTCCCAGCGCAGGATCGCATTGCCTCGGAGCGAGGCGAAGGTGAAGTCGGGTTGACCGATGGAGAACGCCGGCGCCACGCCCGCGCCATCTGGATCGACCATCCCGGTCCCGCGATCCAGCGTCGAGCCATCGGTGCCGTAGTCGAGGAAGTCGAATCCGCGGGGTGCTTGCAGCTCCCGAATGCGTTGATACCTGCCGCTGGAGATCAGCGGTTGGGCAAAGACTTCGAGCGAGAGCGCCGGCGTGAAGATCCAGTTGGCGCGGATGTTCGCGGCAAGCGTCCGCTGATCCAATTCGCCGAAGACATAGCGTCGTCCGTAGGTGGCGGTCGCTAGCGGATCGACCACGGTCCGCAGATATTGGCTCGCATTGCGGTTGACCCCGTACTCCGGCCCGATTGAAAGCGTCACATTGCTGGCCGGACGCCAATTGAGTTTGGCCGAGGCCGACCAACCGTCGCCTGCATCCTCGGCGTTGATGGAGCGCGATGCCTCCAGGCCCAGGGTGAGGGCCTTCCGGCCATCACTCTCCCACCCGCCCGAGAACTCCGCCCCGCCAGGTTTCCGCATCAGCGGACCACCACGGGTGGCGCGATTGCTCAGACTGGTTGCCGCCGCAAAGATCCCGATTCGCAGCGAGTTGAAGTTCTTGAACGTGACATTCGAGTTGCTCCAGAATCCGGCGCCAGTCTGATTGCCATCGAAGTCCCAGCGTCCGAACAACGCGGTCCGGACCTGGGCGCGATTGTACCAGCTCCCGGGCGTCGTCCACTGATAGCCCGGCGAGATGTGCGCATTGATCAAGTCGGTCTGCCCGATGTAACCGAGGTCGTTGTTCTCGAAGCCGGGCGTGACCGCTCCGATTGCCGCATTGAAGAGCACCGAACCGGACTGCCGGTTGAGCGAGAGGCGGCCGAAGCCACCGATCAAGGAGGTTCGGCTCGAATCGACCGAGACATGCACCGCGTCCGGGCGTTGGAAGTAGTGGACCGGGCCCGTCTGGAGTGCAGCAATCCTGGCGGCGGTGCCGGTCACCCGCGTCATGCTCCCCCAGCCGCTCAGGACCCATTCGCGATCTCGGTCCAGCGTGACCCAGCCATCGAGACCTGCGAGCAGGCTGTTGGCGTTCAGCTCGTCCCTGAGCATCGGATCTCTGAAGCTCCGGCCGGTCCACGTGCCGATCACCCCGATCCCGTGGCGACCGCCGGCGATGTCACGTTGTGCCCGGACGACGCCGTATCCAGTGAACGGTTCGACCTCGTGGGCCGAGGCCACCCCCGCGTTCGCAATGCGGGCATAGGTCCGCTCGGTCGCGCCGCCGAGCATGCCGACATTCCAACCGCGCACGAGTCCGGTGACTTTGGTGGCGCCGAGAATGCGACTCCCCTGGGGCTCATCGGTGAACTGAGCATCGGGCACCCTGCCCTGTGGGCTCCGACCGATCCGACGCGAGTAGAACGTTTCGTTGTCGACCCAGTTGAATCCCATGAAGTTGTCCGCGCCGCCGAAGCCGAAGTTGAAGATGCTGCTCCCCTCGACGAAGAACGGCCGCCGCTCCTCGAAGAAGGTCTCGACATCGCTCAGATTGACCACCGCCGGGTCGACCTCGACCTGCCCGAAGTCCGGGTTGACCGTGGCGGCGAGTTGCAACGAACCGCCGAGTCCTGCCCGCAGGTCCCCCCCCACACTGCCGCCCATCGTGCTTCCGTCGCGGAACGGATCACCAGCCGCCACCGTCTCAAGTGTCGAGCGAGCCGTGACATAGGGGACGACTTCGAATCGGCGGCGCGGCTGGATCCCCTCGAGACCATGCAGCTCCGCGAAGCGGGAGACGAACCCCGCCTCACTCGCCAGTCGCGGGACCAGGTAGCTCACCTCGCCCTTCCGGCCGATGCCGCGCCCCACATTGATACCCCAGACCTGGTCGGTCCGATTGCTCAGCCGGAGTTGCGAGAAGGGAATCCGGAGTTCCACCGACCATCCGGACGCATCACGGGTGACGGCCGACTGCCAGACCCCGTCCCATGCCGAATCATTGAAACCATCATTGAAGAGCGTGCCATCGCTCTGCTGACCCGCCGCGGAGACCGTGAACTGGTACCCCGTGCGCCGATCGTGGTACGGATCGATCAGCACGGTGAAGAAATCGGATTGCGACTCACGATCGCGTCTGGTCAGCAACGCGAGTATCGAGTCGGCGGCACGATCGGAGAGATGCGCGGCGACGTAGAGCGCCTCGTCGTCGACCGCGATGCGGACCTCCGTGCCTTCCGACGCCGGTTTGCCTTCGTCGGGCGAGGACTGGATGAACTCTGTGACCATCGCCGTGCCCTGCCAGACGGCCTCGTTCAGGTGGCCGTCGACGATGATCGGCTCGGCGCTTCGGCGCGCCACGATCGGTGCCTGCGGGCGAGTCCGGACGAGGGTGTCGGTAGCCGGGCCATCGATCAAGAGCGGGATCAGGAGCAAGGTCGCGAGCATGCGTTCCTCGAGAAGTGGAGTCGTTGCTCTGACGCGTCCGCCACGAGGAGCGTTGCACTCCGGAAGGATGTTTCACGAACGAAACGGCCTGCCGGGCGAAATCGTCGATCTCAACCAGCTCCAGACCGCTCCGCAGAGCGTGGGCAGGCCGGTTATCTTGCCCGCCGTGACCTACCGGGTAGTGGTGGCGGCATCGGGACGCGGCAGCAACCTCCTCGCATTGGGCGATGCGCTGGCCGGAAGCCATGAGGCGAAGATTGTGGCGGTCCTGAGCGACCGCGATGCTCCCGTGCTCGAAGCGGCTCGACGACGCCAGTGGCCCACGGTCCGGCTCCTGAACCCAGCCGACCCACTGGAGATGGCAACGGCGCTCCGTGCCTGCCGCGCCGATCTCCTGGTGTTGGCTGGGTACCTCCGACTTATCCCGGGCGAAGTCGTGGCGGAATGGCGGGGTCGGATCATCAACATCCACCCCGCTCTGCTGCCACGACACGGCGGCGCCGGGATGTATGGTCGACGTGTCCACGCGGCGGTGCTCGCGGCCGGCGATCGCGTCAGCGGGGCGACGGTCCATCTGGTCGACGAGGCGTTTGATCGAGGCGAGATTCTGGCCCAGGGGACGGTGCCGGTCCTCCCGGAAGATTCGCCGGACGACTTGGCCGCTCGCGTGCTCGATGTCGAGCATCGCCTGCTGCCGGCCGCCGTACTCGCCGCCGCCAAGCACGGGAGTCCGGTTGCGTTCACCTTTGACTGATCTACGGATCTCAAGTCCATGTACGGGAGTGACAGCGTGAAGCCCAGAGCCCTCATTTCGGTCAGTGACAAGCGGGGGATCGCGGCATTCGCCAGCGCGCTCGTCCGCATGGGCTGGGAAATTGTCTCGACCGGTGGCACCGCTCGGCTGCTCCGCCAGGAACTCATCGCGGTCACCAGCGTCGACGAGATCACCGGATTTCCGGAGATCCTCGACGGTCGAGTGAAGACGCTGCACCCGGCGGTCCATGCCGGCTTGCTCGCCCGGCCCGACGACCCCGAACACCGCCGCCAGCTCGCCGAGCACCAGTTGCAGCCATTCCAGTTGGTGGCCGTCAATCTCTATCCGTTCCAGACCACGATCGCCAATCCCGATGTGACCATGGAAGATGCGATCGAGAACATCGACATCGGTGGTCCATCGATGCTGCGGTCGGCGGCGAAGAATCATGAGCATGTCTTGCCGGTGGTCGATCCACGCGACTATCCCCACGTGCTGCGGCTCATCGAATCCGAGGGCCTCACCCCGATGGTTCGGCGCGAGTACGCCGCCAAGGTCTTCACCCATACCGCCGACTATGACAACGCCATCGCCGGGTACCTCACCCCGGCCGACGAATCGCTGCCCGCCCGCGTCACCCTTGCGATGGAACGCCGCCAGGAACTCCGGTACGGCGAGAATCCGACCCAGCGGGCCGGCCTCTACGTGACCGAGGAGCCGCGTGGCATTGGCGACTTGGCGCAGCGGCAAGGGAAGGAGCTCTCGTTCAACAACCTGCTCGATATCGATGCGGCGATGCTGGCGGTGGCAAACTGGCCCCAACGCATTGCGTGCGCCGTGATCAAGCACACCACACCCTGCGGCCTGGCGCTCGGACGGACGCCTGAGGATGCCTTCCGTCGCGCGCGTGCCACTGACCCGACCTCGGCATTCGGCTCCGTGGTCGCGTTCAACACCGTGGTCGATCGCGCCGCGGCCGAGGCGATGGCCGACCTCTTCGTCGAAGCGGTGGTGGCCCCTGCCTACCATACCGACGCACTCGAGGTCTTCCGGACCAAGAAGAATCTTCGGGTCGTTGAGCTGCCCGTTCCCTCGGCCCAACCATGGCTCGACTGGAAGCGGATCCGTGGCGGATTCCTGATCCAGGACGCCTACCGGTTCGACCGGAGCGAAACGGGGTGGACCACGCCTGGCGCGCGGCAGCCGAGTGTCCAGGAGCTCGAGGACCTGCGGTTCGCCTGGACTGCTGTTTCGACGGTGAAGTCGAATGCGATTCTGCTGGCCCGGGCCGAACAGGCGATCGGAATTGGAGCGGGGCAGATGTCGCGTGTCGATGCTGCGTTCCTCGCCGTCCACAAGGCGCAGGAGGCCGGACATGCACCCGCCGGCAGCGTCCTCGCCTCCGATGGTTTCTTCCCGTTCGCCGATGGCGTCGAACACGCCGCGGCCGCCGGGATCACCGCGATCATTCAGCCGGGCGGATCGATCCGTGACGCCGAGGTTGTCGCCGCCGCCGATGCGCATGGCATCGCGATGGTGATGACCGGGCAGCGGATGTT
>JBDTNH010000103.1:0-8174 GCA_039933845.1 Gemmatimonadota bacterium
GCCTTGGCTATCCGATCGCTCCCTTGCCACGCCTGCACCATCGCCCCAGCAGGCAGGCCACCGTCGAGAATCTCGTCCCAGCCGATCAGAACGCGACCGCGTTCGGCGAGCCAGCGACCGATGCGTGCGATCATCCATCGCTGCAGGCCGTGCTCATCACCAAGGTTCTCGCGATGGATGATCTCCTGACATGATGCGCACGCGATCCAGCGCTGCTTCGGCACCTCATCGCCACCGATGTGGATGTAGTGCGACGGGAAGAGTTCGAGGACCTCGCCGAGCACGGTCTCGAGGAAGGTGAACGTGGACTCCTTGCCCGGACAGAGCACATCCGAGAACACCCCCCAGTTGCTCGGCACCGGCAGGGAGTCCGTGGTGCAACCGAGGTCCGGGTAGGCGGCCAGCGCCGCGCGGGCGTGCCCCGGCATCTCGATCTCGGGCACGACCGTGATGCCGAGCACACGAGCGCGCGCCACGACCCGACGCACGTCGGACTTGCTGTACCAGCCACCGTAGCGTGATCCGTCGGCCTCGGTGCGCCAGCCGCCAACTTCCGTGAGACGTGGATACGCATCGATCGCCAGGCGCCATCCCTGATCTTCGGTCAGGTGCCAGTGGAAGACATTCAGCTTGTGACGCGACATCCAGTCGAGATGCTCGAGGATGTACTCGATCGAAAACAGATGCCGGCCGACGTCAAGCATCGCCCCCCGCCACGGGTAACGCGGCGCATCGGTGACCTCGACCCCGGCAACCTGCCACCCCGTGCCGTCCGGCTCCAGCAATTGACGCAGCGTCTGCACGCCCCAGAGCACTCCCGCCTCGGCGGGCGCCTCCACGAGCACACCTGTGCCTGTTGCGGTGAGGTGGTACGACTCGTCGTCAGCCCGCGGGTCGCGCACCCGGAGCGTGATACCACCGCGAGCGCTCAGCGCAGCGCGCTCGCGCGTCGTCACGCCATGGTCGGCCAGTGCCGCGGTCAGCTCACCTGCGATCTCGCGCATCCGTGATGTGGCAGGGGCAATCGCGATATCGACGGTGTCGGGGAGGTGATAGACCTCGCCGTGAGGCTGGACCTCCGAGGGAAGCGGGACCAACGCGGGCACCTGGGCCATCAGTGGAACGCCCGCCAGCGAACAGCACATCAGCACGCGGGGCACCACCCGATACACCGTCACGGTCCAGAGGATGTCGGCGCTGCGCTCGCCGGCTGCTCAGCCAACATGCGACGCATCAGGTCGATCTCGGCGGTCTGCACGAGATCAATGTCGTTGGCCAGCACATTCACATCGACATCCTGTGCCGCGCGTGGCGTGTGCAAGAGGTCGTCGACCATCTGCAGCGCACCGGTGTGATGGCGAATCATCAGCTCGAGAAAACGCCGGTCGAATGGCGCACCGCGGAGCGACGCCAGTTCGGTCATCTGCTCCGGGGTCAGCATGCCGGTCATCATGATCGTGTGGTACGATGCGGTGTCGGGTGCCGTCTGCTCGTGATCGACCAACCACCCCTGCATCAGCCGGATCTCGGCGGTCTGCGACTGGTCGATCTTCTCTGCGAACCGCAGCAGGCGATCGTCGGCACCACGCTCCCGAGCGAGGTGTGACATACGGATGGCCTGCGCGTGATGCGCGATCATCCCCTGCATGAAGTGCACGTCGGCGGCGGTGTGGAGCGCACCACCCGGGATCGGCTTGAGCACCGGCATGCCCATCTGCCCCGCCATGTGATCGGCGTGGTCCTGGGCGTGCAGCGACGGGGTCACCAGCACCAATATCCCAAGGATGCCAGTGCGGGCGAGGGTGCGGTGGATTGTCAGCATCAGGGAATCATGCCGGCGAGATGGCGCTCGGGCAAGCGCTGGCGCGATGTCGCTTTCTCGCCTTCTCGCTTTACGTTCCACCATGCCAGCGCCGCCCATCTTTCGCTACGCCGAACGTCGGCCCGAGGCGGCCCTCCTGCCGTGGATCCGGAACTTCTGGATGTTCGAGGTCGGGCCCTCAGCACCACCCGTGCACCATGTACCGCCCGATGGATGCACCTCACTCGTGATGCACCTCAACGGGGCCCCCTCGGCCGAACTGATGGTCAGCGGCCCGTGGCTGGCCCCACTCGCGGTCCCGGTTGCAATCGGCGACCGGTATGGTGGCGCGCGATTCCAGGCTGGGGCCGCTCCGCTGCTGCTCGGCGTGCCCTCGACAAGCCTCAGGGATCGGGTGCGTCCGGCAGCGCCTCTGCTCGGCGCCCGTGCACGGGCGATCGAGGAGGCACTCTTCGGCGTGCGCGACATCGACGCGCTGGCCGATCGGCTGACACCGGCCCTCATGGAACTCGTGCGCGGGCGAGCCGAGCCAGGTCCACCCGTCTCGAGCGCTGCACAACGTCTGCTGGACAGTGGTGGTCAGTATCCGCTTGCGACACTCGCCAGTGAACTCGGCGTCTCCGAACGAACCATGCGGCGAAAGTTCGCCGCCGAAGTCGGCGTCAGTCCCAAGCAGTTTGCGCGCATTCGCCGATTGTTCGAGGCCGCCTGGCAAGTCGTGGGCGGGAATGAGAGTTGGAGTCGTGTCGCCCACGGGGTCGGCTACGCCGACCAGCCCCATCTCAATCGGGACGTGACCGACCTGACCGGGCTCACGCCAGGCGCCCTGCGATCCCGCATTCGTTCCACGCAGCACGACGAGGTAGTGCCCTGACCGATTTGTTCAAGACCGCAGCAGCGCGGTGGCCCCACCTTCCAGCTCCTCTACCGGAGTCAGCCATGATGCGTTTCACGTTGGTCCCGTTGCTTGCTGCCTCCGTCCTGGCAGCGCCGCTCGCCGCGCAGGACTCCGTTTCGACCCTGGGGGTCTTCGCCAATCTTCAGGGCACCTGGGAGGGAAGCGCGTGGATCGTGATGGGACCCGACGGGCGTCATACGGTCCGCCAGCGCGAGACGGTCGCGTCTGCAGCGGCCGGCACAGTGATCACGGTGCGCGGGGTGGGGGTTGAAACACTCGACGATGGCACCGAACGGACCGTCCACGATGCCTTCGCGATCGTGCACATGGATCACGACGGTCACACGCCGGTGATGCGGGCATTCACGGCCTACAACTGGATGGACATGAAGCTCACCCTACGCGACAGCGGCTTCGAATGGCGCATGGATGACCCGCGAGCTGGCAAGATCCGCTACGCCATGCATCTCGATCCTGAGGGCCGGTGGGTGGAGCAGGGCTTCGCGTCGAGGGATGGTGGCACCACCTGGAGCCAGTTCTTCGAGATGACACTGAGCCGCGTGAAGTAGGCCCTGGAGAACCGCGGTGGGGGGCCGCAGCGTATCTACGAGTGATGGCCACACCAACACTGCTCGAGGAGCGCTCCATGCCACGATCGATGCCAACCACGCCGTTTCTGCTCGCCATCCTTGTCGCGGGCACTGCCGCCTGTTTCAGTGCCCGGGCCGACGCCACCACCGACCTGCCTGACGCCCCCGGGGCCACGCAGCTCGCCACGGTGTCCAGCCGTGATTCCGTGATCTTCGCCGGCGGCTGTTTCTGGGGTGTGGAAGCGGTCTTTGAGCGGGTCAACGGCGTGATCGCCGTGACCTCCGGCTATGCCGGAGGCGACACGCGGCAGCCGACCTACGGCCAGGTCAGTACCGGCACCACCGGCCACGCCGAATCGGTGAAGATCGTCTTCGACCCGGCCAGGGTGAGCTACAATCAGCTTCTCAAGGTCTTCTTTCAGGTCGCCCACGATCCGACCCAGCTCAATCGACAGGGCCCGGATCATGGCACCCAGTATCGCTCGGCGATCTACACCAGCTCGGAGGCTCAGCTCTCGGCGACAAACGCGTATGTCGCTCAGCTCGAGAAGATGAAGGTGTTCAATGGACCGATCGTGACCGAGGTTGGTGGCTGGCAGACCTTCCACGAGGCGGAAGCGTACCATCAGGGCTACTACGATCAGCATCCGAACCAGATGTACATCGTCATCAATGACAAGCCGAAGGTCGAGGCGTTGGCTCGCGAGTTCCCGGACCTGTACCGGACCAAATAGCACGAGAAAGCCCCTCGCGTCTCGAACCAAACCGCGGGCTCACGCCCGCGGCTCGGCCAGCCTTCTTGCCTTACGACCGAACCGCGTCGCGCGCCTCGGTCAGCCCAGCCGCCGGGTCGCCGGTGGGGATGAACTCGTGCGCCAGCCAGCCGCCGAAGTCGGTGGCAACGATCGCCTCGGCGATCGCACCATACTGCAACTCCTGGTGCGCATTCAACTCATTCCGACCCGGATTGCCGGCGGTGTGGTAGTGCGCGAACCACTGCTTGTTCTGTCGGATGGTGCGGATGACATCGCCTTCCATGATCTGCATGTGGTAGATGTCGTACAGCAACCGCACGCGCGGTGAGGCGACCTTTTCGGCGACCGCCACGCCGAACGCGGTGGTGTCGCCCTGGAAGTTGCGGTGATCGACGCGCGAGTTGAGCATCTCGAGGATGATGGTGACACCATGCCGTTCCGCGAGTGGCGCGACCGTGCTGAGTCCCGCGGCGCAATTGGCAATCGCCGCCTCGTCATCGATGCCTTCGACCCGGTTCCCGAACATCGCGATCACGTTGGGGATGCCGGCCGCGGCCGCGGCTGGAATGACCGACTCGAGCTCGGCCAGGATCGTGGCGTGATTGGCGGGATTGTTGAGCCCGCGGGCGATGAAGTCACCCCGGGGCGACGAATTGGCTGTGCTCACGCCAAGACCGTGGGCGCGGACCACATCCCAGTCTCCCTGATTGACGAGATCCACGGCACCGAAGCCGAGGCGCTTGACCATGGCGCAGAACTCGTCGAGTGGAATGCCACCGAACGGCCAGCGACAGACCGATTGCCGAAGGGGCGAGATGCCGCGACCCGGGAGTCTCGAGACGGCACCGACCTCACCTGCCGCAGACACCACCCCCGCGAGACCGACCGCCGACCCCGCCAGAAACGATCGACGACTGGTCACCCAAACCTCAACGCGTCCAGATACCGATAGCTGGTGCGGATACTTGCCATCGGGTCCACGGGATTGTCGTGCTCCACGAAGAAGTGCTTCATCCCCGCCTGCTCGCGTGCCGCGAAGAGTTTCGCGAAGTCGATGCTCCCCTTGCCGACATCCCGCATCTGGTACTCCGGCGCGGGGCCGGCATCCTTCACATGCACCAGCGGAAATCGCCCCGGCCATTTCGCGAAGTAGGCGAACGGATCACCACCCGCCTTGGTGATCCAGTAGAGGTCCATCTCGAAATCGATCAGCTTGGGGTCGGTCTCCTCCAGCAGCACATCGAACGGCCGACGCCCCTCAACCTCGGCGAACTCGAAGTCGTGGTTGTGATATGCCACCCGGATCTTGAAGGTCTTGGCGTCCTCGGCCGCGCGGTTCATCGTGGCGGCGGTCCGCTTGAGTGCGTCAACCGAGTTCCGATCGGACTCGCCAAGCCACGCGACCACCAGCCACTTCTGCCCCAGCTCCGAGGCGTCGTTGAGGGTCCGATACCACCCGGTCTTCATCGTGGCCAGATCGGTGTGCGCCGACGGCGACTTCAGGCCATTGCGGTCGAGGAGCTGTCGGGTGGCGCGTGCGGGGCGATCGAAGTAGCCAGCAAACTCCACCTCGCGATAGCCGACTTGGGCAACATCGTGCAACGTCCGCTCGACACTCTCTGCCATGGCACTCCGCACGGTGTAGAGCTGGAGGCCGATCTTGTCCAGCTTGTCGGCGGGTCGGAACGGCAGTGGCGCCAGTCCGGGCCACGCGAGCGGGACCGCCGCACCGACGGAGGAGGCAACAAAGGTTCGACGATCCATCTAGAGTTCCTTTTTTGTCAGTGATCGCACAGCGTGGTCGACGGCCCGAGCCGTCAAGGCCATGTAGGTGACCGAGGGATTCTGGCACCCCGACGACGCCATGCTGGCACCATCGGTGACGAACACGTTGGGGGCATCCCACACCTGGTTCCACTTGTTGAGCACCGAGGTCTTGCGGTCCTTCCCCATCCGGGCCGTCCCCATCTCGTGGATGGTGAGCCCCGGGGCCGTGCCATTGTTGTACGTGGCCACCTTGCTGCACCCCGCCGCCTCGAGCATCTCGGCGGCCTGGTCCGCGGCATCCTTCATCATGGCGCGTTCATTGTCCCGCCACTGCATGTCGATATGGAGCACCGGAACTCCCCATCGATCGACACGACTCTCGTCGATGGTCACACGGTTGTCGGGATTGGGGAGGCATTCACCGAAGCCGCCGAGCGACATCCGCCACGGCCCATATTCAGGCGTGCGAAGGGATGTCTTGAGGTCGGCGCCGAAGCCGCGGCGAGTGGCACCACGACCCCAGCCGACCACCGATCGGTATCCCCCCCCTTGATACGCGTACCCGCGCAGGAAATCGGGATGTTGGTCACCCACGTTCCGGAACCGTGGCAGGTAGACACCATTCGGACGATTGCCGGTCGTGCGACGATCCTCGAATCCGGGCACCGTGCCGCCGGCACCGTGTTGCATCGTGTGGTCCATCAGGTGACGGCCGAGCACGCCGGAGTTGCCGCCGAGCCCATCGGGGTGGGAACGCGACCGGGAGTTGAGCAGGATACGCGTTGACTCGAGCGTCGAGGCACAGACAAATACGATGCGCGAGGTGAACTCGAGCGACTCGAGCGTCTGCCCATCGATCACGCGGACGCCTGTCACCCGACCGGTCGGCTCGTCGTAGACCAGCGAGTGCACCACGGAGAACGGCCGGAGGGTGGTTCGTCCGGTCAGGAGTGCATCCTTGAGCGTGGTCTGGACGCTGTTGAAGTAGCTCGCTGTGGTACAGCCGCGGTGGCAGTCGCCGCAGAAGTGACACCCCGCTCGTCCGTTGTGGGCCTCGGTGAGCACCGCGACGCGACCGATGGTCATCACGCGCTCGCCGCCGTAGGCCTCGCGCAGCCCGTTCCGGAACCATTCCTCGCTGCAGCTCAGTGGCATCGGCGGCAGGAACGGACCGTCCGGGAGTTGCGAGAGGCCGAGCCGTTCGCCCGAGATGCCGGCGTAGGATTCGACCTTGTCGTACCACGGCTTCAGGTCACGGTAGCGGATCGGCCAATCGGTGCCGTGGCCATCCCGCGCATTCGCGTCGAAGTCGAGATCGCTCATCCGGTAGCACTGCCGTCCCCACATGATCGACTTGCCACCGACCTGGCGGCCGCGGATCCAGTCGAACGGCTTCCCCTCCGGTGTGGTGTACGGATTGTCGACATCATCGACGAAGAACTGGGTGGCGCCCTCGTCGCAGGCGTAGCACTTCCGCTGGACGGGTTGGCGTGTGGAGAGATGCTTCTCATCGCCCATATAGCGATAGTCGAACTCATAGGCCGGTGCGTTCATGAGGTAGTCGCGCGCGGGATCGATCGGGCGTCCCGCCTCGAGGACCAGCACCTGGAGGCCCTGCTCGGAGAGTTCCTTGGCGGCCCAGCCACCGGAGATGCCCGATCCGATGACGATTGCGTCCCATGCGTCACGGCGGCTCACTTGGCCACCGTCGCGATCACGGCGCAGCCATCGAATCGTCCGGGGAAGCGATTCACCTGCAGCTCCTGCTCGATACCCACTTCGGAGGTGTAGTACCCGAACAGTGTCAGGTACTTGAGGTCGCGCCAGAAGATGTCGGGCAGCATCGTACCCGTTGCGTCGAATGCGTCGGACTCGACCGCGGAGAGCACGGCATCCTGTTCGACCGGTGTGTTGTCGACGAACAGACGCTGATGCATGTGCGCGGCGCGTTGGTCGAGCTCGATCAGCCCCATCACGAAGCGGCGCTGCCGTGCGGCATCATACCGCTCCGAGACGATCAGTTCGGTGAAGCGGTGGCACTCGGCGGCCATCGCGCCGGGCGTATCGGTCGCCGGCATGATCCGCTCGCCGGCCGCCGCGACGGTGTGCATCTGGTGACTGTCGAAGAAGCCGAGCGGGGATCGTCCGGTGGTCAGCCGACCATGCGTGTCGCGACCGAGCGCCAGAAGGTCGTCGGGGGTGAGCCCGGCGATGATAGAGGCGCTACCGAGAAGGCGGAACAGGTCACGACGGTGCATGGTAGGAAGCCTTGTAGAGGATATAGGGGCATGACGCTCTACGCTCGACGATCCGCTTCTCGCTTCTCGCTTCTCGCTTCTCGC
>JBDTNH010000104.1:0-7649 GCA_039933845.1 Gemmatimonadota bacterium
GCGCGCACCTCGCCACGAGTTGCGCCTCGTGTCACGCCGATGGGGTGTATCGCGGCAAGCCGACGACCTGCATCTCCTGCCATCAGCCAGACTACGAAGGCACTACGAATCCGCCGCACGCGGCCGCGGGCTATGGCACCGACTGCACCACCTGTCACCCGAGTACGACCACCTGGCAGGGAGCGACCTTCGATCACAACGCGACCCAGTTCCCGCTGACGGGCGCGCACCTCGCCACGAGTTGCGCCTCGTGTCACGCCGATGGGGTGTATCGCGGGAAGCCGACGACCTGCATCTCGTGCCACCAGCCAGACTACGCCGGCACAACGAATCCGAATCACCAGGCCGCCGGTTTTCCGACGACATGCGAGAGCTGTCACTCGACGACCACATGGAACGGTGCCACCTTCGACCACGACAATGAGTGGTTTCCCATCTATTCGGGAGCACACCGTGGGCGATGGGGCAGCTGCAGCACCTGCCATACATCTCCGAGCGATTTCTCGGTCTTCACATGTCTGACGTGCCATCAACGAGGCGAGACGGACTCCCATCATCGAGAGGTTACCGGTTACCAGTACCAGTCTCAGTCCTGCTATTCGTGCCATCCACAGGGGCGCCACTGATGCGCTGGGGGATCGCGGGACTGATCGTGGGGCTGTCGTTGGGGTCTCGCCTGATGCCGGCACAGACCAGGGCATCGGAGTCCACGGACTCGCTAGTCACGACCTTGGTAACCTATGTGTCCGGGCCGACCGTATACCTGGAGGTGGGCACGAAGCAGGGTGTGCGGGTCGGGACGACATTCGCGGTCAGGCGTGGCGGGCAAGTGGTAGGGGAGCTGACCGCACAATTCGTGTCATCGAACCGGGCTTCGTGTGTGGTCACAGGGGGCACATCCCAGATTGTGGTGAATGACACCGTCTGGTATGCGCCCAGTCGAGACATCACTCCAGCGAGCCAAGGCGTCGTGACCGTGCAGAGCGGCGCGCCGAGCAGTCCCCGAGGGAGGCCGGTGCGCGGACGTATTGGTGTTCGCTACCTGGTCATCGACCAACCCGGTGGTGCGAAGTTGACGCAGCCGTCCCTGGATCTGCGTCTGGATGGGGCCGAAATCAGGGGGACGGGGTTCGGTCTGGATGTCGATGTCCGCACGCAGCGTAGCGCCGTGAGCACTGGGGCACTCAGCCCACGAAGCCCGGCGAACTTGACCCGGGTCTACCAGGCTAACATGCAATATCAGGGCGGGAACAACCGGATTCACCTCGCGGCTGGACGACAGTTTGCCACTGCCCTTGCCCCGCTCGGCATCTTCGACGGACTCTCACTCGAGCTACGACACACCCGGTGGAGTGCTGGGTTGCTCGCGGGGACAGAGCCCGAGGCGGTGACTTTCGGGGTGTCGGGGGCGTTGACAGAGTATGGCGCGTGGGTGCAGCGGCACAATGCGCCGGGAGGGGGCCGGCCATGGAGTCTCACACTGGGTGCCGTCGGGTCCTATGATCGCGGGGAGATCAATCGGGAATTTGGCTATCTCCGGGTCACTGCGAGCTCCGGTCGGTTCTCGATCTACGCATCTCAGGAACTCGACCTCAATCGCGGCTGGAAACGCGCCACGGAGGGAGGGCCGGTCACGATGACCTCAAGCTTCGCTTCGGGACAGATCACGCTCAGCCGAGCGCTGACGATCTCTGGCGGTGTTGATTCGCGGCGGAGAGTGCGTCTGTACCGAGACTTCGAAAACCCCGAGTTACTCTTCGATGACGCCTTCCGCCAAGGAACCTGGGGTGGGCTCGCGCTACGGGCATCCGCTCGTGTTCGCCTCATGAGCACGGTTCGCACCAGCGGGGGCGGCCCCGCAGGACCCTCTCGCGCGCTGACGACTTCACTGCTCATCTCGCGACTGACGCCGCTGCAATTGGGACTGCGAATCCGTGGAAGCCGCTATGTGGGCCCGTCGAGCGAAGGCGTGCTCGGTTCCCTCGCGCTCGAGGCCTCCCCGACCCGCGCCATGCGAGTCTCGCTGAACGTCGGAGAACGGACCAGTAAGCAGCCTGGCGGGAACAGCCCTGCGTCGCGCCTGCGTTGGGCGGGGGCCGACATCGATGTGTCGCTGGGTCGCTCGCTGTACATCCTGATGTCGACATATCGTGAGTCCGGGACGCCGAGCGCCTCCAGGCAGTCGTTCGGTTCAATCAGCTGGCGGTTTTAGGCGATGCTCCTGGAGGCATGAGCCGCTACCGCAAGTTCTGACGCGGCTCAATTCAGCCAGCTCACGTGGGCGGACGCGATGGCGCACGCCCCGACCGACACCCATCTCATCACCGACGGATGGCAGCTCCAAGGTCTCACCCGCTCTTGGCCGGGTCGGCCTTCCCTCGAGGCGGACTTCTTCTCTGTCGTGGACATCGGGACCGGCCGGCCGGCCCCGGGCTGGGCGGCAGGCCTTGCGTCTGCCATCAGGGCGGTAGCTTGGCCGTCCGCATACCGGATCATCCTCCCGGTCCTGGACCGGTCAGTGGCGCGGAGCTGGCAAGGTCCCGGCCGATCGGGTAGGATCTACCCAGTACGGATCCCGTGATTCCTCCGGACCTCAGGCCACCAATGCCCGACCGCTTGCCACCAGATACTCTGAAGGACACCGAATCCAGCCTCGGAGTC
The DNA here is from genome assembly GCA_039933845.1 of Gemmatimonadota bacterium. Lineage (GTDB taxonomy): Bacteria > Gemmatimonadota > Gemmatimonadetes > Gemmatimonadales > GWC2-71-9 > Palsa-1233. Next base: position 2,662 of record JBDTNH010000104.1, read on the forward strand.
GATCCCCACACTGACCTGCTGGAGCGGCTCCGTCAGGTGACGCTCGGGGAATACGACATCCTTGCTCTGCTCGGCACGGGCGGCATGGCGAATGTCTATCTCGCGCATGACCTCGCCCTCGATCGTCGGGTCGCCATCAAGGTGATGTCGCCCGCGATGGTGTACGGTGCCGGTCTGGTCGAACGCTTCCGACAGGAGGCACGCACCGCGGCCGCCCTCAGTCATCCCAACATCATCCCGATCTATGCGGTTCGTGAGATGGGTGGACTGCTCTTCTTCGTGATGAAGGTCGTCGATGGCACCTCGCTCGATGCGGTGATGGACGAGGCCGGCGCACTCCCATTCGCCATGGTCGAGGCAATTCTCGCCCAAGTCGGCGGTGCCCTCGGCTACGCCCATCGTCACGGGGTGGTGCACCGTGACATCAAGCCGGCCAACATCCTGCTCGACCAGGAAGGGTGGGTCGTTGTCACCGATTTTGGCATTGCCAAGGTCGCGGAGACGAGTGGCCTCACCCTGACCGGGACGGCGGTGGGGACGCCCACCTACATGAGTCCCGAGCAGTGTGCGGGGGGAGAGATTTCCGGCGCCTCCGACCAGTACTCGCTCGGTGTGGTCGCCTACGAGATGATCACCGGTGCACCGCCATTCACCGATCGGAGTGTCCCCGCCTTGATGGTGGGCCACACGATGCGTGAACCGCCATCGATCCGGACCGCGCGACCGGGGTGCCCGGAGGCGCTCGCCGTGGCGGTCACCCGGATGCTGGCCAAGGACCCTGTCGAGCGATTCGCTTCGGTCGAGGAATCGATCTCGGCCGCTGAGGCGCGGCCACTGGCACCCGACGATCCCACGCGCCATACCATGGTGGCGCTGGCCCGGAATGGCAGCACTCGTCAGATGATCGCCCAGGTGCGGACGCCGCGCAGTCCAGTGCCGTTGATCCGTCGATCGGGTGCAGGTGCAAGCGGCGCCTCGACGCCAGCCGCCGCCTCTCGGCGCACGAGCACCTTGCAAATTCTCGGGGGAATTGCGCTCGGCGTGGTCGCCACGGCGGCGGTGGTGCTCGGACTGGGCCGCGGTCGTGGGATTCCGGTCGGCGGCGAGACCGGCCGCGATACGGCCACGGCGATGACGGCGCCTCGACTGGCCGACACCCTGTCCAGCGACGGACTTGACCCCTTGGCAGCGGCCGGTGCGCCACCCCCGGCACGGGTGTCGTCCGAGCCGGGGCCTGCAGTAGACCCGGTCACGGATCGTGCGGTTCCCGTCCTCCGACCGCCGGCAGCCATTTCCGATCGCGTACCTCGATCAATGCCCATCGATTCCGTGAGCCCCGAGCGGGGGACCAAACCGGAATTGCCGGGAGCTCCTCCCGAGTCGAGCGCCACCCCGACTGTCCCCCCGCGGACGCCGGCCGCAGTCCCCCCCCCGACACCATCTCCCGCCTCGGTGACCGTGGCCGACCCGCGCGTCGAGATCGAGGCGGTGATCCGGTCCTACGCTCGCGCGCTGGAGTCGGGCCGCATCGCGGACGCGGTGCGCATCTTCCCGGCGATGCCAGCGGCCCAACGGGATGGACTCATGGCATTCTACCGAGACGGTGGGACGATGCGTACTGCCTGGCAGGTGACCAACGTTGTGGTCAACGGCACAGATGCCACCCTCCAGATTTCGGGTACGAACACGGTGCAGAGTGAACACACGAAGTCCACGGCCGAACGGGTGGCCCTGCGTGCCCGACTTGAACGTGGCGCCACCGGTTGGCGACTGGCCGCACTGACCAACTGAGGTTTCTGGTCGTTTTCGCTCGCTCCCTTCTTCCTGGAGTCCCCGTGCACCGCACGCTCCCTGGCCTGTGCCTGCTCCTGTCCGGATTCCTCTCACCGCTGGTTAGCCAGGGTCTCCCGCTGAGTGAAGAAATCAGCCAACTCTTCACATTCGGGGTATGCGGCCGTCCGCTCTGCCTCGATGGTTCCGTCAACGCCGCGAATGGTCACGGTGACCACTACCTGCCAGACTTGGCCACGAGCAATGCCGCCATCATCTCGTTCCTCACCGGCTCGATCGCGGAGAATACGAGTAGTGTTCCGACCACGGCGAGCGCGGGCGGTATCACGTACAAGTTCGTCGGTGGGCTCCCCGTCCGGACGTCCGAATCGGTGGGGCCGATCTTCGCCGAGCGGGCACAGCCGATCGGGCGGGGTCGGCTCGTGGTGGGCACCCGCTACGCGACGGCGGAACTGCGAACCCTTCGCGGCGTGCCCATCGATCAACTCGAGCTCAACTTCACCCACCAGAACGTCGGCAGTCCGGCGCTCGGTGACCCCGTCCTGGAAAACGACGTGTTGCGCGTGAACCTTGCACTCAACGTCGGGCTCGATGTCACCAGTGTGTTCCTTGCCTACGGCGTCTCCGATCGCCTCGATGTCAGCGTGGTCGTCCCGTTGGTGCATACCACGATGCAGGCCCGCGCTGCCGCGCAGATATTGCCGTTCGGTTCCACGGCCGTGCACTTCTTCTCCGGCTCCTTGGAACACCCCGAGCTGACGGCCGAATCGGCCACCTTCGGGAGCTACACCGGTCTCGGCGATCTCTCCGTACGCGGCAAGGCCAGCCTCTACGCGACGGATCACTACGGAATCAGTGTCCTCGGCGATCTCCGGCTGCCGACTGGCGACGAGGCCAACTTTGCCGGATCTGGCTCCGTCAACGCGCGCGCACTGCTCATTGCCTCGGCGCGCCTCGGGACCTTCTCGCCCCACCTCAACCTGGGTTATCAGTATCGCGGCAGCGCGCGCGCGAACGATGTCATCCTGGCGACGGTTGGCTTTGACCAGCCGACCGGGAGTTGGGCAACGCTGGCGGGAGAAATTGTGGCTGAGTGGCAGCCCGGTGGGAACGCGACGACCCTTCCCGGCACCGTGACCTATACCGAGCCGTTCGTCCGCACGGTCGAACCCACCAATATCCCCAACACCAAGGACAACCGGGTGCTCGGTTCGTTCGGTGCGAAGTTTCGCACGGCAACCAACGGCCCAATCCTGCTCGTGGATATGCTGGTGCCGATCGTCCGGGGCGGGTTGCAGCCGACGGTGATGTGGACCATCGGCTTCGACATGGAGCTCTGACGGGCGCGAACCCGGTTCCGGCGATGGTGTTCGCCCCAGGAACGAGGTAAGCTCCACCTGGCCACCGGGAGGCAAATCCCGCCCGTAGAGGCCATCCCCATCACCTGCGAGTCTCCAATGTCGTCGCGCCTCTTGCCGCTTGCCGCAGTCGGAATCCAGCTCCTGCTGCTTGCCCCGGCCTCCAGCCACGCCCAATCCTTCAGCACGCAGAAGTTCGACATTGGCGGAGAGGGCGGTACCGACTACCTGACCGCCGAGCCTGGCACCGGTCGAGTGTTCATTTCGAGAAGCACCCATGTAATGGTCGTGGACGGCGCGACCGGGAGGCTGCTGGGGGACATCGCCGACACGCCGCGCGTCCATGGTATTGCGCTCGTGCCGAAGTGGCACCGGGGATTCACCACCAACGCCGGCGATTCCACGGTCACCATCTTCGACCTCGCCACGCTCGCGTCAATCCAGAAGGTGCGGATCCCGACCGGCGGACTCGATGGGATCATGTACGACCCATCATCCGATCGCGTGGTGCTGACCAATCACAGTCGTCCGATCGGCACCGTGGTGGTGATCAATCCGAGCTCCGGCGCGATCACCGGAACAGTCGATCTCGAGGACACCGCTCCCGAGGGCGCCGCCAGCGACGGGGCGGGGAAGTTGTTCGTCAACAACGAGGGGACCAGCACGCTGCAAGTCCTCGATGCGGCCGCAATGCGCGCGACGGCCTCATGGTCGCTGGCGCCCTGTGATGGCCCGACCGGCATCGCCTTCGACGCGCAGAATCACCTGATCATCTCCGGGTGCAGTGGGACGACGATCGTGACGGATGCGGAGACGGGGAGTCGTGTTGCCACGATCCCGAATGGTGACGGGGTCGACGCCTTGGGCTGGGATCCCGTCGAAAAGCTGATCTACGTTCCTGCCGGCGGCGATGGGAACGTCACGGTCGCGCACCAGGATGGGCGCGACCGGTACTCGGTCATCGCGACCGTCCCGACGGTCGCCGGTGCCAAGACGATTGCTGTCGATCCGTTGCGGCATGTCGCCTATCTCTTCCAGCCCGAGTATGGGCCGGTACCCACGCCGCCGGCGGGGACCACGCCGAACCGGCGTCAGCGTGGACCGATTGTCGCCTCGTGGCTCGTGGTGGTACGGCACTAAGGAAAGCCCCCGTGGCGGAGCCCCCGAGTCGGGCCGCTAGCCGGCTGTTTCTCGGCCCAGCAGGTGGCGCAACGCTCCCTCGAGCTCGGGATAACGAAATCGGTAGCCGCTGCCCGACAGCACGGCCGGCTCGGCGTGCTGGCTCGCCAACAGCAGGGCGTCGGCCATCTCTCCAAAGACGGCACGGAGGGCGAACGCCGGCACGGGTATGATCGTGGGACGCTGAAGGATGTGACCGAGCGTGTTTGTGAAGTCCTCGTTGCGCACCGGTGTGGGGGCCGTGACGTTGGCCGGGCCGCTGATGGCGTCATGAGCGAGCAAATGGTAGATCGCTCCGAGCACGTCGTCGATCGAAATCCAGCTCATGAACTGGCGGCCATCGCCCAATGCCCCCCCCACGCCAAGCCTGAACGGTGTCAAGAGCCGGTCGAGAACCCCGCCTGCCGGCGTGAGGATCAGTCCAAATCGCGGATGCACCACCCGAATCCCGGCTGCCGCAGCAGGTTCGGCCGCTGACTCCCAATCGCGCGCAAGCTGGCCCAGGAAGTCCGTGGCGGTCGCCGACTCCTCCGTCAGCTCCTCGTCGCCACGATCGCCGTAGATGCCGACGGCCGAGGCAGATATCAGCGTGCGCGGTGGCCGCGACAGCGTCGCCAGCATGTTGGCGAGCAGCGACGTCGGCTGCACTCGACTGGTCCG
>JBDTNH010000105.1:0-7641 GCA_039933845.1 Gemmatimonadota bacterium
CCCCGCCGGTCGATACCACCACGCCGCCGCCCCCGCCGATCGATACCACCACGCCACCGCCGGTCGACACCACCACACCGCCACCGGTCGATACCACCACGCCACCACCGCCACCACCACCGCCACCGCCGCCACCGCCGCCGGTCGATACCACCACGCCACCACCGCCACCGCCCCCGGTCGGGCCACCGGTGATCGGACTCAACGGCTCGTTCCAGGCACGTCGGATCTTTCCGGCGGGCGATCCGTGGAACACTCCGGTGGACGGCCTCGCGGTCGACCCGAATTCAGCGGCGATTCTCGCCCGCATCGGGCTCACCGACCGCCTCCACCCCGACTTCGGCGCGAACTACGGTGGCGGCCCCTTCGGCATCCCCTACATCGTGGTTTCCGACACGCTGACCCGGTCCGTGGTCCAGTTCGACTACGACGACGAGAGCGATCCGGGTCCCTATCCGATCCCCGCCAACCCCCCGATTGAACCGGGGGGGGGAGACCGTCACCTGCTCGTCGTGGTGAAGGGCGAGTACAAGGTCTATGAGCTCTACAACTTGCGGCAGGTGGCTGGTACCTGGCGCGCCGGGTCCGGCGCCATCTTCGATCTGGCCAATGGCACGACACGCCCCGCCGGATGGACCTCGGCCGACGCCGCAGGGCTCCCGATCCTGCCGGGACTGGTCCGCTATGACGAGGTGCACGAGCGGGGAGAGATCACGCATGCGATCCGGTTCACGGTCCAGCACACTCGGCGTGCCTACATCGCGCCGGCCACGCACTGGGCGTCGTCATCGACCAACCCGCTCGACCTGCCGATGGGCGCGCGCGTCCGGCTCAAGGCCTCGTTCGACGAGACCCCCTACTCCCCGGCGATGCGCGTGATCATCCGGGCGCTCAAGAAGTACGGCATGATCGTGGCCGACAACGGCAGCGATTTCTTCGTGAGTGGCACCGCCGATGCGCGCTGGAACGACAGCGAGAACAATTCCCTCAAGGAGTTGCGCGCCAGCGACTTCGAGGTGATCCAACTGACGGGGGTCGTGACGAACTGAGGCCGTTCATCGGGTTGCCAATCTGCGTATTACAACGCAGGTTCAGGATCCCGAAGGCATTTTGGATTCGGAGGCAACTCGTGTCCCCTGAGGCTCGGTCTCATGCGTCCCACGGTGATCTCACTCCTCAACACGCCTGCCGGGCGGTATGCGTGGTACGAGGAGTTCCCCGCTTGCCTGACCATGGCACTCGCGGACTACGGGATCGATCACATCGTCGGCTACAAGTCCTACACTGGGCACTCCCGCATTCCTTCAGAAGCACGGCTGGTGGTCCACGATGACAAGGACGCGCGAGACGCAGCGCGCCTGCGACAGACCCTTGATCCGATCGCCGCGGGCCGCGAGCCAGTCATCCTGCATACGCATTCCTACTCCTTCGGGCCATCCCGGTTTCGCGCGGTCACGAATCGCCACCGGAGGATGGCGTGGTGGGCAACGATTCATCGCACACCCGCGATTGACCGCCCCAAACATCGCTGGCTCCGTGGCGCGTTGCAACGGGCTGGCCGAGTGTATCCCGACCGAGTCTTTGGCTGTTCCGAGGCAACGGCTGGTAGCCTCCTCAACCTGTTCCCTAGTCGCATGGTGGGAGCACTCGTCGATGGACGCCTGAACGACGAGAACCTCTCGCGTTTCGAGCCACGAGGAGTACCGCGAACGGCGATCCTTGTCGGGCGCCTGGTGCGTGGGAAGGGGCTGGACACCGCGTTGGCGGCGGTCGCGCTGATCCTACCGCACGTGCCGGACTTCACGTTGATCGTGGTCGGTGAGGGCGCGGAGCTCGGGCCGGCCCGAGATCGCGTCCACGGGACACAACTGGAAGCGGCCGTAACGTTCACGGGATATCAGCCCAATCCCGACATCTGGTATCAGAAAGCGGATATCAGTTGGGTCCCTACCGATCCCGCGCTCATGCGGGAGGGGCTCAATCTGACGGCACTGGAAGCCAAGGGCCATGCCCTGCCGACAGTCTACACCTTGAGCGGCGGACTCCCGGAAACGCAGATCCCATTGAAGACCGGCATTCCGATCGATCCCGCCACACCCGAGCAACTCGCGCGTGCGACGCTCGAGCTGCTAACCGATCAGCCCAGATACAACGCGATGCGTCTCGCAATTGTCGGGGAGCGCACGCGCTGGAGCTTGGATCGAATGGTCCAGGACTACCTCCGGGAATACCTCCGTCACTTCGGGATGGTCACCCCGCAAACCGGGTGATCAACGCTCGCACACCCTACCCAAGCAACTCGGCCACCCGCTCGACTTCTTCCCGAGTATTGCAGAGGTGCGGTGATAGGCGGATCGATCCCTCGCGTAGCGAACAGGTGACGCCCGCGGCGCCGAGTCGTTGAAAGGTCGCGGCGACATCGCCGTGCGGTCGGACACAGAGGATCGCGGACCCTCGGGCGCCGACCGGCGACGTGAGCACGCCGTGCCCCGCGGCAACCCAGTCGTGGATCGGGGCTGAGATCTCGCGAATGTGCGCAGCGATGTGGTCGACCCCGACCGAGAGCAGTAGATCGAGCGATGCGTTCATCGCCTCGAAGTCCTGCAGCGGCAACGTGATCAACTCGAATCGCCGGGCGTCCGGCCATGGCTCGGGGTTGTAACTCGTCAGCCGACTGTAGTCGTCGGTCCCCTGGAACGCTGCCCACCCCGCAAAGGTCGGGTACGTCGCGTCGATCAGTTCCGGGCGCACATACAGGAAGCCCGTTCCCCACGGCGACAGCAGCCACTTCTGCGCGCCACATGCCAGGAAGTCGACCGGGGTGCGACGCACATCGACCGGAATCTGCCCCACGGCCTGGATCGCATCGACGATCAACTTCACGCCATGCAGGCGCGTGAGGCGCGACAGTTCCGCGAGATCGAGCGTGTAGCCGTTGCTGAATTGGGTGAGGGAGACGCACACGGCCCGCACCTTCGGATCCGCGATGCGCGTATGCAGGCGTTCCTCATCGGGCCAGCCCTCCGCTGTTACCGGGATCCGCTCGAGCAGCACGCCCTTGTGCCGGCCAAGGGCCAACCACGGGTAGACGTTGGTCGGAAACTCGCGGTCGAAGGTGAGGACGATGTCGCCTGCGCCCATGTCGAGGGCATGCGCCGCGATATTGATGCCGGTGGTCGTGTTGGGCATCAGCGCGATCGACCCGGGCGCGGCGCCAATCAGCCGGGCTGCCCGTTTTCTCCCCCCCCCCAATATCCGGTCGAGCCGCTCCATCGGCCAGCCAATCGGTGCCGCCCGATCGGCGTTGGCACGCTGGAGCACGGCGAGTGCACTCGCGGGCATCGGCCCGATCGAGGCACTGTTGAGGAAGATGCCGGCGCCATCAAGGGCCGAGAACTCGGTCTGCCTGAGGGTCCCAATCGCGGTGGTCATGCGAGGCTCCAGCCATGTGACAGCGGGTGAGGTGAATTCATGGACGACCATGCTCGGCGGCGAGTCGACGAAATTTGGTCACCACCGCGTCCCACGTGAACCGTTCGAGGACGCGCTGCCGACCCTTGGCACCAAGCTGATGCGCCAGCGTGCGGTTGGCCAGAAGATGGCGGACCGCACCGACGGCTGCCTCGACGTCGCCCGGTGCCACGAGGAGCCCCGTCTCACCGTCCGCGACGGCATCGGCGATCCCGCCACTCGCGCCGGCCACGACCGGCAACTCGGTGGCCGCCGCTTCGAGCAGCGAAATGCCAAAGCCCTCAGCGTCGAGCCCCACCTCGCGACTGAGTCCGAGGTAGATCTCGCCCATCGCATAGGCACCGGGCAGCTCATTGTCGGTCACATCGGTGAGGAAGTGAACCCGATCGTGCACTCCCAGCTCAGTCGCGAGGCGTTGGAGCTGGTCGAGGTAACCCCCGCGTCCGATCACGGCATAGCGCAGCTCCGGAAACTCTGGCGCAAGCTGGGCGAGCACCCGGATCGCCGTGTCGATGCCCTTGTGGGGAACCAATCGCGCGACCGTCACGAACCAACGGCCCTCGGGCAGTCCGCGTCCCACTCGGAACCGCTCGGCAGCCTCGGCATCGGCTCGGAACCGTTCAGGCGACGTGCCGAGCCCGACCACGTGAATCCGCGAGACCAGATGATCGAGCCCCAACGCCCGCAGCTGATCGGCCAGGAGCGTGGCGGTCCACGCGGAGATCGCGACGAGGACCGATGCCGATTCGAACAGCGGGCGGTAGGCTCGGCGCTTGAGCCAGCTTCGGGCGAGCTTGGGTTGGAGAACACGCAAATCGCCACCGTAAAAGATCACCCCGTATGGGAGCCCGGTACGCTTCCAGGCCCATTGTGCGGGATACCCCGCAGGCCGGAGGGTGCCGCACCAGACAAATCGCGCCCCAGGCTCGCGCGCCAGCCGCACCGCTCGACGCGACCAGAGCACCCGCCCCTGCAGTGTCTTGAGCCGGCCGACCGCCACAGCGATCCGGTCGACCCGAGCCGGCAGGACTCGATCCACCGCGTCCTGGCCCTCGATCGATCCGGTCGAGACGACCAGTTCGCCGGCCGGATACCCACGAGCCAACTCCTCCATCATCCGGGCGATTCCCCCCCCGAGGGGTGGGAAGTCGTAGGCAAAGAGGATATCGTGCATGGGCAACGGGTCGGCTCCGGGTCGGATCGGGGTGTGTGCAAGAATACCCACACGGTGCGACTCCCCGGATACCCGAGAATCGGCGTCGACCGTGCTCAGGTCCCTTCTCATTCCCACGAGGTGAAGCATGATGTGTTCTCCGCGTTCAACTCTGCTTGCGCTTGCCCTCACCCTGCCCATCGCGCCGCTCCTGGCCCAGGCATCGCCCACCTTCGGCCTGCTGGGCGGCATCACCTCCAGCAAGGTCGCCGTGAGCGGCAACGACGTGACGCTCAGCTTCGGCTCGCGCACCGGATTCGCCGCCGGCCTGTCGATGCAATTCCCGCTCGGGAGCATGCTCGCCTTCGAGGGCGATGTCCTCTACGCCCAGAAGGGCGTCAAGCTCTCCGATGCGGGGACCACCGGCACCATCAAGCTCGCCTACATCGAGGTGCCCCTGCTGCTCCGTTATAACCTGGGGAATGGCCCAACGCGCCCGTTCATTCTCGGCGGCGCATCTGTCGGCTTCAAGGCAGGCTGCGACGTGACACTCGACACCGGCGATGTGTCGGCGAGCTCGGACTGCGACACCATCTTCGATGGCGAGCAGAAGGGCACCGATATCGGGGCAACCCTCGGAGCCGGCGTCGCGTTCAATCGGTTCTCGATTCAGGCGCGCTACACGCTTGGCCTCACCGAGGCGATCAACGACAACGACGACTCCATTACCAACAAGAACCGCGCAATCTTCTTGCTCGCCGGCATTTCCTTCTGACCGTTCGACGTCTCGCGATCCTCGGTGCCTGGGCCCCCCACCGCACCGAGGACGCGATCGCTCGAGCCGGTCGTCGGCTCGGCCTGACAACGAAGGTGTTCGATGTGTTGAGGCGCGACCGGCAGCTCGGAGCGGTCGGTCGTGCCCTCATCCAGCGGCAGGTCCAGCGATTCGATCCGGACCTGCTGCTGGTCACCCGACATGCGGTGCGGTTGGGTCCTGATCGGCTCGGACGCCTGCTCGCCAGGTGTCGCTCCGCACTCTGGTTCTTCGACACTACCCCACAGCCTGGGGTGATGGACCTCGCGCGCGTCGTCGATGCGAACTACCTCACCACCGCCGCACAGATGGCGGCGTGGCAGGCGCAGGGCCTCACCAACGTGCACTTCCTGCCCCAGGGAGTCGATCCGGACATCGACTGTCCGGGCGTGGTGCGCGACGCATATCGATGCGATGTGAGTTTCGTCGGGTCGGGCCGGTATCCGTTTCGCTGGCCAATGCTGCAGCACGTCGCGGCGGCGGGGCACCGGTTCCAGATTCGGGGACCGGGATGGCAAGCCGCTCCGGCCGAGCTGCCGATTGCGGGCGGTGATGTGCGTGGTGCCGATTTCGCTGATGTGGTCGCGAGTGCCACCGTGTCGCTTGGCGCGCATGCAACGCCGGCACAGGCTGCCGAACATGCGTCGGCCTCCAACCGCATGTGGAAGGTGCTGGGGTGTGGTGGCGCCTATCTCGGGCCATGGGTACCGGGCATCGAGCACTTCGCGCGCGACGGCGAGCACTGCGCGTGGTACCGCACCGATCACGACGCGGTCACCCGGCTCCACCAGCTTCTCGCCCGTCCAGCCGAGTGCCGAGCCATGTCGACTCGTGGCCGGGCACACGCGCTCGCCGAGCATACCTACGACCACCGGCTCGCGATGCTGCTGGACGGGACCGGCTACCCTTTGCCCCTCCCCACCAACGTGTAGTTGCGATACTCGAACGGCCGCCATCCTGTCAGCCGCTCGAGACCGAGCGACATGAGCTGCTGGAGCTGGTGCGCGTGGATCATCCGCGGCTCCACCAGCTTCTCCCCCCCCCGACGAGCGGCGATCCAGTCCTCTGCAACGACGGGATGACGGCCACGAAACGGACGAATCCCGGGGATCCAGGGCAGCAACGGTCGCGCCTGGTCCTGTCGCTGGCGCCAGTGGTAGATCGCCAGGTCCGCTTGGCGCTTGGCCTGCAGTGCCCAGGCCGGTCGGGCCCAGCCGTAGTGATGCATCACCGCATCGCTCCGGACGGTACGGATCCGGCGATGGTCCGCTCCGACCCGGAACCCCTGCGCATCGCGGAACGAATGGATGGCGTTCACGGGCCCCAGCCTGACCGCTCGACACTCTCGACGGTACCAGCTCCGGTTGGTGGCGACGTGGTCGAATCCGCCATAGAAATGGAGGTAGTCGACCACGACACCCTCGATGCGCGAGTCACTGTCGACCCGTTCGATCGTGGCCCGCAACCGCTCCGCTGAACCATCCTGGAGCACCTCGTCTGCCTGGATATAGATGCCCCAGGGGTGGGTGCACGCCGCCATGGCCCGATTGGTCTCGTCGGCGAGCATCGCCGGACCGCGGCTCGGATCCCAGGTCGACTCGATGATTCGGAGGCGCGGATCGTCGACGGCCTGGACGCGCGCGAGGGTATCGTCGTCGGAAACGCCGACATTGACGACCAGCTCATCGACGGCTGGCAGCAACGAACGGAGGCTCGCCTCGAGTGGGAAGTCGAGACGGGTCGCATTGCGGACCATGGCAAAGCCTGAGACCTTCACGGCATCCTCGCGGACGTGTGCATCGTGAGGACGAACCTCAACCGATGGACCGTGCATGGCAAGCACCCTCCATGTCGCCCTCTACCATCCGTCCGTCCTGCCGGTCCGCACCTATGGCGGTACTGAGCGGGTAGTGGTCTGGTTGGCCCGCGGACTGGCCGAGCTTGGGCACCGCGTCACCGTGCTGGCCCTCGAAGGCACCCGACTGCCTGAGGCCAGCGTCGTGGCGGTGCCGGCCGAAGAGGCGTTCCGGGAAGGGGGTGCGCACCTCACGCCGTGGTTGCCGCGCGGCGTCGACGTCCTGCATGCGCACGTGCCCCTATCCGAGCCGCCCGCCGTCCCGTTCGTCTGGACCTTCCACGGCACTGGCAAACCCGGCCGCGTCTTCCCACCAAGCACCATCGCCCTCTCGGCGGACCACGCACG
>JBDTNH010000106.1:0-7440 GCA_039933845.1 Gemmatimonadota bacterium
GCGAGCGACACCTGCTGCGGCGTCATGGTGCCCTTGTCCTTGAGCCGGCCGAGCTGCAACGCCAACAGCTGCCCCTTGGTGATCTCGGTCAGCATCTCGGCGAGGCGCTCCTGCTGGATCTGCGTCGCGGCGATCGGGCGATCGAACATGATCCGGTTGGCGGCGTAACGACGGGCCTCATCGAAACACGCCATCGCCGCGCCAACACCGCCCCACGCGATGCCGTAACGTGCCTGTGTCAGGCACTTGAGCGGCGACTTCATCCCGCCCGACTTGGGGAGCAGCGCATCCTTGGGCACGTGCACGTCCTGCATGTGCAGCTCGCTGGTGTCGCTGGCGCGAAGGGAGAGCTTCCCCTTCTGGTCCTTGCCGGTGAACCCAGGCGTGTTGGTCGGCACGATGAAGCCGCGCACGCTCGTTGAATCGTCGATATCGCCGGTCTTGGCCCAGATGATCGCCATCGTGGCTTGCGACCCGTTGGTGATCCACATCTTGGTGCCGTTCAAGACCCAGCCATCGGCCGTCTCGCGGGCGGTGGTGATCATCCCGCCGGGGTTCGAACCGAAATCGGGCTCGGTGAGTCCGAAGCAGCCGATCTCCTCGCCGCTCGCCAAACGAGGGAGCCAGTACTTCTTCTGCTCCTCGCTCCCGAACTCGTGGACGGGGTACATCACCAGGGCGCCCTGGACCGAGGCGAACGAGCGGATGCCGCTGTCGCCGCGCTCGAGCTCCTGCATGATCAGGCCATAGGCGACGTTGTTGAGACCCGCGCAGCCATACTCCTCCGGCAGGTTGGCGCCGAAGAGCCCCAGCTCGGCCATCCCAGGGATCAGCTCCTTCGGGAAGCGGCCATCGATGTAGGCCGGCCCGATGACCGGAATCAGCTCGTCGCTGACCCATTGCCTGACCGTATCACGGACCGCGCGCTCCTCTTCGGAGAGCAGCGAGTCCATGTCATAGAAGTCGACGCCTGTGTATTCGGACGAGCCCGCCATCTGCCAGAAACCCCGGTTTAGAGACCGTGGGAAGATAACGTAGGGGGGAAGGCGAGAAGGCGAGAAAGCGAGAAAGCTGCCGAGCCGCGGGCGTGAGCCCGCGGCTCGGCAGTCGCCGCGGGACGGATCCCGACCGCGCGCGCCTTCCAGCGGAATGCGGTGCCGTGATCGATCGGCCGACCGGTCTCTGACTGCCACTGGTGCACCATCTCGTGCAACAGTGTCTCGGACGCCGACTCCCAGCCATCGCGCGAGATGTGCTTCCGCGAGATGGTGATCACGCCGTCCGATCCACCGGGGTTGACCGCGAACTCGCCGAGCCGCCGCTCCATCCGATCCGAGAGCTGGACGGGCACGGTGGTGAGGGAACCCGCGAAGTGGCGTTCATTGAGAATCGCGTGCAGACGCTCGAGCCGGCCCAGGATCGGCAGGTCGGCAGGCGCGGCGGCGGCTGTCCGGCGACGACGCCTCACCGGGGCGTGTCGCTCGACCGGAAACGAGAGAAACAGGCGACGGGCGCTAATGCGGTCGGCGCGTGACATCCGCGGCTTGATGAACCGGAGGATCGCCTCGAGCACCGGGTCAGGGGCCCACGCGTATCCGGCATGGAGTCGGAGGGCGCCACGCGGATCAAACGACACGAGCACGGTGCGGTTCCGGGTCAGCTTCACCGGCACGCCCGCGGGCAGGCCGAGTCGACGGAGGCGCTTGGGCAGCTCCGCCTCGGGGGCGGCGTCGAGGGAGAGTTCGAGTTGTGGAAGCGCCGACATCACTCGGAGGCGGCGGCGGCCGAGCTGCGCGGTCGTGGGAACCGTGACGCCGGTCCCGGGACAAACCGGCCAGCGGGCTTGTCCCAGACCTGATGCGTGATCTCGATGGTGAGGTCGGTGACGGTGATCAGGTTGCAGGCCGACGGCCTGCCGCCACGGGTCCGGGAAGTGTGCGTGCTGCTGGTCGATACGACGGCACCGTTCGGCAGCGTGCCAGCGCTCTCCTGGTGATCATGACCACACAACACCAGGTCGACGCCGGTCGCCATGACCTGACGTTGCGAGCGACGCCAGTGCGCCAGGCCCATCCGCTCGGAGATCTCGCCCCGCAACAGATTCTGGTGCATCACCATCACGCGCAGCAGATCGGGCGATTCGGCCTGGAACCGGGCCGCGATCCGCTCGGTCTCGCTGGCGGGCAAGTGTCCCTTCACCGCCATGTCGTTGAGGTTGTACGTCATCGATCCCGTCACGACACCGTAGCTGGTGAGCGCACCGCACAGTACGGCACCGTCGACCACCAGCTTCGGTGTGAGATCGTCGCCGAAATAGCGGCGGTACTTCTCGTACTTGGGTCCTGCGCCGACCAGGTCGAATGGTGTCGTCCACCATTGCACATCGTGATTGCCCGGCACGACCAGCGTGGGGGCAACCTGGCGGAGCACCTGCACGAACATCAGCGCACGCTGGAACTCGCCGTGCCGCGCACGCTGCGTCAGGTCACCCGCGATCGCCACCGCGCTCGGCTTGACGTCGTCGGCCAGCGCTTCGAGCGCAGCGATCTGTGCCAGATCGGCGTCGCGCCCGAAGTGCAGGTCACTCATCTGCAGAATGGTGAGTGGTGCGTTCACCACACCACCCTGAGCCGGTAGGTGAGCGGTGCCTCGCCCTTGGGCGGGACGCGGAGCATGAACACCGTCCGACTCGACGACTTCTTGACCGCAGGGACTGAACTGGAGATCACGCTCCACTCCCCCCCCCGATCCTCGCGGACCTCGACCGTCACCGCGGTGTCCTTGGCATTCTTGACCACCACGCTGTAGCCGACCGTCGCCGTGGTCCGGGACGGCTTGTCGGTGTGCACCGTGGTGTACTCGGTCTGGGTCCGGCGGGCCGTGACATCGAACGCGATGCCAGTGTTCACCTCGACCTGCTCACCCGGTGCGGTGTGTCCGATGCCGCCGTTGCCGACCAGCTGTACCCGCCCCGCCTTGTCGGTGTCATAGACGCTCACTCCGCCGGCCGGGAGTGCCAGATCACCGAACGTCGACCCTTGCTCGTGCGCGAGGCGATAGCTGACCAGCACCGGCACCTCGACCTCGTCGGTCTCCTGGCCGAAGCCGCCGTAGAAGGGCAGCGTACCCGGAACCGTGAGCCGGAGTTCCGGCGCGACCGTGGTCGGAGTGAAGAGCGGCAACACCATCTGCGTTGCCGGCGTGAAGGACACGCGGCCTGGCAGCGTGTAGAGACGCGCCTCACCCACCGCTTCGGCCGACATTTCCTGGTTGCTCATGTCACTGGCCCGCATGGCCATTGCATACGGCCGCGATGGCGCCTGCGGCTGCACCTTCTGGCCGATCTCTCCCGCCAGCAGCTGCACCTCGGTGTTCGCCAGATCGAGTGTGCCGGCATCGATGGTCGCCATTCCCTCGATCCGACTCCGGGCACCCAGGAAAATCCGGTAGCCGGCGTTCCACGATCCACCCGGTGCCTCATACATCACCGAGATCCCGTCGCGCGCGCGCTCACTGCTCAGCGTCACGTCGGCGATCGGGGCGGCGGGAACCAGCTCCGGTTCCCAGAGGATGCGGCCGGGGCGCGAGAAACTCACGCCGGGCAGGACGTCGCCATCACCCGGCAGAACCTCCCAGCGCTCCGGGTCCAGGGCCACGAGCCGCGCCTTGATCGGCGGCTTGCCCTCGCCCACCTGGAAGGTGAACACGCGACCGATATGACGACGGAGCAGTGACTGCTCATCAAAGGACGCGTCGAAGTTGATCATCCCGACCTGGACACCAGGATCGAGCGCCGCAAACGTCGAGGCGTCGAACAGCCCGAGCACCAGCGGGTGGGTCGAACTGCCGACCGGCATCTTGATCGGCAGCGTCCGACGGACGAGTGCCCGACCCGAGCTGAAGAGGGTGACCGATGGCGAGCCACCAGCCTGCGCCACGAGCGGCGCTGCAGCGGGGAGCATGGCAAGGGCAACGAGCGCAGCAGTTGCATAGCGAATCACGGCAACACCTCCATGGCGAATCGGCTCACGATCAGATGGGTGAGCACATAGGCGACCGGTATGGCAATGACACCGGTCCATTGTGCGGTAGGGGACGTCACCGGGCGGGTCAGGACCCACGCGGCCACGACCGCCGTGACCGCCAGCGAGACGCGCCGTGAGATGACGGCCACGCGCTTGGCGCGCCGTGCCTGACATGTACGGCACCGCTCCCCGAAATCGATCCCCGCGACGGACGCCCCGCACTCGACGCAGGGGACCTCACGCCACCCGGCGGGCGACGGCATGCCCGAACTCCTCGGTGCTGGCGGATCCACCCAGATCGGCGGTCCGCACCCGGTCGGCGACGATGGTCGCGACCACCGCGCGCCGAATGCGATCGCCGGCGTCGGCCTCGCCGATGTGATCACACATCATCGCCCCACCCAGGATCAGCGCCGACGGGTTGGCGATCCCCTGCCCCGCGATGTCTGGCGCCGATCCGTGCACGGCCTCGAAGATCGCGGCGTGATTGCCGATGTTGCCGCCGGGTGCCAGCCCGAGTCCGCCCACCAGACCACTGATCTCGTCCGAGAGGATGTCGCCGAAGAGGTTGGTGGTGACAATCATGTCAAACTTCTCGGGATACATCACGAGTTGCATCGCGCAGTTGTCGATGATCAGGTCGTTGCACTCGACCCGTCCCGCGTAACGCTTCGCGACCTCGCGGCCGACCTCGAGGAACAGCCCCGAGGTGTTCTTGAGGATGTTCGCCTTGTGGACCAGCGTCACCTTCTTCCGCCCATGGCTGAGTGCATACTCGAACGCATAGCGCACCACGCGTTCGGCGCCGACCCGGGTCACGACCGCGACCGACTCCGCGCGTCCGTGCGGGTCCCCGTCGACCTCGAACCACTGTTCCTGCCCGATGTAGAGCCCCTCCAAATTCTCGCGCACCAGCACGATGTCGACGTCGTCGAAGCGACCACCCGGCACAATCGTCTTGGCGGGGCGGAGATTCGCATAGAGCTCGAACTCCTTCCGGAGCGCCACATTGATCGACCGGTATCCCCCCCCCACTGGGGTGGTGAGTGGTCCCTTGAGGGCGAGCCGCGTGCGACGGATGCTCTCGAGCGTTGCCTGGGGAAGTGGATCGCCGGTGGCGGCGACCGCGGCCATCCCACCAATCTGCTGGTCCCACGTCCATGCAAGTCCGGTGGCTTCGAGCACCCGAACGGCCGCGGCGGTGATCTCCGGTCCGATCCCGTCACCAGGAATCAGGGTCACATCGGTCATCGGCGGGGTCGATTCAGTCGAGATCAGGAAGGATGTGCGCGATCGTGGCCCGCAGCGCCGCGGTCGGGGTATCCCCGACCACGGACGGGTGACTCCGCCAGATGACGCGGCCATTCCGGGTATCGGCAATGACCATCACGAGTTCGGCCCGGATGCCACCGCTGTCCGGCTTGAACCGAAGGGCGGCGGGGATCAGGACCAACCGTGCGTCGCTCATCGCGGAGAGCGCCCGCAAGTACGAGCGGAGCGGGTCAGGCACGATCTCGAGGTTGGGGGAGCGCATGACCGCCTGCCCCATGCGATCGGGATCGGTGACCATGTTGGGGGCCCGTGCCGCGATGCGGCGAAGTTCCGGCGGCAGGACCCAGTCGACCTCGGGGCCATGCTCCTCCATCATCGCCCCGATCAGCGAGTCGGCCCAGACCAGTCGAGCCACCCGATCGGGCGGCAGGAACTCATCCGCCGGTGCCTCGGCGACCAGAAAAGTGAGCGGCAGGACAGGGATCCGTTGACCCGCCAAGGTCGTGACGAGGAGCGCCGGTGACGGCGCGGGCCGCGAGGGCTCGGCCTGGGGCGCGGGATTCGACGAGGCGCACGCCATGGTGGCGAGGCCGACAAGGCACAGGAAGGAGTTCTTCACCCGGGGCAAGCTATTCGAGCGAGAGGCCGCCGTCCACGACGATCGTCTGACCGGTGATATGCCGCGAGGCCTCCGAACAGAGGAAACACACCACGGAGGCGATGTCCTCGGGCTCGGCGAGTCGACCGAGCACCGAGCGCTTTCGGGCGCGCTCAATGACACTTGTCGGCAAGGCGTCGAGGCGCTCGGTGTGCACAAATCCCGGCGAGACCGCGTTGACATTCACCTGACTCGGTCCGAACTCGACCGCGGCCGAACGGGTGAGTGCCTCGAGCGCCGCCTTCGAGGCGGCATAGCTCGCCACCCCGAATCCGGGTCGACCGGCCTGATGCGCCGAGATGTTGACCACCTTGCCGAACTGCTGCTGGCGAAAGTGTGGCGCGCAAGCGGCCATGCAATGCCACGCCCCCGTCACGTTGGTATCGAGCACCGCCTGCCAGTCGGCGTCCTTGATCCGCCAGAGCGCGCCGTCGTGGGCGATGCCGGCGTTGTTGATCAGGTAGTGGATGCCGCCCCACCGCTCGACCACCTCCGCCACCAATCGCTCGACTTGCTCGCGATCGCGAACGTCACATCGTCTGGACATGACCTCGTGGTTGCCGTGGGAGAGGGCCGCCTCGGTGAGGAGCGCGTAGGACTCGACGTCACGACCGGGCATCGGAATCCAGCAGAACGCGACGCGGCATCCCATGCGGCCGAACTCGTGGACGATGCATCGACCGAGTCCAGTGGCACCGCCGGTGACCAGCACGACCTTGCCTGCTGCTGTGCTTTCGAGCGCGGCAGGATTCGGTGCGGTGAGGGTCGACGGTCCAGACGACTCGGCGGGATATGGAGTCGCCCAGGGTTCGGGGCGACCGGGCGGTGGCGGGGTCATCTCTCGAAGCTACGGGTCGGAACGACCCGCGGCAACCGAGCCGGGCAGGCTCACTCGGGAAACGGAACCGCCCGTTCATGGCGGCGCCGACGGCGTGCCGCCGCGATCCCGATGATCCCGGAGCCGAGCAATGTCATCGTCGCCGGTTCGGGGACGGTCGACTGCGGTTCCGCGAGGATCGGACCGACGACCGAAAACAGTTCGGGATCGGGCGGCCCATTCTCGTCCGGCTCGTCAGGCTCCATCATCGAGCCGCCCTGTTCGTAGATCATGAGGACATACAGGCCATCGACATCGACACGGTCAAACATCCCGTCCCAGTTCCACCAGCCCGTTCCGGGCGACTGGAGGATCGACTGGCCAACCTGCTGGCCATCCAGCCAGAAGGTGAGCGAGAAGTCGGCCTGACTCCCGATCCAGAATCCCATCCCCTCACGAGCCTCGTTGTACCAGACCGATTCGAAGGGCCGACCGTCCACCCCGGTCAATCCCCAAGGGGGCGGCGCGGTGAAGAGGCTGCACCGATCGAGCACCCCACCAGGCGTCCCTGACGGGGCGGCAGTCCCGGTGTAGGCCCCCGACGGGACCGTCGGGTGCAGGAGCAGGCAGCTCGGGTCGTCGGCATGGAGCGGCGCGGCCGCCAGAGC
>JBDTNH010000107.1:0-7427 GCA_039933845.1 Gemmatimonadota bacterium
GCCGACGAATATGGCACCCGCGGAGCCGACACGGGCCGCCACGCGTTCAGGGTCTGCCACCGAGAGCTGCAGGTGTTCCGGGGCCAGCTGATCGATGATGACGATTGCCGCGTCGAGGCTCTCGGCGACGATCGCACCTCCGGCCGCGAGGGACATGCGGGCAATCGCGGCGGCCGGCAGCGAGTCCAGTCGGTCTCGGAGCGCGTCCCGCACCTTCTTGACCATCCCGGCCGCAGTGGTGACGAGGATGGGGGACGCATCGGCGTCGTGCTCCGCCTGGGCAATCAGGTCGGCGGCGACGATGTCGGGATCGGCTGTCGCATCGGCCAGGACCACCAACTCCGATGGACCCGCGAGGAAGTCGATGCCGACGCGTCCGGAGACGGCCTGCTTGGCCGCCGTGACCCACCGATTGCCTGGGCCGACCACGACGTCGACGCCCGGAATCGATCCGATCCCGAATGCGAGGGCGGCGATCGCCTGGGCGCCACCGAGCCCGATCACGCCGTCGGCACCCGCAATCGCAGCGGCAGCGAGCATGGTGTCCGACGGGCGCGGAGACGCCACCCAGACGTCACCAACGCCAGCAGCGCGCGCCGTGACCACGCCCATCAAGAGCGAGGACGGCAGTGGATATCGACCGGCTGGTGCGTAGCAGCCGGCCCGCTCGACCGGCACCACGGTATGACCGGCCCGCCCGCCCGGTACCGCGACATCGATGTCGGTGAGTGCGGCGCGCTGGGCTCGCGCGAAGGCCCCGATCCGATTGGCTGCGGCCTCGAGATCCTCGCGCATGCCGACCGGGACACGGTCGCGCGCCGCTGTCAGCGAGGCGCGATCGAAACGCCACGCATCGCCAGGTCGGTAGCCGTCGAAGCGGGCAGCGTGCCGGAGTGCGGCCGCCTCGCCACCGATCTCGACATCGGCCACGATCTCAGCGGCACGACGCCGTGTTTCGGCGTCGAGCACTGTGCGTGGTCGCGCGAGCAGTTCGTCGAGTGAGCGATCGGGAAATTCAATGTCGCTCATGACAAGGTCTCCGGCTTCGCGTCACCGGGCCTGCGCGTGACCCCGCGCGATCGACGCCGCAAGACGCGTTCGACGTCGGCGAGCGTGGTGCCGTGGCGTTGCATCTGGACCATCGCGAAATAGAGCAAATCGGCCGCCTCCTCTGCGACATGTGATGGCGTGTCTGCCGTGGCGAGTTCGTTGGCCTCCTCACGCAACTTCGCAGCGAGCAGGGCGGGGTCCTCGAGGAGGCGACGCGTATAGGACCCTGGCGGCGCCGATGCCATCCGCGACGCGATGGTGCGCTCGAGCGCAGTGAGCGGTGGGGCGCCGCCCCAACAGGTCGCCGACCCGGTGTGACAGAAGCCGCCGCCCTGCTGACGGATGGTGAACCGAAGGGCATCCCGATCGCAGTCGAGATCGACTCGGACCAGTTCCTGGGTTGCACCGGATGTCTCGCCCTTGACCCAGCGGCCGCGCGTGCGTGAATGATAGACGCCGCGACGGCTCTCCACCGCTTCGGCGAGGGTGGCGGCAGTGCTCCAGGCGAGTCCAAGCGCGGTGCCGTGTTCGTCGGCCACCACCGTGGCAAAGAGCCCGTCTGCGCGGTCACTCCGGAGCGGTGCGGCAATGGCGTCGGCAAGCGAGAGTCGGCCGGTATAGAGTGCCATCCCGACCTGAGCATCGGCGTCGAGCGCATCGAGGGTGGCGATCTCCCGGGTCGTGGTGATACCGCCGGCGATCGTGACGCGCGCCGCTCCGGCCGCGGTCGTGATCCGGGCGGCGGCGTCCAGATCGGTTCCTGCCAACCGGCCCTCCCGCTCGACAAATGTGACCAGGAATCCCCCGGTGAGATCTCGGAGTTCCGCCACCCGGTCGACGACCTGACGGCCGGTGGCGGTCTGCCATCCGTCGACCACGACCTCGCCGTGCTGGCCATCGAGCGCGACGATCACTCGCTCGCGTGGCAAGCGTCGCAGCAGTGCGGGCTCCGCCGCGGTCCCGATGATGATCCGCGCGGCACCCTGATCGAGCCACCACCGAGCGGTGTCATAGTCGCGAATCCCCCCCCCAACGCGACACGGTGCGGTACGCACGAGTGCAGCGATCACTGCCCGGTTGGAACCGGTACCCATCGCCGCATCGAGATCGATCACCGCGACCTCCCCGGCCACGGCAAAGCGGGTGAGCCAGGGCAGCGGTTCGCCGGCATCGAGGGCATGATCGCGTCCGCCGATCAGTTGGACGACCTGGCCACCCTGCATGTCGATGGATGGGACAATCATCGGCGGATCTCCAATCGGTGTTGCTGCATCGCCTGCTTGACGAGGGCGACCGTGGTGTCGCCGTCATGGAACATCGATGCCGCGAGGACGGCATCGGCCCCGGCGTCGACCGCGGCAATGAGATCTGTCACCGTGCGCGCACCTCCCGACGCAATCACCGGTACCGTGACCGCCTGGGTCACGGCGTTGAGGAGTGCCAGGTCGTAGCCCGTGCGTGTCCCGTCCCGATCGATCGACGTGAGCAGGATCTCGCCCGCACCACACCGCGTTCCCTCGACGGCCCACTCGACGGCGTCGCGTCCGGTGTCCTCGCTGCCCGACCGCCTGAACACGCGCCAGGCGTTGCCCGCGGTGGCAGCATCGATCGCGAGCACAATGCACTGGACGCCAAAGGTGCCGGCGAGTCGCGCAAGCAGGGTCGGGTCGTCGGTCGCCGCGCTATTGACGCCGATCTTGTCGGCACCCGCCTCGAGCAGCCGTTCGGCGTCACGCACCGTACGCACTCCGCCGCCCACGGTGAGCGGGATGCGCAACACCTCTCGCACGGCACGCACCGTGTCCAGCGCGTGATCCCGGCCCCGGTCGGTGGCGACAACATCGAGGATCACGATCTCGTCCGCGCCCTCCTGTTCGTAGCGGGCGGCAAGCTCGACCGGCGAGCCCGCGTCACGCAGTCCCTGGAATCGCACGCCCTTGACGACTCGCCCGTCCCGCGTGTCGAGGCAGGGGATGATCCGCCGGGTCAGCATGATGCCCACCACCGTGTGAGGAGATCGTGTCCCCACTGCCCGGACAACTCCGGATGGAACTGACAGGCAAGCTGCGCCCCTCGGGAGATCGCAGCCACGAACGGCGTGCCATGCGTGGTCATCGCATGACGCCATCCGTCCGGGGGGAGGGTGAGTGCGTAGGAGTTCGCATAGTAGGCGTACCCGGCCTCGAGCACGTTCGAGTCGGTGGCCGGTGTCACGACATTCCATCCGAGCTGCGGCACGCGGACCGTGTCAGAGAGCCGGGTGGCGCGCCCCGTGATGACGCCCAGTCCGACCGCGTCGGGTGACTCATCGCTCCCTTCAGCGAGCAGCTGGAGGCCGAGGCAGATGGCGAGGAACGGTGCACCGGCGCGCACTCGGTCGGTCAAGGCGTCGGCGAGGCCGGCCCGCCGGAGCGTGGTGCTTGCGGCACCGAACGAGCCAACACCCGGGAGGACCAGCCGATCGGCGCACCGCAGCTCGTCGGGGTCTGCCGACAATCGGGGGACGGCGCCCAGTCGCCTGAGTGCAGCGAGCACCGAAGCGAGGTTTGCGCTGCCGGTTCGGACCACGACGATCTCACCCGTCATCCGAGCGTACCCTTGGTGCTGGGTATCATGGTCTCGCCGGTGCGCCGGACGGCCTCGCGCAGGGCCAGCGCAGTTGCCTTGAACGCCGCCTCGGCCCGATGATGATCGTTGCTGCCTTCGAGCACATCGACATGCAGTGTGAGTCGCGCGGCGGTGGCGAACGATTGCAGCACGTGCGAGACGTTCTCGGTCGCGAGGGTGCCGATCGTGTCGCGCACGAGTCCCAGCGCGATTCGCGCGAACGGACGGCCCGAGATGTCGATCACGCTCCGGGCCAGCGCCTCGTCGAGCGGCGCATACGCACTCGCGAACCGGGCGATACCGGCGCGATCTCCCAGGGCACTGGCCACGGCCTCGCCCAGGGCAATCGCACAGTCCTCGGCGGTGTGGTGGTCGTCGATCTCGAGATCGCCTTGGCACGTGAGCTCGAGATCGAATCGCGCGTGGAAGGCAAGCGCGGTGAGGAGGTGATCGAGGAAGCCGATCCCGGTCGCAATGCTGGCCTTCCCGGTGCCATCGAGGTTGAGTCGAAGCGTGATGTCGGTCTCGCGCGTGGTACGCGCGATCGCGGCATTGCGTGAGGTCAGGGCAGGCATGCGAATAGCTCCTCGAGGGTGGTGAGTATGCGTGCGGCGCCGGCCTCCCTGAGGGCAGGGACTGTACGTGCGGACGCATCGCCGGGGGCGATGATGCCGATCGGCACCACGCCAGCGGTACGGGCTGCCCGGAGGTCATCCGGCGTGTCGCCGATCATCCAGGCGCGGGAGACGCCGAGGTGGCGAAGTGCCTCGCGAACCGGGAAGGGATCGGGCTTGAGTGGCCCAGCCTCGCGGGCGATCACGACCTGGAAAAGGTCCGCGAGGTTGTTCTCGACCAGGAAACGTTCGGCATCGATGCGGGGGCGACCCGTCACGATTGCGAGCGGGAGCCGCGCGGCGAGTCGGGCGAGCAGGTCGCGATCGCCGATCAGCGCTTCGGTTCGGCGGAGCCCCGGGACCTCCGTGGTGCCCTGGTAACGCGCCTCGAATGCCGTTGTCACATCGGCCAACGATGCCTCCCTGCCGCCAGCGATGATCAACTCGTGGGTCAGCGCCCAATCGTCATTGGCATTCCCTGCGGCCTTCCTGGCGGCGATGTCGGCCTGCGTGACCGTCACACCGAACTCTGCGGCGGTCTCGATGATCGCGGTCCGGTACGAGGTGGAGACATCCGCGATGACACCATCCATGTCGAGGAGCAACGCTTGCGGTGCGCAGACTGCCGCGAGTGCCGCTTCCAGTCGATCTGTGGCGGAGTCGTCGATTGGGCAAGTGATCCGAACGCGGTTGGGGGCACCGGGAAGCCAGCGGACACCGATGCCGAGTCCGGCGAGCCCGTCGCGCAGCCATGCGGCACGCGGTGTCGCGGTGCAGATGAAGTTGGCGGCGGAGCCGGTTGGGTCGAGACCGAGTGCACGGGTGGCGGCCAGTAACTGAGTGCGTGTCGCGCGAATCGCGTTCACCCGACCGTCCATCGACCGCGTCGATGTCGCCCGGATTGCGAGTGCCGCCAAGAGTGTCGGAGTCGCGACCGGATAGGGGGTGCCGGCCCGCCGCATCGCAGCAACGAGCAGCGCAGGGCCGACCCCAAATCCGACCCTGAGCCCCGGCATTCCCCACGCCTTGGACAGGGTGCGGGTGAGCAGGATGTTCGGCTCGTCGACGAGGTCCGGCAGCGGGTCCACGTCGGCAAACTCCACATAGGCTTGGTCGACGATCACCAGGACCGAGGGGTTTCGACGTGCGATCTCGAGCAGTGCCGAGGTGCTCGCCGTCGTCCCGGTTGGATTGTTCGGGGTGACGATCGCGATGATGGCCGTCGCGGGTGTCGCGGCTTCGATGATGTGCTGGGTGGGCACGGCGGCATCGAGCCACGGAACTGACCGGGTGCTGGCGCCGTTGAGCGTCGCGTAGCGCGGCAACATCTCGAAGGTTGGATCGGTGAGGATCACTTCGGAGCCGGGACTCAGCAGGCAACGCATCGCCCGCTCAAGGAGATCATCGCTTCCGGCCCCGATCATCACCCGGGCAGGATCGACGTCGTACTCGAGGGCAAGCCCCGCCTCGATCGCCGTGGTCGTTGGGTACTGCCAACCGTCGGCCACCGCCTTGGCGAGCGCCGAGGCCAGTGCCCCAGGATCAAGGGGGGGGAGCTCGGTGCCGGTGAGGTCGAGATCGATCGGTGCCGGGTGCCGTGGGACCCGGTAGCCCGTCACGCTGGAGATGGCCGGATTGATGGTCAGCATCGTCATGGGACAATCTGCGCAATGGGTGAGATCACGATGTCCGAGCCACCTGCCTGCTTGATCCGTGGCACCAGGGTGGGCAGGATGTCGCGGGCGACGGCGGCCTTCACCGCGAAGCCGGCGTTGTCGTGGAGCGTGGCAATGGTGGGTTCCCGCATGCATGGCAGCAACGCGCAGACCGCCTCGAGCTGGGGCGCGGGGACGTTCAGCTCGATCATCACGCGCTGGCGGGCATCGAGCACCGATCGGAGGAGCATGACCATGCCCTCGATGGCGGCGCGGCGCGCCGTGTCCTCGAGCGCGGCGGGATTGGCGTAGAGTCGCGTGGACGACGTGTTGACGGTCGCGATGATGGTGAGGCCGTTGGCGGCCAATGTCGCGCCCGTGGCGGTGTTGTCGATGATCACATCCGCATCATCCGGCGGGAACACCTCGGTGGCACCGAACGAGCGGACAATCTGTGCCTCGATGCCATTGGCGGCGATCCACCGCTCGGCGGTGCGTGGATATTCGGTGGCGACGCGAAGTAGCTGCGCGGGGAGGGCGCCATCGACGAGCAGTTCGTCGGGTGCCGCCGCCACCAGCCGGACCGGATCGAGTCCGGTATCCAGCACCTCGACCAGGTTCGCCCCGATCTCCCCGACCCAATCCGCACCGGCGAAGCCCACGTCACGCGAGCCGGCGACCAGCATCTCGATGATATTCTGGGGCTTGAGGATCTTGGCATTGAAGCGACCGGCCGCAATGGTCGGCCGATAGGCGCGGCTGCCCATCTTGACGGTCAGACCAGCGGCGTCGAGCAGGGCAAAGATTTCGGCCTGCATGCGGCCCTTGGGGAGGGCGATTCGTAGTGTTCCGGCGTCCAGATTGGGGCTCACGTGGTGTCCTCGAAAAGGGGATCGGGACGACCTCGGTGCGCCTGAAACGCACGAACGCCGACCCGGGGGTCGGCGTTGATGGCTTGCTACGGTGCGCCTGTCAGACGCCGCACATCCTCAACCCGCCCCGTGTTCCGGTGCATGATGATGGTGATGGCGGTGGCTCTGGCTGGTCAGCATGGCGCAAGGTTAGTTGAAGTGGGGCTGGGAGGCAAGAGGGACGGCACGAGAAACGAGAAACGGGAAGTGACTCCGTGCAGCGCGACCCCAACCGCGGCCAGACGGCCGCGGCTCGGCAGCATCGTTTCTCGTTTCTCGTTTCTCGTTTCTCGCTAGTCCACTACCACCACATCCTGCTCCCGCATCGCGGTGTGACCACCTGCGGTGATTGTCACCGAGAGCAGGTAGCGACCGGTCGTGAGTTGCTCAAGGCCGAGGGTGCGTCGGACGGTGGTCACCGGGCCGGTGGCGCGGTCGGTGGTTGTCACGGTGATCTCGCGATCCGACTTCTTGCCGACGGGCGTCACCGTGATGGTCGTGGTGAAGGCCTCGCCAGTGCGGATGCCGCGGACCTGGTACCAGAGCTCGGTGTTGCTCCCTCGGGGCCAGGTGCCCAGCGTGTTGACGGG
>JBDTNH010000108.1:0-7384 GCA_039933845.1 Gemmatimonadota bacterium
TCTCGCTTCTCGCTTCTCGCTTCTCGTCAGATCCGCACATCCACGCCCACCGTCACGCGACGTCCCGGCAGCGGCTGAATGAACCGCCCGGCGGCCGCGTTCACGACCACGGCGCCAACCACTGAACCATCGAATGCGTTCCGGATCGTGAGGTGGAGGGTGGTCCGAGTCCAGCTCTGGCGCAATTGCAGGTTGGTAATGCCTGCTGCCCAGCCTTGGGCGCCCGCGACGCCGCGGTCGTCGGCAATGGTGCCGCCGCGGAGTCGGTGATCCAGCTCGAGCGTCCAGGCGCCGGGATGCCAAGTGACGCCGACAATGCCGGAGAAACGGGGAACACCCGGGATGGTGTTCCCGCCGATCAGGGTGCCATTCCCGTCGAGGAGGCCCAGGCCGAATCGTGCGTCGACCAGGGTCGCGGTGCTCCGGACAAGCAGGTGTCGGGCAAAGGCGGCACTCGCGGTGATCTCGACCCCTCGCGACGTCGTGTGATCGACATTGTGGAAGATGGATCGACCACCCACTTCGGCTGCCGGCAGGATCGCATCGGAGGTTCGCGACGTCCAGCTCGCGAGCTCGAGGCGCATGCGATCGGATGCACGGACGACACCGGCCTCGATGCTCGTGGTGCGCGCCGGATCGAGCGTGGTGTTGAGCCCAGTGGCATTGTCGGCACGATTCGTCAGTTCGGTGGTGGTCGGCGTCTCGAAGCCCTGCGCCAGCCCGAACCACCCTTCCCATGCGCCATGGGTCCACCCGAGCGATGTTGAGCCCGTGGTGGCACCCATCGAGCGGGTGCCCGAGCGCGGAGCGTCGAGGGCATCGAGGACCTCGAACGTCGTATGGTCGTGACGAACTCCCACCCCGAGACTCATGGCGTCGGAGATGCGGAACTGGCCCTGGACGAAGGGCCCCACCTCGCCGACCCGTTCCTGCTGATCGACGAACGGGGCGCCGAACGGCTCGTTCCCGTCGTGTTCACGATTCCGACGATCATCCCGCATCTGTTGCCAGTCGATTCCGCCGCTCACCGTGAGTCGGTCGGTGGTGCGCCATGCGACGTCAGTCCGGATTCCCCTGACGGTTCGGTCGAGGTCAATCCAGGTGCCATTCGCTGGAGTGTCTGGTGCCGGAGCCGCGAGCGGATTCGTCAGGTCACGGCCCAGGATCCAGGCATGGACACCGGCATCGAATGCGCCGCCACGGTGACGCAGCCCCACCGAGAGCTGTCGCTGGGATACCGACTTCCCGGCATCGAGCCGCACACTTCGCCCCGCGGCTTGATGCGCGTCGAGCGCGAACTCGGGTTGCGTGAGCGCCCCCGGAGACTCGCTGAACGGCATCACCTGCCATGCGCCGCGCAGGATCACGGTGGTCATGGGCGTGAGTCGCCAACCCACGGCTCCGCTCCAGTTCGTTTCCCGGGATGCCGAATGCACGCGCGATCCGTCGTGCCGTGCATCGCTCCGCGTGAGTGTGGCCCCAGCGCCGCGCCCAAGCGCCATGTCCAGGCTCGCCACCTGGTCAAACCCACCGCGTGCGCCGAGGCCGATCGAGCCACGGAGCGCGGAGCTGTCGGGTACGCCGACTGTTTCGATCGCGATGACGCCGGATGATGCATTCCCGTGCAAGGCACCGAGCGGTCCGCGGGCTACCTCGAGACGCTGGATGGTTGATGGGATGAGGGCACCAAGCTGGGTCTGACCATCGGGAAGTGTGGCGGGCACGCCGTCGATCAACACCCGCAATCCTCGGATGCCGAAGTTGGCTCGGGCGCCGCTGCCACGAATGGTGATGCGCTGGTCGACCGTCGCGTCACCGCGATCCGTTGCGAACACACCGGGGACAAAGGCCAGCAGCTCATCGAGGGTCGCAAATGCACGTCCGCGACGCGCCGAGTCGCCGGTCAGGGTGGTGAGGGCGAAACCCGCCCGGGTGGTGGTGGGCGGCAATCGCGTCGCGGTGACCCCGATCGGGGGCAGGACCACCACGGAATCCTGTGCGGACCCGGGGGCGGGGAGGGCGGCCATCACGAGGCCGAGGAGTGTTCGGAAGGGGTTCATCGGGCCGGAAGGTGCCGTGGGCCGTGACTGGTCGCAATACGTGCTTGTCCCGGCTGCCCGGCGTGCCCTAGCTTTACCGCCCATGACATGGCTACCCGATACCGACCTGCCTCCCTTCCGTGATGCGCCGCTGGCCCGATTCGCCTCGGCACCGACCGCGGGCGTGGTGCCCGAGGGCTTCTTCTCGACCTCGAACCTGCCGACCTACGTGCGACTCGCGGATGGCTGGCACGCACCCAGCCGTCCGCGCATGGACTGCGTCGTGGTCCAGCGGCCGAGCGGCCTCGTGACCTTGGAGCCCCGCCTGGTGGCCGCTGGCGACGCGGTGCTGCTCGGCTTTGATGAGCAGGGGGCCGAGGGGATCGTGGTGTACAGCACCGGATTTCTGGGGGGGGGAGGACATTCCGCCAACGAGTTCAGTTTCATGAGCACCGAGGTCTCGCGCGAGCGGCCCGTGAACTATGAAGACCTGGCCGACCGTCTGGTCGCCCAGCGTGAAGCCGGCGGCTACGTGGTCTGGGTCGCGGGTCCGGCGCTCGTCCACTCGCGGGCCCGCGCGGATTTCGAGTGGTTCATCCGCAACGGCTTCGTCGGGGCGATGCTGGCGGGCAACGCGGTCGCGGTGCACGACATGGAGGCAGCGATCCACGGGACCACGCTGGGGATGGATCACGCTGGTCGGCCGACCAGTGGCGGACACGGCCTCCACATGCGCGCCATCAACGCCGTCCGGGCGGCCGGCTCGATCGAGGCTGCCGTGCAGTCAGGGCTTGTCACGACCGGCATCATGCACGCGTTGGTGTCCAGCTCGACGCCGTATGTCCTCGCCGGATCAATTCGGGATGACGGACCCTTGCCCGGGGTGATCACCGACGCGCTGGCGGCGCAGGAGGCGATGCGCGAGCACACCGTGCGCGCCACCGGGGCCGTCTTCGTCGCGACGGCACTCCACGCCATCGCCGTCGGCAACATGCTGCCCGCCTTCCACACCCACAACGCGGAGCAGCGCCCGGAACCCCTCCTCACCATTTGCGTTGACCAGACCGAATTCGTGGTGACGAAACTCAAGGACCGGGGAACGCACCAGGCGTTCGGTGTGGTGACGAATGCCCAGGATTTCATGCACGTGCTGCGCCACTTCGTGGAGGCACGATGTTCCCGGACATGATGGTGGGCCCGGGTCAGGGCGAGCGATGGGAGCGGCTCGCCGGATGGCTCGCCGACCAGTTGCCGGTGGCGGAGATCGATGGGATCTGGGTCTTCCGCGTGGTGCGCCGGGAACAGCGAGAATACGGCACCGCGATCCTCAGCCTGGTGCGGGGGGATCTCCGCCGGATCGTGACAGCCAGCTACACCGCCACCATCAAAGGGCGGGAGCGCGGGGGATACGTGGCCGAGTCGACCGAGGTCGGCAGCGGGCCGCTCGAGGCGCTGCATGAACTGCTGGCGCTGGTGCCGATTCGGGCCGACGACGAGGATCCGCCCGCGCCGGTGCCGGTCGCGCAGTGGTTCCCGCCGGTAGAGGGGGGAAGCGACTTCCCGGCGGATGCCGACTACCCCGCGGCACCCGAGGGGTCCGAGGGGGGGGGCGCGGATGCCTGAGCGTGCCGGCGGCCTGCAGGAACGATTCCGCCGTTGGCTGCGCGACAGGCACCAACCGATCACGGCGCAGCGCGATCTGGTGGCGTCGGTGGTGTTCGAGGCCGACCAGCACCTCTCAGTCGATGATGTGGGCGCCGAGCTCCGCCGCCGTGGTGAGCAGGTCGGGACGGCGACGATCTACCGCACGCTCGACACCCTGGTCGAGGCAGGGCTGGCTCGGGCGCATGATTTTGGTGAGGGCTTTCGTCGCTATGAGGCCCACGATAGCCGCGGAGTGCACGGCCATCTCGTCTGCCGCCGGTGCGGCACCGTGACCGAATTCGAACTGGAGCAGTTGGAGCGCGCGCTCCCCATGCTCGCCGATGCCCATGGATTCCTCGCCGAGAGCCACCGGGTCGAGCTGCATGGGCTCTGCCAACCATGCCGTCGGCGTGAAGTTGGAGCCGCGACCTTGCCCATCGTGGCGGGGCGGCGATGAGCGAGGGCGCGTCACTTGGACCGCTGGTGGCCTTTCTGGCGGGCCTCCTCTCGTTTCTGTCCCCGTGCGTCCTGCCGCTGGTCCCGTCGTACCTGGGCTTCCTGACCGGCATGACCCTCGAGGAGATGACCGACCAGCGGCGGTGGGCGGTGCTCCACTCGTTGATGTTCATCGCCGGGTTCTCGATCGTCTTCATCGCGCTGGGCGCGACGGTCACCGCGCTGGGGGCGTCGCTCGCCTACCACAAGGCCACCATCGCCAAGGTCGGCGGTGTGATGATCATCCTGTTTGGCATCTACGCGACCGGGGTGTTCCGGGTCGCGGCCTTCGAGCGAGAACGCCGCGTGCATCTCGACCGCAAGCCGGTCGGGTTCATGGGTTCATTGCTCGTGGGCATGGCGTTCGCCGCGGGATGGACACCCTGCCTCGGGCCGGTGCTCGGCGGGATCCTTGGCCTCGCAGGTACGACTGGGCAGCTCGGAAAGGGGATGCTCCTGCTCGGCGCGTATTCGGCAGGCCTGGCCGTGCCCTTCCTGCTTGCTGCTCTGGCCGTCGACCGCTTTCGCCTCTGGTTCGTCCGGTTCCGACGTTGGCTGCCATGGGTCCAGCGGGCAAGTGGGATCTTGTTGATTATCGTGGGGATCTTGCTGGTTACGGGTGAGTTCACCCGGCTGGCCACCGTGCTCCAGCAGTTGACACCCGGCTGGCTGCTCAAGCGGGTCTGATCTGTGGGGTCGCCCGGCCGAGCGACGTCTCCCGTGATGACCGTAGCAACCTGATTCATTCTGAGAGGACAGTCATGCAAACCCGACCGACAGCCCTGCTGGTCATGCTCACGTTCATTGCGACCGCCTGCGGCGGCGACAAACCGCTCGAACAGGATCAGGCGATGGGGCTCCGGGATAGCCTGGTGCCGATCGCAGACGAGCCGATGCTGCCCGACACAAACCCTCCCGCACCACCGGAGACCGTGATCGTCGAGCGACCGGCCCCGCCCCCAACGCGCCCGCGACCCAGGCCGACACCGCCGCCCGTGGCCGCGACCCAACCTGAGCGGAACAATCCCGCGCCCGCACCCTCTGCGACGGGCTCGGTGCTGGCCAGCGGGACAGCCATTCGCACCACCGTCATCGATTCGGTCCATTCCCGCTACAATAACGTGGGCGACCCGATCCGGGTGCGCGTGGTGGCGGACTACACCGATGGCAATGGCAAGGTCGTGATTCCCGCCGGCTCGGTGATCACCATGTCGATCACGGACATCAAGCCCGCGGCCAATCGTGACGCCGCCGGGACCCTCGTGCTCTCGGCCCGCTCCGTCATGATCAATGGCGAATCCTATCCGATCACCGCCCGCTCCACCGATTTCGAATATGAACTCCACGCGCGCGGCATCGGCACCAGCGAGGTCGCCAAGACCGGGGCCGGCGCGGTGGCCGGCGGGATCATCGGGCGCGTGATCGGCGGCAAGAAGGGGACCGTCATCGGCGCGATCGGTGGCGCCGCCGCCGGTGCGGCCGTCGCCAGCAGCAGCGCCGATCGTGACATCATCGTGCACAGCGGCAAGTCGATGACGATCACCCTGCGCGACGACTTCAGTCGGTCGTAACAACGCGAGAAGGCGAGAAGGCGAGAAAGCATTGCCCCGCTTTCTCGCCTTCTCGCGTTCTCTAGTACCCGCTCCCCCCCCCGCCTGCGCGGGGATCACTCACGCCGGTCCAGCGGGCACCGGTGCGCATGATCGCCTGGAAGTCGCCCCACCCCCCGCCCACGTCGAGGGTATGCCCCATCGCCCGGAGTGCGGCGAGGGTGGCCTCGCTGAACCCGCCCGGCCCTTCGAGCCGGAGCTCGTCGGGCAGCGCCTGATGATGCGTCCGCGGCGCGTCAACCGCATCTGCCAGGCTCATGTGGTGGTCGATGACGTTGCTGATGACGTGAAACACCTGGGTGATGATGGTCGGGCCACCCGGGGAACCGACCACCATCTTGAGGGCGCCGGCGGTGTCGAGCACGATCGACGGCGTCATGGCAGACAGCATCCGCTTGCCCGGCTCGATGGCGTTGACCTCGCCCTGGACCAGACCGAATCCGTTCGGACGGCCCGGCGCCGCGGCGAAGTCATCCATCTCGTTGTTGAGCAGGAACCCGGCACCGCGGACCGTCACGAATGAACCAAACCCGAAGTTGATGGTGGTCGTGGTCGAGACCGCATTGCCGTCGGCGTCAACGATGGAATAATGCGTGGTGTTGTTGCCCTCGACGATCCGGGGATCGAAGGGCGGCGTCGGCGTGGCATGCTGGAGATCGATGTCCTGACGCAGGGTGTCCGCATGCGCCTTTGAAGTCAGCCACGCGAGGGGCACGTGCTCGAAGGCCGGGTCGCCCATGTACCGGTTCCGGTCGGTGAAGGCGCGTCGCATCGCTTCGGCCTCGACGTGCATCAGCGCCGGCGTACCCCACTTCGGCAGCGGACCGTACGGCTCGAGGATATTGAGGATCATCGCCAGGGTGGCGCCACCCGACGAGGCGGGCGGCATCGACCAGATCGTGTAGCCGCGGTAGTTGATGCGGATCGGCTCGCGCCAGCGTGGCTGGTAGTTGGCCAGGTCCTGCGCCGTCATGACGCCCCCCCCCCGACGCATCTCGGCGTCGAGGGAGTCGGCGACCCAGCCGGCGTAGAACCCGTCACGACCCTTGTCGCGGATCGCCTCCAGGGTGCGCGCCAGGTCTGGCTGGACGAGGCGGGCGCCGTCAGCCGGCCCCTCGGTGCCGTTGACGAGGAACTGGCGGGCGCTGCCGTCGAATTGCGCGAGTTGGCGTGCCGCCGAGCGGAGCGAGCCGGCCCGGTGCGAATCGAGAATGAAGCCGTCGCGGGCCAGCCGAATGGCTGGCTCGAGGATCGCGGCGCGGCTCAGCTTCCCGAATCGAGCCTGCGCGGCGAGCATGCCGGCCACTGACCCTGGCACGCCCGAGGCGAGGTGCCCGATGCGTGACTTGTCGGTGAGCTCACCGTTCTGGTCGAGATACATGTCCCGACTCGCACCGGCCGGCGCGGTTTCACGGTAGTCCAGGGCGTAGGTCAGCCCATTGTGCATCCGCATCACCATGAATCCACCGCCACCGATGTTCCCCGCAACCGGGTGGACCACGGCCAGGGCGAAGCCGACCGCCGCCGCCGCGTCGACCGCGTTACCACCGGCCTGGAGAATGTCACGCCCCACTTGGCTGGCGATCGGCGATGAGG
>JBDTNH010000109.1:0-7249 GCA_039933845.1 Gemmatimonadota bacterium
CGGTCTGCAGGAAGATCTGGCCGTCGGTGATCGAGATCACGTTGGTCGGGATGTAGGCCGAGACGTCACCGGCCTGGGTCTCGATGATCGGCAGGGCCGTCAGCGATCCGCCCGGCACTTTGATCCGCGGGTCTTCCGCGCAGGCCACCGGATCGGTGCTGATCTTGGCCGCACGCTCGAGCAGGCGGGAATGGAGGTAGAACACGTCACCCGGATACGCCTCGCGACCAGGCGGCCGGCGCAGGATGAGCGACATCTGCCGGTACGCCGATGCCTGCTTGGTGAGGTCGTCATAGACGCAGAGGGTGGCCTTCCCCTCCTCGTACATGAAGTACTCTGCGATCGCGCATCCGGTGTACGGCGCGATGAATTGGAGCGGCGCCGGATCGGAGGCACCGGCCACGACCACGATCGAGTACTCCATCGCGCCGGCGGCCTTGAGCTGTTCGACCAATGTCGCGACGGTCGAGCGCTTCTGCCCGATCGCGACATAGACACAGATCACACCGGTCGACTTCTGGTTGATGATCGTGTCGAGTGCGATCGCGGTCTTGCCGGTGCCGCGGTCGCCGATGATCAGCTCACGCTGGCCGCGGCCGATCGGGATCATGGCATCGATCGCCTTGATGCCGGTCTGCATCGGCTCGTCAACCGGTTGCCGCACGATGATACCCGGGGCGATCATCTCGACCGGGCGCCCCATCGTCGTCTCGATGGGCCCGAGTCCGTCAATCGGGTTGCCCAGCGCGTCGACCGTGCGGCCCAGCATCTTTGGGCCGACCTTCACCTCGAGGAGTCGACCGGTGCACCGCACCTCGTCGCCTTCCTTGAGCTTCAGGTAGTCGCCCATGACGGCGGCGCCAACCGAGTCCTGCTCAAGGTTGAGCACCAATCCGGCCATCGTCTCGCCGGTCTGCCGCACGGTGAACTCGAGCATCTCGCCCGAGATCGCGCGCTTCAGTCCGTAGACCAGGGCAATCCCGTCCTTCACCTCGAGCACGGTCCCGACGTCATCGACGTCAAGCGAGCCGAGATCGGCGGCGGCGATCTCCTTGAGGAGTACGTCCTTCAGTTCACCAGGGCGAAGCACGGAATCGGTGGCCATCAGTCTCTGCACGTGAGGGTGGGAGCCATTTCGTTCACAAGCATGTGAAAATAGTCACAAATCGAGGGTCGCGACACCCCGCAATTCAGGTCCAGCGCCCCGGGCTCGGGGCCGCCGCCCGGCGCACAATCTCCTCGATCGGCAGGGTCCCCAACCGGCGAGCCCCGCCGCCAACCAATCGGCGTGCGGTCCGCTGGAGCAGGGATACCGACGAGAATCCGAGCAGGTCGGCGACCTCCGCCACGAGATACCCCCGACAGCCCAGGAGTTCCCCGGCCGCCGCGAGCCGGACCGCGTCCATGGCCACCTTGAGTGGTGGCGCCATTCCCGCCCCGAAGCGCCGTGAAAGGGTCTCGCGGCCAACCTTCAGACGAGCCGCGAGTGCAGTGGTCGAGAGCCGACTCGGCACCTCATGGATGATGATCTCCCAGGCGGCGCGCTGCATCGGGGTGGTCAG
Source organism: Gemmatimonadota bacterium (assembly GCA_039933845.1). Taxonomy (GTDB): domain Bacteria; phylum Gemmatimonadota; class Gemmatimonadetes; order Gemmatimonadales; family GWC2-71-9; genus Palsa-1233. The sequence continues at coordinate 1,563 of JBDTNH010000109.1, forward strand.
ATCGAGTTCGTCGGCCATCGGGAGCAGCGCCGCTGCCCGTCGGGCGGACAACCCGCGCTGGCGGATGACCCGCTCGAGGATCGGCTCGTCGAGCGACTCGAGGAGCATGATGGCACCGGCGCGCTCGAGGCGACCGACCAGCATGCCATCATCGGAGCGGATCGGGGCGAAGCAGAACACTGGGATCACCCGGAACTCCGCCCGGAGAGCGGCGAAGGTGCCCGAGCGCGCCGCACCAATGCCCAACACGACACCATCGACCAGATGTTGGCGGAGGAGCCGATCGAGATGCGCGGCATCTCGGGCCGTGAACACACGCTGCGGTCGGCCCGGCAACGCACGGCGGAGGGCGAGGAGCGCGGGACGGCGCTCGAGGAGTGCCGCGACCGCCGTCGCCATCTACCCCTCGATCCCGGGCGTCCCCTCGCCGCTCGCGACCGGTGCCAATGGCTCGGGTCGGCGTGCGGTGCCGGGCCGTCCACGCCCAACGGCCACGAGGCAGCGGGTCATTTCGGCGGCACGGCGCAGCACCCCGCGGGCATTGTCATAGCTCAGCACGTCGAGCGACTTCTCCAGTGTTTCCCAACGCGCGGCCGTGATGCCTTCCTCCTGCTGCGGCACCGGATCGCCATCGGGCGATTCGATCAGGAAGAAGTGACAGTATTTATGGATGTACCGTCCCCGAAATCGAAAGTGCCAGTCGATCAACTTGATTGGACCGTGGGCGATCAGATGCGTGAGCCCGGTTTCCTCCGCCGTTTCCCGAAAGGCTGCGTCGGCCGGCGACTCGCCATCCTCCAGGTGACCCTTGGGAAAGCCCCAATGTCGGTAGGAATCACGAATCAACAGGAAACGCGGCGTCCCGTCGGCATCGCGTCGAAAGACGATACCGCCGGCGGAGACTTCCTTTTCGGCGCGTTTCTTTGTGGGCATGGTGGTCAATGGTCACTGGTCGATGGCTGATGGCTAATGGCCTAGAATACCGAAAATCGGAAATACCGTCTCGGATTCGCTTGTACATCTGCGAGCAAGGTACGCAACTGCACCACCGTGAGTGTCGCCTCGCGGTAGAGCGTCGAATCGCTCGCGAGCATCCCGAGGGTCCCCTCACCGGCGGACAGGCGGGTCATCAGCCGATCGGTGGCGGTGAGGATAGCGGTGATGCGCTCCCGCTCGCCGGCAGCGGTGGCGGTGAGGCTTCGGAAATCCTGGCTGGCCTGGCGTAGATCGCTCGCGGCCGCGCGGGCGTCGGTGACCAGCGAACCGAGGTTGCCATTGCCCGTGGCCGAATCGAGGCGACTCAGGGTGTTCTCCAAATGAGCGCCGGCGCGGACCATTCCCTGTGAACCCGTCTCGGCGTTGCCCACAACCCGGGAGATCGCACCGGACTGGTTCGCAGTGAACTTCGCGAGGTTATCGGCCGCACGTCGGAACTCCGCGACCGAGGCGCGCAGGTCGCCGACCGTCGAGGAATCGACCAGGCCACTGATCCGGTCGGTCACGATCCCGACATCGCCGGCGATCCGGCTGGCTTGCTGGGTCAGGAATCCGATATCGGGGAGCGCAGCGCCGGGCCAGACATCACCGCCTGCGGCGGCGGCCTCATCGAGCAGGCGAATCACGTCGGGATCGCCGTTGACCTGGTCGCGCGAGAGTACCGCGATCTGCCACTCGCCAAACAGCGAGGCCGACGACGCCATGGCCACCGGGTCGACCGGGAGCGGGGCATCATCGGAGATCTGGAAGTCGGCCTCGACCCAGTTGTCGGACCCGAGGCGGATCGCCTCGACCCGGCCGATCTTGACGCCGCGCAACACGACTGGGTCGCCGACACCGACGCCACCCAAGGTCCGGAACCGAGCAGTGGCCAGGGTCCGCTGACCGGCCGGCCCACGCTGGCCGAGCCAGATGGCCGCGGCGATCACCACAATTGCGGCGAGCAGCACGGTGAGGCCGACCGTGAATTCGTTCCGACGGCTCATTCGGGCCGCCCTTCGATGAACTGTCGCACCACGGGGTCCTCGCTGGCGCGGATCTCGTCCGGTGTCCCGATCGCCTGGATGCGCCCCTCGTGGAGCAGCGCGACCCGATCGCCAATCTTGAACGCCGAACCGAGATCATGGGTGACGACCAGACTGGTCACGCCGAGCTCCTGTTTGGCACGTTGCATCAGGAGGTCCATGGTGGCGGTGGTGACCGGGTCGAGGCCGGTGGTTGGTTCGTCCCAGAGAATGTAACGCGGCCGGAGCGCCACAGCCCGGGCGATACCCACCCGCTTCCGCATCCCGCCAGATAGCTCCGCCGGGAAGCGGTCGACCACCTCGGGCATCCCGACCATGGCGAGCGAATCCACGACCCGCCGCTCGATCTCGTCGGGAGCCATCCGCTGGCGGATGAGCCCGAGCCGCAGGTTGTCACCGCAGGTCATCGAATCGAACAACGCCGCGAACTGGAAGACGTACCCGATCTCGCGTCGGAGCGGGGTGAGCGCCTCGCGATCGAGCGTCTCGACGGCCAGCGTGTCGACGAGGATCGATCCACTCGTGGGCCGAATCAGCCCGACGACATGCTTGAGCAGCACACTCTTGCCGGCACCCGATCGACCGAGCAGCACGGTGGTCGCGCCATCAGGCACGTCGAGCGTGACGCCGCGCAACACCTCGAGCGTCCCGAAGCTGGTCACCACGTCCCGAAAGGCAATCACAGCAGCACCAGCGCCCAGAAGGCATCGAGCACCAGAATCGCCTCGCAACCCAGCGTCACCGCGCGCGTGGCCGCCTGGCCGACGCCCTCTGCGCCACCGGTCGCGCGAAGCCCGCGGATCGCCCCGAGCAGTGCCACCGCGCCACCGAATGACGCGGCCTTCACGAGACCGAACCAGACGTCCTTGAACTGATAGAACGAACGCAATCCCTTCACGAACTCCGCGGTCGTGAGATCGAGGAGATTGACGCTGGTGATCCATCCGGCGGCGACGCCGAGCGCGATGGCGAATGCGGTCACAACGGGGAACATGATGATGGCCGCGAGGACGCGCGGAACCACCAGGTAGCTGGCCGGGTCCCACGCGAGCGTCTCGAGGGCATCGACCTGTTCAGTGACCTTCATGGTGCCGAGCTCGGCGGCGATGTTGGCACCGACGCGGCCGGCGAGTGCCATCCCGGTGAGCACCGGACCGAGTTCCATCATGATCGTCTTGCCCACCAATGCACCGACGAAATAGGTCGGCACCGTGCCCGTGAAGATGTACGACGCGAGCAACGAGAGGACGATCCCGGTGAAGGTCGCGATGAAAAGCGCGATCGGCACTGAGGCAACGCCGAGTCGCCCCATCTGGACGATCAACTGGGGCGCCCAGGCGGAGGTGTCGGCGAGTGCGCGCCCGGTCCGGAGCGCGGCGGCCCCGGCGTCGGAGACCGTGTCGGAAAAGGAGGGGAATCGCACGGCTGGAAGCTAGCCGATAGACGAGGAACGAGGAACGAGAAACGAGAAACGAGAAACAAGGGGAGGTCGCGGCCGTGGCCGACGGTACCTGCATCTCGCTTCTCGTTTCTCGCTTCTCGTTCAGCGACGATCGACTATCGGCCGCTTTACTTCGGCATCAACACCGTGTCGATCACATGGATCACGCCATTGGACTGCATGACGTCAGGAATGGTCACCTGTGCCGTGTTGCCATTCTCGTCCTTGACCCAGACGTGACCGTCCTTGGTCATCAGCCACAGCCTACCGCCCTGGACCGTTGTGACCTCGGCAGTGCCCTTGCCATCCATGATCGCCTTCATCACCGAGGCGGCATCCCACTTGCCGGCCACGACGTGGTAGGTGAGGATCTTGGTCAGCGTGGCCTTGTTCTCGGGCTTGAGAAGATTGTCGACGGTGCCGGCCGGCAGCGCCGCGAACGCGGCGTTGGTCGGGGCAAACACCGTAAACGGGCCCTCGCCCTTCAGGGTACCGACCAGGCCAGCGGCCTTCACCGCGGCGACCAGGGTGGTGTGATCCTTCGAGTTGACGGCGTTGTCGATGATGTCCTTGGCTGGCGACATCTCGGCGCCACCGACCATCGGATTCTTGTGCATCCCGCCCATGCCCATACCCATGCCATCCTGGGCGACCAGCAGGGCCGGCGTGGCAAGCAGGGCGAGCAGGGCTAGTCTCGTGCGCATCAGTAATTCTCCGCGTGAAGTGAGGTGAACAACAGCTTCACGGGGAGTACGCCTGATGGGGGCGGGTGGATCTCGAGACGATGAAGGATGAGTCATCCCGACCGGAGCGGCCCGGTGGGCCGCGCAGTGGAGAGCTTGCCCTGAGCGAAGCCGAAGGGGATCTGCACGCTCCCATTCGTCAAGTACAGATCGCTCGACTTCGCGCTCTTGGAGCGCTCCGCTCGGGATGACTCAGCGCAAAGCGTCTAGGCCGCGAAGCTGGCCAGGGCGTCGGCGGATTCGCCATCGCGGAGGCGAGCGAGGGCCCGATCGCGCAATTGCCGGACGCGTTCGCGGGTGACGCCAAGCATCTGGCCGATCTGCTCGAGCGTGTGCTCCTGGCCATCGTCGAGTCCGAAGTAGAGTCGGAGCACGCGCGCGTCGCGAGGCAACAGGGTGGCGAGTGCGCGATCGATCTCGACCGAGAGGAATCGGTCGAGCACCTGATCTTCCATGCTGCGATCGACCTGGGTAAATCGCTCGAGCAGCGTTTGTTCCCCCCCCTGATCGAGCGGCGCATCGAGGCGCAGTTCGGCGACATTGAGGGCCGCCAGCGACTGGACCACATCGACACCGAGGTCGGTGGCGGCGGCGAGTTCCTCTCTGGTCGGTTCGCGGCCGAGCTCCTGACGCAGGGCGGCCGCGGCGCGCGTGATCCGGGCAAGATCCGCGGTGCGATTGAGCGGCACACGAACCGGACGACCGTGGCGTGCGAGCGCGGCGAGGATCGACTGACGGATCCACCAGACGGCATACGAGATGAACTTGACCCCTTGATCGGGGTCAAACTTCGTGGCGGCGGTCATCAGTCCGAGGTTGCCCTCGCCGATCAGGTCGATCAACGCCATGCCGCGGTTCTGGTATTTCTTGGCCACCGAGATCACGAAGCGGAGGTTGCGCGTGGCCAGTTCCCGCATGGCGTCCTCGTCGCCGTCCTGGACGCGACGGGCGACAGCGATCTCCTGGGCCTGGCTGAGGAGCGGCGTGCGGGCGACTTCCTGCAGGTAGAGATCGAGGATGTCGCGCTCTTCGTCGGCCGCGCCGAGCGTGCGGGCGGTATCGCGCCGGCGCGGGCGCCTTGGTGGGGACACCTCGCTTGCGAGGATCGCCTCGAGCGAGAGGCCGCGAGGCAGCGTCTCCTTCGGATTGGTCATGATGGCCGAAACTTACCCGGCTTGGACGAGTCCAGTTGGGTACCGGCGTTTCCATTGACACCCCACCGCGAGTCGGATAGCTTGGTCGGCTCCCTCGGCCGGTCGTCAGGACCGGTTTCAGGGGGTACCTGGGGGCGTAGCTCAGTTGGGAGAGCGCGTGAATGGCATTCACGAGGTCAGGGGTTCAATTCCCCTCGCCTCCACTCCTGGATCCGGCCGGGATGCAGTTGCGGACCGGAAGCGGACGGCCTAGGATTGGCCGTTCTGGTGACGATGCGGGAATAGCTCAGTTGGTAGAGCACAACCTTGCCAAGGTTGGGGTCGCGGG
>JBDTNH010000110.1:0-7217 GCA_039933845.1 Gemmatimonadota bacterium
GGCCTCGACGAGATGCTCAGCAAGATCGCCGACTTCTACGACGACGAGGTCGATGTGGCCGTGTCGGGCCTGCTCTCCATGCTTGAACCGCTCATGATCCTCTTCCTCGGTGTGATCGTCGGCGGCATGATCGTGGCGATGTACCTGCCGATCTTCGGCATGATGGAGACGGTGCAATAGCCTAAGGCGAGAAGGCGGCCGAGCCGCGGGCGTGAGAATGACAGCGGGGCCCCTGATCTAGGGACCCCGCTGTTGTTTTGGAAAAGGTATCTCCGATGGTGTGGTGGAATACTTCCAAGGTTTCGCTGCTGACTGCCTCTGATCCGACCGTGCATGACGGCTACCGATTGCGCTTCCGGCCCCGGCCTGAGATTGCTGAGGTACCTGGCGATCATCTTGTGGAGGCGGTGCCTCGGATGCCGCCCAAGGCGTCCACAGGTGACCATCTCGATCATGATGATGATGATCAAGGCACCACCAGCACCATCACCATCACCACCAGCAACGGGACCCAGCCGGCCGGAGGGTCGCGCTGCGGCGGATTCACGATGCCACTTCACGCGAGGATCAGTGTGATGCATAATGCAACGCAGGCGCGCCTAGCCACACTTGGATGGCATCCGTCCTCGTAGCGCTGTGCTCCTCCCTTCTTTCCCGTCCAGCCGTGGCCTGGCTAAGCAGAATACCATAGAAAGCATACCACGGAATACCCTATACATAATGCGACCAGATAACCTATAATGTGTGTGATGGGATACCCGATAAATCATCTACCTGGTCAACCTATGACTGCCCTCGACAGCCCCGCCAGAAGGCGGCTCGCAGACGCGCTCCGGAGCCTCAAGAGGATCCAGGATGGCGGGCGAGTCGTGGTCCAATCGAGAGACCTCGAGCGGGGGGAGCGCGAAGCCCTCATCAGGGCGGGCTTCCTCCGAAGGGTGGTGAAGGGCTGGTACTTGGCATGTCGACCTGACGACGCGCCGGGCGACACGACGCCCTGGTTCGTCGCCATGCGCGACTTCGTAGTCGGGTATTGCAACGCCAAGTTTGGGGAGGACTGGCATGTATCTCCTGCGTACTCGATCCAGATGCACGCGGGGGCAACGGTGCTTCCGGAACAGGTAATCATCCATACGCCGAGGGGGGTCAACACCCCCCTCGAGCTCCCGGCAAGTTGTTCGCTGCTGTCCTACAAGGCCGAACTCCCCCCGAGCAATCAGATTCAAGTACGCGGCGGCATCCGCGTGCTGGCACTCCCACTGGCCCTGACACGGGTCGGCGAGCAGTTCTTTAGGACATCCGCCACCGACGCGCAGATTGCGCTGGCAGGACTACCAGACGCCTCGGACCTCAACCGGGAGCTCATGGCGGGTGGCCATAGCGTCGTCGCAGGCCGGCTCGCCGGGGCCCTCCGCACGGTCGGGAGGGGAGCGCTCGCAGACGACGTGCTCGGCGCGCTGCGCGCGGCAGGGTTCAGGGTCCGGGAGTCGAACCCATTCCTTGTGGCTCCTCCGTCCCTGGCCGTCACCCGCGAGACCTCACCGTATGTGCGTCGCTTGCAGCTCATGTGGCACGCGATGCGCGAGGAAGTGCTTCACCACGTCCCTCCGCAGCCAGGGATCCCGAGGGATGGCGAGTCGTATCTAGCCGAAGCTCAGGAGCAGTACAGGGCCGACGCCTACCACTCGCTCTCGATCGAGGGATATCGCGTCACGGACGAGCTCGTCGCGCGTGTCGCATCGGGCACCTGGGACCCGGAGCAGCACGCCGGGGACAAGGACGCCCGAAACGCCATGGCGGCCCACGGATATTGGCGCGCGTTCGAGGCAGTACAGAAGTCGCTGCGCCGCATCCTTGCCGCCGAGAACCCCGGCGATGTCGTCCGCGCGGACCATGGCACCTGGTTCCGCGAGCTATTCAGCCCGAGTGTCGCGGCGGGCATCATTGCGCCCACCGATCTTGCTGGCTACCGGAGCGGGCCCGTCTACATCAAGAACGCTGCGCATGTGCCGCCCCCCCGCGAGGCCGTCCGCGACATGATGCCCGCCTTCTTCGACCTGCTCGCCGACGAGCCCTCAGCAGGCGTTCGCGCCGTCATGGGTCATTTCGGTTTCGTCTTCATCCATCCCTATGTGGACGGGAACGGGCGGATCGGCCGGTTCCTCATGAACGCCATGCTCACGTCGGGCGGTTACCCGTGGACCATCCTTCGGGTCGAGTGGCGCGATCGTTACCTGGGGTCCCTCGACGCCGCCAGCGCACGCGGCGACATCGGCCCCTTCGCACGGCTCCTCGCCGACGCCATCCAGGCCGGCCCGCCAGCGAAGGCAGGAGGCGACCTCGCCTCCTCGCCTTCTCGCGTTCAAGAGTGACATCGTCGCGTTGTCGTGGGTCCTTGACCGTCGACCGACCATTCTTCCTATGTACGCCGAGCGTCATGCGATTGCTGCCTCGCCTTCTCGTGGTTGGAGCCCTGCTCGGGTGTCCCAACTCGCCAACAACACCGGGCAAAGTCACGACCGGTCCGTTCCGGCTTGAACAGTCGGGCTACTGGGCTGGTTCAGCCGTAGTGCTGCGCGGTCCGTCACCCGAGTCTGGCAATGGTGAACTCCGGGTCGGAAACAAGACGATCTCGGTCACGCGTCTGAATGACAGCACTCTTGCCGGCCAGGTTCCCGGGGAGACGGGGGGGGGATGGCAACCGGCACTGCTGACGTTCCGTGGTCGTGAGTTTCCGCTCGACTCGGTCCTGATTTACGGCGCGACGCTCCAAGGCGCGAGCGCCCAGCAAGCTGTCCCCGGGACCGAGGTGCTGGTCACGTTTACCAACCCGTATGACTACCTGAGGCGCCCAACCGTCTTGACCCCGCTCGAAGGTGGGGTGTTGCTGACCGATGCCGATTTTGTCTCATATTGGTTGCTGCCGGGACTCAGCGCGTTCGGCATGGGCAGTCCGGGGCCGACCCCGGATCCACTGGAATGGATTTTCCATCGCGACCGGGACGGACCGTTCGAGCGGTGGCGGCTCGGCGCACAGCCGGAGTTGGTGGATACCGTCCCAAGCTTCGGCTGGCAGGAGTTCAGGGCATATGCGGTGCTCGGCCCCAATACGGTGCTCGTATTCCCCGATGACACGGGGTGGGTCGCACGTCGCGATGGTGACGGGGTCTTCCGGCTGGGGGCGCCATTTGTCCACGAAGGGCACAAGCGAGTGGTCCTGCCACCCCGAGGGGATCGGGCGGCACTCATCGCAGGCGGCGGACGTGTCGCCGGAAGTTCGCGACCGGCAGGGATCCCGGTGTTCTCCATCCCGGATGGTGAGGTCGTCTACCGGATCCCGGAGTTTCAGGCGGTGGGCGCTGCTGACTTTTCCGCGGATGGGAAGGTGCTGGTCGTCGCGGGGAGCAAGTATGCTGGAGCGCCCAAGACGGTCCTACTGCTTCGCGCGAGCGATGGAACAATCATGGCGAGGCAAACGACAGACTACCCGGTGGATGCGATCAGCTTCGACCCCTTCAGGCCGTATATCTATGCCGCGAGCATGATCTCGGCGGAGCGTCAGCAGGTCGAAGTGCTTGCCCGGGATGGTCTTGGTATAGTTGGCCGCATGACGGCCTACTGTGGCTCATCATGCCGGGGGATGGCGACTCTTCTTGTGGACCCGATCCTTGGAGTTGCTGTGGTCCGCTACGACTCCACCGGGCCAGCCCTCGATTTAGTCCGGTTCAGCATTCCCGACACTGGAGTGTCCACTCCGCATCCCTGACTGAACGCACGAGCGCGAAAGCTGCCGCCGCCTTTTCGGCTTCTCGCTCTCCCTGTATCATCCGAGACGGAGTCGTGCCTGCCCCCGGGCCGGCTCCTTCCTCAATCCGGATACTGGGACATGACACGACATACGCTGATCCTTCTCCTGGTGGTCGCCGTTCCGGCCGCCGCGCAGCAGGCGAACCTGCCACCACTTCGGCCACAGATGCCGGTCGCCGACACCTCCATCTTCGCGCCGCTCTCGCTGGCACCCGGCAACGACTATCGGACCGGCGGCGGCAGTCCCGGGCACGACTACTGGCAGAACCGCGCCTCCTATGACATCGCGGCCACGCTCGACACGACCACGCGGTCGGTCCAGGGCCAGCTCACGCTCCGCTATACCAACCACTCGCCGGACACCCTCCGGTTCGTCTGGATCCAGACCGAACAGAACGCCTTCCGGGCGAACTCGCTCAACGGACTGATCTTCCCCCAGAACTCGCGATTTGGCGCACGCGGATTCGATGGCGGCGATGTCTTCGATCGCTTCGAGCAGATCCTGAAGCGGGGCACCACCACGAAGCGCGCGACCATCACGCCGCGCGACGAGGGCACCGTCGCGAAGGTCGATCTTGCCGAACCGCTGGCGCCCGGTGCCACGGCGACATTCGACATCGCGTGGCATTTCAGCATCCCCGAACACGGCGCCGACCGGATGGGCTACGACGGCGCGCTCTTCGAGATTGCGCAGTGGTACCCGCGAATGTCCGTCTACGACGATGTCCAGGGGTGGAACACCGATCCGTATCTTGGCCAGGGCGAGTTCTACCTCGACTACGGTGACTACAACCTGAGCATCACCGTGCCGGCCGGCTACATCGTGGCCGCGACCGGTGAGCTCACCAACGCCGCCGCAGTGCTGACACCCGTCCAGATGCGCCGGCTCGCGCTGGCGAAGCGTTCCGATACGACCATCGCGATCGTCACGGCAGCCGATCTCAATGGTGGGGCGACGAAGGCCGGCAACACCGGCACCGCGACCTGGAAATTCCACGCCGAGAACGTGCGCGATGCCGTCTGGGCGGCCTCACCCGAATACCAATGGGACGCAGCCGGCTGGGAAGGCCACCTCGCGATGGCCTACTACCGGCCGAGCGCCGCGGCGACCTGGTCCGACGCGGCCGATCAGTCGCGGATGTCGATCCAGGAATACTCCGAGCGGTGGTTCCCGTATCCGTGGCCCCACATCTCGGCGGTCGAGGGCCCGATCAGCGGGATGGAGTATCCGATGATCGCGATGGAGACTCGTGGGCAAGACGTGCAGGATCTCTACAACGTCGTGACCCATGAGATCGGGCACATGTGGTTCCCGATGCTGGTGGGTTCCAACGAGCGGCGGTACATGTGGCAGGATGAGGGATTCAACACGTTCATCAACACCTTCTCCGAGGCGCGACGGTATCCGGATGGGGGCGACCAGATGGCGCGCGCGGCACAGGAACGTGCCACGATCGAGATCGTGATGCGGGCCGGCGTCGATCAGCCGATCGACATCGCGCCGGACCGGATCGCTCCGAACTTCCTGGGACTCTCAGCGTACCTCAAGCCGAGCGTCGGCTTGCAGTTGCTGCGTCAGGAGATTCTCGGACCCGAGGCGTTTGATGAAGCGTTCCGTGCCTACACCGCCCGCTGGGTCTACAAGCATCCGACACCGCGCGACTTCTATCGGACCATGGCCGAGGTGTCGGGCCGTCGGCTCGACTGGTTCTTCCGTGAATGGTTCATGGAGAACGCCCGGTTTGACCAGAAGATCGACAGCGTCGCGACCCGTCAGGTGGCCGACACACAGCAGGTGACTGTGGTCTATGGCAACAAGGAGCGAGGCGTGTTGCCGATTCGGGCTCAGCTCACCTTCAGCGATGGCAGCACGCAAGACCTGACCTATCCGGCCGAAGTCTGGAGCACCAACAGCATGCATTATCCGCGGACCTACGCGTTCGTCGGCAAGAAGCTCACCCGCATCGTGCTCGATCCCGATCATCGATTGATCGATATCGATCGCGACGACAATAGCTGGAACGCGAAGTAGAAACGCGAGAAGACGGCTCCTCGCAGAACGGACCACACCGCGGGCTCACGCCCGCGGCTCGGCCGCCTTTACCATCTCCTGGGCTTCGCGGTGCAGCCGTCCGCAGACCAGGTCGCACATCGTGAACACATCGGGGTTGGCCACACGGTAGTAGACGAACGTTCCCTCGCGTCGCCGCGTCACCAGACCGACCGCGTGCAGCACGCCGAGATGTCGTGAGACATTGGCCTGCTGCTGGCTGGTCAGGTCGACCAGATCGCCCACCGTGCGCTCCCCCTGCCTGAGTGCATCAAGCAGTCCGAGACGCACCGGTTCACCGAGTGCCTTGAACCGCTCGGCGACCTGGGCGAGGAGGGCCGGTGCGAGGTGACGATCACCCATCACTCAGGCCCTCCCTCCCGTGCACGCTTCCAACCTCGGTAACCGCCGGTGAGGTCGACCACGTCGGTGAATCCCATGCGTTCGAGGACCGATGCCCCGATGCCCGACCGGGTGCCGCCTTGGCAATGGACGGCGACCGGGGTGTCGCGCGGCATGTCGGCGAGCGTCGCCTCGATCCGTCCGAGCGGATGATGCAACGCGCCGGGGATGTGACCACCACTCCACTCACCGATTTCGCGAAGATCGATCACGGTGCGTCCGTCCGTGATCATGCCTTCGGCGGCGGTCACGTCGCCGATCGACGAGGAACGTACGTCCGCGTGGCTCGCGATCGCCGTCGCGTCAATCCAGCCCGGCACCCGATCAATCCCGACGGACGCGAGTGCCGTCCGCGCCTCGATGGCGTGGAGCTCGCTCTCGGCGATCACCACGACGTTGCGATCGGCATCGAGCAGCCAGCCGGCCCAGGTGGTGAACGCCTTGATGAGTGGCAGGCTCTGGGTCCCGGGGAGGTGGGCCAGACGATACGCGGCGCCTGGACGGACATCGATCACCACGCCCTCCGCGATGGCCCCGGGGACCGTGTCCATGTTCATCTGCGGGAGCACCGAGCGACGCCCAAGAATCACCGGTCCATCCCGGTTCACCTGTTTCATCCGGGCGAAGTACGTCGGCGGAGTCGGCTGCCCGACGAGGACGGTCGTGACGAACTGGTCCTCGTCGTCGATGCCGAATGCCCAGTTGGTTCGGCGCTCGTAACCGAGCGTCGAGGTGGGGACGGCTCCGAGGGCCTTGCCGCAGGCACTTCCCGCGCCGTGGCCGGGCCAGATCTGCAGGTGGTCGGGTAGGTCGAGCGTGGCCTGCAGCGAGTGGAAGAGTTGCCGGGCCGAATCGACCATGGTGCCCTGGATCTTGGCGGCGGTCTCGAGCAGGTCCGGTCGGCCGACATCGCCCACGAAGATGAAGTCGCCACTCACCATCGCCACCGGCTCGTTGC
>JBDTNH010000111.1:0-7194 GCA_039933845.1 Gemmatimonadota bacterium
GGCTTGCCGGGGATGCCGATTCCGCCGATCATGCCTGGCGATTCGTTCGTGGCCCGATTTGTTCCGCCACGGAGCGGATCGTTCATGTACCACACGCATGTGTCCGACGTGAACCAGCAGGGCAAGGGACTCTCCGGCGCGCTGCTGGTGGTCGATGACCGCAGTCAGTATGACCCGTCGCACGACCGGATCTTCCTCGCCGAAACGGACCTCGAGCAACCCCCGATGCTCAACGGGCAACTCGACCCGGCGCCGGACACCGTGCGGGCCGGGGAGACCTATCGCTTGCGTCTGATGAACATCACGTTGGGTGCGCCTTACTTGGTGTTTCGGTTCGTGACGGACTCGTTCCCGACCGCGTGGACGACAATCGCCAAGGACGGCTTCGACCTGCCTCTGAGACAGCAGGAAGCGGTGCCGGCAGTTCGCCCAGTCTCGATCGGCGAGACGATGGATGTGACATGGACCGCTCGGCCGGGGGGGTCGGGTTGGTTGGAGATGCGCTCGGAGTACGGATTGCTCTTCCGTCGCCAGCGAATCGTGGTGGTGGCGGGCGAGGCGCTGCCCAAAGGCGGGAACTAGCCCCACGCCGGGGCAGGTGGAGTAGTTTTGGACATTCCCTATCCGGAGTGTTCATGCTCGTTCTTGCCCTGCTCGCTGCCCTCCCCGTCGCCGATACCATTCGCTACGACGTCGCCTTCCCGAACGCCGCCCATCACGAGGCGCAGGTCACCCTGACGGTGCCGACCGATGGCCGAAAGCCGGTGGTGGTCCGGATGAGTCGCTCGTCGCCGGGCCGCTACGCGATGCATGAGTTTGCCAAGAACGTCTACAGTGTCAGCGCGGTCGACGGACGCGGGCGTGCGCTTCCGCTGACAACTCCCGACCCATACAGTTGGCATGTCCAGGCCCCAGCTGGTGTCGTGCGGATGACGTACACACTGTTCGCCGACCGTGCCGGTGGGACCTACACCGGGATCGACCGGACGCACGCCCACATGAACATGCCGGCGACGTTCGCGTGGGCCGAGGGGCATGAGAACGATCCGATCACGATCGCGTTTGCGGTACCGACCGGAAGCAAGTGGATCGCGGCAACGCAGCTCATGCCGACGCGTGACCCGATGCGCTTCACTGCACCCGACATGCAGTATTTCATGGATTCGCCGACCGAGCTCAGCGACCACATGGTCAGCAGCTGGACGGTCACCGGTCCGGGTGGACGCGTTGATACGCTCCGCATCGCGATGCATCACACCGGCACCGTGGCCGAACTTGACTCGTACACGGAGATGGCCAAGAAGGTGGTCGCCGAGGAGGTGGGCATCTTTGGCGAGACGGCACAATACGACCATGGGACCTACACCTTCATCGCCGACTACCTGCCGTGGGCCTCGGGCGACGGGATGGAACATCGCAACTCGACCATCATCGCGAGCACCGGCTCACTCGAACGCGGTGCCAACGGCCTGATCGGGACGCTGGCGCACGAGTTCTTCCACTCGTGGAACATGGAACGCATCCGCTCGGCGATGATCGAGCCGTTCGACTTCACCACGGCGGATCCGTCGGATGCGCTCTGGTTCGGCGAGGGCTTCACGCAGTACTACGGTGGGCTGGTGCTCCATCGGGCGGGCCTGGTCGACGAGAATCGCTACATCGGGACGGCCGGCGGGATCGCCAACGCGGTCGCCACCACCACGGCGCGGCGCTACGGCTCGCCGATCGACATGTCACTCCATGCGCCGTTCGTTGACGCCGCCACCGCGATCGACCCGACCAATTTCGGTAACACCTTTCTCTCCTACTACACCTATGGTGCCGGCGTGGCGCTCGGGCTCGACCTCACGATCCGTGGCAAGTATCCCGGCAAGAGTCTCGACGGCTTCATGCGGATGATGTGGCAGCGCTTCGGCGCGGGTCAGCATCATGAGGTGTCGCATCCGTACACGGTCGATGCTATCCAGCAGACGTTGGGCGACTATGTCGGTGACGCCGCGTTCGCCAAGGACTTCTTCACGCGCTACATCCATGGTCGCGAGGCGCCGGACTACGCGGCACTGCTCGCGCAGGCCGGTATCGCGCTGGAGCAGGCCAACCCGGACGCCGCCACCCTCGGTCGGGTGCGCACCTTCGGCGCCGAGGGCGCGACCGTCGAGTCGGCAACGGATGTCGGGACCCCACTCTACGACGCTGGTGTCGATCGGGGTGATGTGATCCACAGCATCGATGGCAAGTCGCTGACGAGCGCGGCCGAGTGGCGGGCGATCGAGACGAGCCACAAGCCGGGTGATACCGTGCCGATCGCCTACACCTCGCGTGGCCAGGAGATCGGTGGCACCATCACCTTCGGGACCGACCCGCGACTGACGGCCCGACCGATGGAGGCCAATGGTGGGGCCCTGACCCCGGCCCAGCGCGACTTCCGGGCGGCCTGGCTCTCCAGCAAGGCGCGCTGACGGTATCTTGGAGGGGACATGTTCCCCTACCGAGACGAGAATCCGGCGATCCTGACCCCGATCGTGACGGTGGCCCTCATTGCGGCCAACGTCGCGGTCTGGGTCTTCGTGCAGGGCATGGGTGCGGGTCCCGAGCTGGCGCGATCGGTCTGTCAGCTCGGATTGATCCCCGGCGACCTGCTCGGCCGCCTGCCGATCGGCAGTGCGTTCCCGGTCGGGGGTGGGATGTCGTGCGTGATCGACGGCGGCACCCCGTGGCAGACACTCGTCACCTCGATGTTCCTGCACGGCGGCTGGCTCCACCTGCTCGGCAATGTCTGGTTCCTCTGGGTCTTTGGCAACAATGTCGAGGATGCGATGGGTCACGGGCGCTTCGCGATCTTCTATCTGCTCGCTGGGCTGACGGCCGCCGCGGCGCAGGTGATCGTCGATCCGGGTTCATCGACCCCGATGGTCGGTGCGAGTGGTGCGATCAGCGGGGTGATGGGCGCCTACGCGATGTTCTATCCGCGAGTTCGCATCCATACCCTGGTGGTGCTCGTAGTGCTCTTCTTCCGTGTCGCGATTCCCGCGTGGGCAATGCTGGGCTACTGGTTCTTGTTGCAACTCCTGGGGTCGAGCACCAACGAGATCGGCGGTGTCGCATTTGCCGCACACGTCGGCGGGTTCGCCGCTGGTGCGTTGCTCTGTCTCCCGTTCCGTGACCCGTCACTCTGGGCCAAACGGAACGAACTTCTCGCCGCACGCGGCTGGGCCACGCCATCCGGAGGCGTCTTCCGATGAGCATCGCGCCGACTCACGGTCGGAACACGCGTCACTCCCGTGATCCGGGATATGTGACGACGACCGAATGGCCACCGCTCGGCCGCGTCCCTCGGAACGCCGGCGCGCCGCTCGACCTCGGCTGGGTGCGATCGATCCGCATCAATCGGTCGGCGGTCGAGCGACGTGCCGCGAGCATTCCGGCCCGCCGGAGTGTGAAGCAAGCCTGGCAGGCCGGTTGGTTGCTGCGCGCCGTGACCCTGATGGACCTGACGACGCTGCAGGGTGATGACACACCTGGTCGCGTGCGTCGACTCGCCGGCAAGGCGCGCCAACCGGTTCGCCCCGATCTGCTCGAATCGCTCGGCATGGTGGGCACACCCGTGAAAGTCGCGGCGCTCTGCGTCTACCACCCATTCGTCGAGACCGCTGTCCAGGCACTCGAGGGCAGCGGCATCCCGGTCGCGGCCGTGTCGACCGGGTTTCCGGCGGGACTCGCGCCAATGGCGACGCGACTCGCGGAGATCCAGGCGAGTGTCGAGGCCGGCGCACACGAGATCGATATCGTCATCACCCGCGGGCATGTGCTGACCGGCAACTGGCAGGCACTTTACGATGAGGTGCGGCTTTTCCGCGAGGCCTGTGGCGATGCCCACCTCAAGGCAATCCTCGGTACCGGCGACCTCGGCACACTCACGGATGTTGCGCGGGCATCGATGGTCGCCATGATGGCGGGCGCCGACTTCATCAAGACGAGCACCGGCAAGGAAAGCACCAACGCGACGCTGCCGGTCGGGCTCGTGATGGCCCGTGCGATTCGGAGCTGGCGAGAGGCGACCGGACAGCTCGTCGGCCTCAAGCCGGCCGGAGGCATCCGGACGGCAAAGCAGTCCCTCGATTGGCTGGCGATGATCAAGGATGAACTTGGGACTCGTTGGGCGCAGCCCGATCTGTTCCGGTTCGGTGCGAGTTCATTGCTCACCGATATCGAACGGCAGCTTGAGCATCACGTGACTGGGCACTACTCGGCGGCACATCGACATCCGATGGGTTAGACGAGAAACGAGAGCCGAGAAACGTGACATCGTTTCTCGTCTCTCGTTTCTCGTTTCTCGTACACACGACGACTCATACTTTCGCAGGATCGCAACCATGACCGACGTGAAAACCGCCTTCGACACCCTTGCCTGGGGCCCCGCACCGGAGTCCGCGGCGATCGCGCGCGAGTGGCTGGATCGTCATGCACGCCGGTTCGGGTGCTACGTGAACGGGGCCTGGACCGAACCGGACGCCACCTTCATGGTGTCGGACCCCGCGACGGGTGCCGAACTCGCATTGGTGACCGAGTCAGATGCGGCTGGGGTCGATGCCGCCGTCGCGGCAGCCCGGGCAGCATTGCCAGCATGGCGCGCACTCGGGTGCCACGGGCGGTCCCGGTGGCTCTATGCGATCGCTCGTGGCGTGCAGCGTCGCTCCCGACTGCTTGCAGTGGTCGAGTCCCTCGACAATGGCAAGCCGATTCGTGAGTCGCGCGACATCGACATCCCGCTGGTGGCCCGGCATTTCAGCCATCACGCCGGCTGGGCGCAGTTGCGCGACGATGCCTTCCCAGGAATGGCCGAGGTCGGCGTGGTGGGTCAGATCATCCCGTGGAACTTCCCGTTGCTGATGCTCTCATGGAAGATCGCGCCCGCCCTCGCCGCGGGGAACACGGTGGTCCTGAAGCCGGCAGAATACACGCCGCTCAGTGCGCTTTGCTTCGCGGACCTGCTCGATGAGATCGGCTTCCCGCCGGGGGTGATCAACATCATCACGGGTGACGGCAGCACTGGGCAGGCGCTCGTCGCGCACGAGGATGTCGACAAGATCGCGTTCACTGGTTCGACCGATGTCGGGCGCGCGATCCGGGTCGCCACCGCCGGGACGGGCAAGAAGTTGACGCTCGAGCTTGGTGGCAAGTCGCCGTTCATCGTCTTTGCCGATGCCGATCTCGACTCGGTCGTCGAGGGCGTGGTCGACGCGATCTGGTTCAATCAGGGACAGGTCTGTTGCGCCGGATCGCGGATCCTCGTGGCCGAGGAGATTGCCGATGCGCTGACCACCAAGCTCCGAGCCCGAATGGAGACGCTCCGGGTTGGCTCGCCACTCGACAAGGCCGTCGATATCGGTGCGATCGTGGCCCCGGTTCAACTGGAGCGAATTGGCGAGTTGGTTGAGCTCGGAAAACGCGAAGGCGCCACCTGTTGGCAGCCGAGCTGGTCGCTACCCGAGGGCGGGCTCTTCTTCCCGCCGACGTTGTTCACCGATGTCACCCCGGCGGCCACGATCGCCCAGGAAGAGATCTTCGGACCGGTGGTCGTGCTGATGAGCTTCCGGAATCACGCCGACGCCGTGGACCTGGCCAACAACACCCGGTACGGCCTCGCGGCGAGCCTCTGGAGCGAGAACATCAATCTAGCACTCGATGTTGCCCCCAAGCTCAAGGCCGGCACCGTGTGGATCAACTGCACCAACATGTTCGATGCCGCGAGCGGATTCGGCGGCTATCGCGAGAGTGGTTACGGTCGCGAGGGTGGTCGGGAGGGGATGTTCGAGTACTTGAAGGCGAGAGGCGAGAAGCGAGAGGCGAGAGGCGAGAAGCGAGAAACGAGTGACGAGAGGCGGGAGGCGGGCGGGGCGAGCGGTGGTTCAATTGATCTCCCACCGATCGATCGCACACCCAAGCTCTACATCGGCGGCAAGCAGTCGCGTGCCGACAGTGGCTATGTCCTGCCGGTGCATTCTACGGACGGGCGGCTGCTCGGCGAGATCGGGCGCGGCAATCGGAAGGACGTCCGCAACGCCGTCGAGGCGGCTCACGCGGGTCAGGGAAGTTGGTCCCGCGCCACCGCGCACCTGCGCTCGCAAGTAATTCACTATCTCGGCGAGAATCTCTCGGCGCGCGAGGCCGAGTTTGCGGAGCGACTCCGTGCCGTGTCGGGCCTGGACGGCCGAGCCGAGGTTGCGACGGCGATTGAGTGCTGCTTTGTGTGGGCGGCGTGGGCCGACAAGTACGACGGTGCCGTGCATCATACGCCGCATCGCAACGTGACGCTTGCGATGCCCGAGGCACTCGGTGTGATCGGCGTCCTCTGCCCCGATGAGGCGCCGCTGCTCGGCTTTCTCTCATTGACGCTGCCGGCGATCGCGATGGGGAACGCCGTGGTCGCAATCCCGTCGCGCGCCAACCCGCTCCTGGCGACGGACTGCTATCAGCTGTTCGACACGTCGGATCTCCCGGCCGGTGTGGTCAACATCGTGACCGGCAACATTCCCGAGTTGCTGCCGTCACTGGCTGGCCACGCCGACGTGGATGGCATCTGGGTGCACGGCACGCATGCTGAGGTGACGGAGGCCGAGCGGTTGTCGGTGGGGAACATGAAGCGGACGTGGGGCAGCTGGCATGAGCGAGACTGGAGCGACCGAGCAGGCGACCAAGAGTTGCTCCGACACGCGACTCAGGTGAAAAACATCTGGGTGCCGTACGGGGCGTGAGGATGAAGGATGAAGGCTCAACGATGGTGATGCCTCCAGCAACCTTGATCCTTCATCCTTCATCCTTGATCGTCTACAGCCCCGCCGCGATCACCACATCCATGCCCAACGCCTTGGCCAGGACATCGGCCTTCCGTTCGGCGCCCCAGATCTCGAGCGAGAGGTCGGCGGCCTTGATGCGCGGATAGGCACGGATCACACAGCGATCGTCCAGGAGGGTGACAGTCATGTGATCGACGCTCGATGTGTGCCCGCGATCCAGGCCATCGGCCACCCGGAGTACCGCGCTCACCCGGCGCACGATTGCTTGATCCTCGGGGTCCAGTTGGCCAAGCTCCTCGTGACGGCGTGAGGGCCCGGCTTTCCGGTGATATCGGGAGACGAGCGCCACGATCGCACGGTCGCGTGCAGCCAGGCCGAGTCGTTCGGCATGCATGAT
>JBDTNH010000112.1:0-7048 GCA_039933845.1 Gemmatimonadota bacterium
AAGGATGCCGGCGGCACGACCTGGTGGATCTCCACCATGCTGCTCGCCCTCTTCTGTCTCTTGCCCGGCTGTGTCTCGGCACAGGACAGCGACCTCGGCCAGCAGGTGGAGATCCGGCGGACCACCTATGGGGTACCGCACATCAAGGCGGAGAACCTGAGGGCCGCGGGCTACGCGATGGCGTGGGTCCAGCTCGAGGACTACGGCGACAAGATGCCGTACATGCTCTACCGCACACGCGGCGAACTGGCACTGCGGTTTGGCCGGGATTCGATCGACGCGGACTTCGTCAATCGGCGGCTCTGGCTCCGCGCGGTCGAGGTCTACCCGCAACTCTCGAAGGACACCCGCGACGTCTACGAGGGATTCGCGGCCGGGATCAATCGTTATCTCACGATGCATCCTTCAGAGTTCCCCGATTGGATGCGCCCCGACTTCAGTGGCCCCGATGTGCTCACGACCGACATGGAGTGGCCCAGCGAGTCGATGCTCCGTGGCTACTTGCGGCGGGTCGGTGCGACCCCTCCCAATGCCCGCTCCCGCCAAGGTGAAGGCCCGACGCCCGAGGAGATCACCAACCAGTTCGATGTCGGCTCGAATGCCTGGGCGCTGGCGCCGTCACGCACCACGTCGGGCAAGGCGATCTTGCTCCGCAACCCGCACCTCAATTGGCAGTCCGGCTACTACGAGATGCAGCTCACGGTCGACAACGACTTCACCTTCTACGGTGACTTCCGAATCGGCGGCCCCTTCCAGACCATCGGCGGGTTCAACGAACGGCTCGGCTTCTCGACCACCAACAACGCTCCCGATCCCGACGAGATCTATCTGATCGACGAAGACCCGGCGCGGGCCGACCACTACCTCTTCGATGGCGCCTCGATCCCGCTCCAGAAGGAAATCACCAACAGGCCGTATCGGACAGCGTCGGGCGATACCGCCTCCGAATCGCGCGAACGGTGGGTGACGCACCTCGGCCCGGTGATCTACCGGGCCGATGGCAAACTGCATGTCTGGAAGGTCGCGGGGTTCACACAGTTCCAGCTCGCGGAGCAGTGGTTGGCGATGATGCGCGCCCGCAACTTCGATAGCTGGTATGACGCGATGCGCATGCTCGAGAAGCCGTCGTCGAACTTCACGTACGCTGACGCCGACGGGAACATCGAGTACCTCTGGTTCGGCCATCAACCCAAGCTCAAGCGGCCGTCCGGCGGCGACACCCTCGCCGTGCCCGCGCACACCAGCGACGACGTCTGGACGTCGCTCCATCCGGTCGAAGAGCTGCCGCAACTCCATAACCCGCCAGGTGGCTACATCCATCAGGAGAACGATCCGTTCCACTTCACCAATCTCAACGAGATCCTCTCACCAAATGTCTACCCAGACAACTACCCGCGGCCCAACTTGCGGCTGCGCAGTCAGCACGCCATCGCGTTGATCGGTGGCACCCAGAAGTTCTCGCTCGAGGACGTGGTCCGCCTCAAGCACAGCTACAAGATGCTCCTTGCCGATCGAGTCAAGACCGACCTGCTCGCAGCAGTGCACGCACACGCACCATCATCGACCGTGAAGCAAGCGGCCGCACTGCTCGCCAAGTGGGACAACACCGCCAGCGCCGACAGTCGCGGCAGTGTGCTGTTCGAGACCTGGTGGAACCGCTACTCGAGCACCGCATCGACACCACCCAGCGGTGATCGTGATGCCGACATCTACGCCGAAGTGTGGGATGTCATGCAGCCGACCAGCACACCACGCGGACTCGCCGATCCGGCACGCGCCGCGTCGGCGTTCGCCTGGGCCGTCACCGAGACCGCACGACGCTACGGTGCGTGGGATGTGGCGTGGGGCACGGTCCATCGTGTTCGGCGCGGCGACGTCGATGTCCCGGTCGGTGGTTGCAGCGGTGCGCTCGGCTGCTTCCGCGTACTCGCCTACGACGAGGACCCCGATGGCAAGTGGCGCGCGAATGGTGGCGATGGCTGGGTGATCGCGGTCGAGTTCGGCGATGTGCCGCGCGCCTACTCGATCCTCTCGTATGGTGAAAGCAACAATCCGGCGAGTCCGTATTTTGCCAATCAGGCGGCGATGTTCGCGCGAGGCGAGCTCAAGCCGGTGGCGTTCACCGAGGCCGATGTCGCCGCGGCCACGATCAAACGGTATCGACCAGGAATCAAGTAATGGACATCAGCCCTTCATGACATCGGAGACATTATGATCGCACCACTCAGCAGTCGATACGTGCCGGCCGCCCAGACCGCACTGCGCGTCATGGCCGGCGCCGCGTTCTTCTCGCATGGCGCGTCGAAGATGTTCGGTTGGTTCGGCGCTGATGGCACGGTCGACCTGATGAGTCGGTTTGGCATTGCCGGTGTCATCGAGACCGTCGGCGGCTTGCTGATCATCATCGGCCTGGGCACCCGGTTGGTCGCCTTCATCGCATCGGGCGAGATGGCGGTTGCCTACTTCTGGATTCACTCCATGGGCAGCGAGAGCACCTGGTGGTGGCAGAATCGCGGCGAGCTGGTGATGCTCTTCTGCTTCATCTGGTTGCTCTTTGCCGCGTGGGGCGCTGGCCCATACAGCGTCGATGCGTGGCTCGCGCGGGGACGCACCGTTGGCTGACCTCGGATCCCGTGACCCGAACGAAAGCGGGCGTCGCTTCTCCGATCAGGAGGTGGCGCTCGTGCTGCAACGCGCCACGGAGATCGAGGAACGTCGCCCGGGTCCCGGGAGCGGACGCGGGCTGAGTCTCACCGAACTGCACGAGATCGCGCGCGAGGTTGGCCTCAGTCCCGAGGTGATCAACGAAGCCGTGCGGGCGGTGCAAGTCGGCCGTCGGTCCAGACCGGATGCGTTGTTCGGCGCGCCACTCACCACCAAACTGGTCCGCGCGATCCCGGTCGCGCTCGACAATGTTGCCATGCAGCGGTTGATCCGGATGATCGACGATCGCGTCGACTCCGCCGGTACGGTGACCGAAGCACTCGGCACCGTGCGGTGGACCAGCGCGGATCGCGGCCGCGGCATGGATCGAAGCACGCAGGTCTCACTCACGGTGCAAGGCGACGAGACGCAGATGCAGGTGGTCGAGCGACATCCCGCCCGACTCCGCACCATGCTTCATCTGATTCCTGCTTCGTGGGGGCTGATGATCGCCGGTGGGATCGCCGCCTCCCCAGGCGTTGGACCCGTCAGCGGCATCGGGCTCGCACTCGGTGGGGCGATCGCGGGGCTTGGGCTGGGCCGATCGGTATGGCAGGCCTTGGCGCGCCGACGAGCCCGCGACGCCGAGGAGTTGGCGTCGACCCTTGCAGATGCGGTACAGGCTCGTGTCGACTGACCAAAGGAAAAGGGCGGCAGCGACCACAGCCGCCGCGCTCGTGCTTGGGTGCGCGATCGCCTACATCGACACTCGGCCAACGTGGGATGACACCGGTGTGACGGTCGGATTGGTCGTGCTCGTCGCCGGTTCCCTCGCGGCGGTGTCACCCCCGATGCGGTGGCTGATCGGTCTCGCGGTGGGTGTGCCGGTGCTAGTCATGAACGTCCTGGCCAGCGGGGGATGGAGCTCCAGCATCGCCGTGGCGGTAGCCATCATGGCCGCCGGCGTCGGTGGCGCAATCGGCTCGGCCATGCGCCACTGACAACCAGCTTTACCCCATCGGTTGCGTGAGTGCCACATCGACCGTGAACTTCACGTCATCGCCCACCGTCACACCGCCCGCCTCAAGCAGCTGATTCCACGTCAGGCCGTATGCGCTCCGGCTCAGTTTCCCGTGCGCGCTGTACCCGGCCCGACGATTCCCCCACGGGTCGACCGTGACGCCGTTCGCCTCAACTGCGAAGCTGATCGGCTTGGTCACGTCGCGCACCGTCAAGTCGCCGGTCAGGGTGAACTCGCCATTGAGATCTCCGTCGATCCCGGTCGCTCGAAAGGTCATCTCCGGGTAGGTCTCGACATCGAAGAAGTCGGCCGAGCGGAGGTGAGTGTCGCGCTGCTCGTTGCCGGTGTTGATGCTGGCCGGGTCGATCGTGACCTCGAGCGTCGGCACGCCGCCAGCCGCGTCGAGTGACCCCGCCATCCCCGAGACACTGCCAAATCGACCCCGAACCGTCGAGATCATCAGGTGACGGACCGAAAAATCGATCCCTGAATGCGCCGAGTCGATCTGCCAGCCGGTGATCGGCTCTGCGGTGGTGGTTGCCTGGGCCATCGTGTGCTCCTTGAATGAGTCTCCTTTAATATACTTTACATGTAAAGTAATAGCAAGGGTTCGCCTAGCCGCCCACAGGCTGAAGCCTGGGCTCGGCAAAGCCAAAGGCTAAAGCCTTAGCAGATCCGCCTCCCGCCATGCATCAATGCCGTCGTGCTCCCACGAAGCTCCGTGTACGGGCGCAGCATGCTGCGCCCATGGCCAGCCCCCTCGCGCCGATGCCGGCAGCATGCCGCGCCCCTCCGCGTATCTTGCTGCATGAATGAATCCTTCGCCGACCTCGGCATTGTCCCGAAACTGATTGACGCCCTCACCGCCCTGGGTTACGAGGAGCCGACCCCGATCCAGCGCGAGGCGATCCCGCACCTCCTGGTGGGCCGCGATATCGTCGCCCAGGCCGCCACCGGAACCGGCAAGACCGCGGCATTTGCCCTGCCGCTGCTGCAGCGCCTGCCCAACAAGGCCCCCGAACCGTCCAAGCCCACCGTCCTGGTCCTGACGCCGACGCGCGAGCTCGCGGTCCAGGTCGCCGAGGCGTTCCACCGCTACGGGCGTGCCTTCGGGGCGCTCACGGTGCCGATCTATGGCGGTCAGGAGTTCAGCTCCCAGATCCGGATCCTCCGTCGCGGGGTGCATGTCGTGGTCGCCACGCCCGGACGCGCGCTCGATCACATGCGGCGCGGGACGCTCGACCTGAGCGGCCTCGCGACGGTGGTCCTCGACGAGGCCGACGAGATGCTCGACATGGGCTTCGCCGACGAGATCGAGAGTATCCTCGACGCCGCCCCCGCGACGCGCCAGACCGCGCTCTTTTCCGCGACGATGGCGCCCCGGATCGCCAAGATCGCGGAGCGTCACCTCAACGATCCGATCAAGGTGCTGGTCGCGCGCGAGAAGGGGACCGCCGGCACGATGCCGAAGGTGCGCCAGACGGTCTATGTCGTGCATCGCGCGCAGAAGGTGCAGGCACTCGGTCGGGTGCTCGATCTCGAGTCGCCGACGCTGGCGCTCATCTTTTGTCGCACGCGTCACGAGGTCGACAGCCTCGCGGAGAGTCTGGGCGGGCGCGGCTATCAGGTCGAGGCCTTGCATGGCGGGATGACGCAGGTGCAGCGCGACCGCGTCATGAAGAAGACCCGCGCCGCGAAGGTCGACATCCTGGTCGCCACCGATGTCGCCGCGCGCGGACTCGACATCGAACAGATCACCCACGTCGTCAACTTCAATGTGCCCGAGTCACCGGCCGCGTATGTGCACCGGATCGGGCGCACCGGTCGCGCCGGTCGCGAAGGCGTCGCGATCACGCTCGCGGAACCGCGCGAACACCGAATGATCCGCAACATCGAGGTGCTCACCAAGCAGAAGCTCGACATGGCGCAGCTGCCGACGGTGATGGACGTGCGTGCCATGCAGCTCGAGGTCACGCGCGCGTCGGTGCGCGAGGCGATCGTGGCGGGGGAACTCGACGGCTATCGGGTGATCGTCGATGCGCTCTCGGAGGAATACGACCTGGTCGAGATTGCCACCGCGGCGATCAAACTCGCCCACGAGGCAACCGGCGGGGTGGTCAGCGCCGACGAACCTGAGCTCGCCGCGCCAAGCGAACCGGTCGAGAAGACGTCACGCGAACGGACGCGCACATCCGCGAGTGACAAGCCAAGCGATAAGGCGCCGCGCAAGAAGGCTCCCGGCATGGCGCGGATCTACATCGGCGCCGGGCGCAAGGACAACATGCGACCGGCCGACCTCGTCGGCGCAATTGCCAACGAGGCCGGCCTCACATCGAAACAGATCGGTTCGATCGAGATCTTCGACAAGTTCTCGCTCGTGGAACTGCCCGAGGAACTGATCGAGCAGGTGATCACCGCACTCCGAGCGACCAAGGTCAAGGGCAAGCGCCAGACGGTGCGCCGAGACATGGCGACCACCCGGCGCTGACCCTCATGACGCCTTCTTGGGCGGCGGCGCGGGTGGCAGTGCCTTGAGCCGCTGACGGAACGCGCGGAAGGCCGCGTCGTCCGTCTCGAGTCCACGCAACGAACTCGCCGGATACGCCGCGATCAGTGACTCGGTCTCGGTGATCCGATCCTCGGCCAATGGGTGCGTCAGGAAGAATCCCTCGAGCGCCCCCGGGTTGCGCTGCCGCTCACTCAGCAGGATCCGGAACATCGCCGGAATGCCCTTCGGCGTGATGCCCGCCTTGATGGTGGTCTTCACCGCCTCGGCATCGGCTTCCGCCTCATCGGTCCGACTGAACTTCGCGAAGAGCGCGCTGCCACCGACATTGATGGCCGCCTGCCCCGTTCCGCTGTTGCAGACATTCGTCAGGGTGCACAGCACCGTGACACCGGTGTTGGCACCCTGCGCCTGCTGCATCTGCTCGACCGAATGACGCAGCGTGACATGCCCGATCTCATGCCCGAGCACGCCAGCCACCTGACTCATGTCGGCGGCGCGCTCGATCAAGCCGCGATTGACATACACCCAGCCACCCGGCACGGCGAACGCATTCACTTCATCGCTGTTGACGACCGTGAAATGCCAGGTCAGACCACGGGTATCGGTCGCCCGCGCGAGACGATTGCCGAGCTGGGTGATGTACTGCTCCACTTGGGCGTTGTGGATGAGCGGCAGCTCCTGCGCGATCTGGGCCGAATAGTCTTGCCCGAGCTGCACCTCCTGCTGCGTCGAGATGGCGCATCCCGCAAGCAGGACCGCCACCCCGAGCATCGCGCGTCGAGCACGCATCACGGCGTGCCCTTTTCGCTGAGCTGCTTCCGATACGCCTCGCTCGCGTAGATCGCCACCTCGACCCGCCGGTTCGCCGCGCGACC
>JBDTNH010000113.1:0-6924 GCA_039933845.1 Gemmatimonadota bacterium
CGAGGTGGCGTCGATGTCTGGCCGTGGCCAAACCCCCGCCCGAGGCCCTTCCCGTGAACCTGAGACACTTACTCGCCGGCATGATGCTGATCGCTGGAACCTTGTCGGGCCAATCACCCGCCACGGTGCGCGCGGTGCGCACCACCACACCGGTCGTGCTCGATGGTCTGGACACCGATCCGATCTGGCAGACGATCACCCCCACGACCGGCTTCCATGAAGTACGGCCGGTCGAGGCCGGCGACCCCTCCCAGCAGACCGCGTTCAGGGTCGCCTACGACGCCACGAACCTGTATCTCTTTGTCCGGAGCTTCGACACTGCTCCCGACAGCATCGTCGGGCTGCTCGCACGTCGCGATGAGGGCACCGCCTCGGACAATGTGGTCGTGATGCTCGATTCGTATCACGACCGACGCACCGGCTTCGAGTTCCAGGTCAACGCGGCTGGGACCAAGGCCGACCACGCGATCTATAACGATGGCCAGGAGGACACCGCCTGGGACGCCGTCTGGGATGTGGCGACTTCCGTCGATTCGCTCGGCTGGACCGCCGAGTACCGCATTCCGTTCTCGCAGCTCGGCTTTGCCGGTGGCGACGATCTCACCTTCGGCATCGCCGTCTGGCGAAGCGTACAGCGCGACGGGACCCAGGCAAGCTGGCCCGGGCACCGGCCGTCCCGGATCGGATTGGTATCACAGTTCGGCGATCTAACTGGACTCACCGGCCTCGAGGCCCTGCGTCGCGCCGAATTCGTGCCGTATGTCCTCACCCAAAACGAGCCCGCCGCCGGCGCCACCGTCGGCACTCGGCGCCAGGCCCTCAGTGTCGGTGGCGATGTCCGCTACCGGCTCACGAGCAACTTCGCACTGAATGCCACGGTGAACCCCGACTTCGGTCAGGTCGAAGCCGATCCGGCCGAACTCAACTTGTCTGCATTCGAGACCTTCTTCGGTGAACGACGCCCGTTCTTCGTCGCCGGCGCTGGCGTGTTCGACTTCAAGGTCAACTGCTTCATCGTGGTCGACTGCCGGACCGGCGAGGGACTCTTCTACTCGCGTCGCATCGGCCGCGCGCCAACCCTCGCCGGCATCAACGGCGATGCGTCGACTCCGACGAGCTCACGGATACTCGGCGCCGCGAAGCTCACCGGCCGGACACCGTCAGGCTTCTCCCTGGGATTCCTCGACGCGGTGACGAGTCGGGTCGGCGGCCTGGATGATCGCACCGTGGAGCCCGCCACCAACTACTCCGTGCTGCGTCTCAACCGCGACTACCGGGGCGGCGCCACCAGCGTGGGCGCGATGGTAACCGCCGTCAACCGTTCGCTCGACCAGGACAGCGATCCGTACCTGCATGGCAGTGCGTATACCGGCGGCCTCGACGCGAGGCATCGCATCGGCAACTACGAGTTCTCCGGCTCGTTGATGGCGAGCCGTGTCGCGGGCACAGCCGAGGCGATTGCCCGGACACAACAGCAACCGGCGCACTACTACCAGCGGCCCGATGGCGATCAGGTCGTGGATCCCGATCGTACCGTCTTGTCGGGCGCGGCGACCGAATTCCGATTCGCCAAGACCGCTGGCCTGCACACCCACTTCGAAACAGGGTACGGGCGGCAGTCGGCCGGATTCGAGTTGAACGACATTGGTTTTCTGCGAATTGCGGGCGAGCAGAGCTGGAACAACTGGTTCCAACTTGGGTGGAACACACCGACACCCGTCTACCGGCGACTCACCTGGAACTTCAATTGGTGGCAGCACTGGTCATTGGATGGCCTGCCGACCGATCGGGCATTCAACACCAACACGCATATCCAACTCGCCAACCGGATGTGGTTCCACTTGGGCGGGACCTATAGCATCGGCGACACTTATTGTGATCGGTCGTGCACGCGCGGTGGGCCGGCACTCCGGGTCGGTCCGCGATTCTCGCCGTGGGGCAGCATCGAGGGTGACGATCGTCATGCGATCGTGCCGGGCATTGGCTTCAACTACACCACCCAGGACGGTGGCCGCAGCAGCAACTTCAGCCTGAATCCTTCGGTCCGGGTCAAGATGGGGTCGCGGTTCTCGACCTCACTCAGCGTGAATGCCAGCACCAACCGCGACGACAGTCAGTGGTTCGGCAATCCGGTCGATGGCGCGGGCGTCACGCACTATACCTTCGCGGCGCTCGACCAGCGGACGCTGGGTGTCACGTGGCGGCTCAACTACACCTTCAGCCCGACCGCATCGCTGCAGTGGTATGCCAATCCGTTCATCTCCAAGGGCACCTACAGCCGAGTGCGCGAGCTGGATGACCCACGCGCCGTACACTACGACGACCGCTTCCAGGAGTACACGGGCAGCGGGGCCGAAGCGCCGGGTGGGTTCAACGTCAAGGCGTTTCGGTCGAACGCGGTGTTCCGCTGGGAGTATCGGCCCGGCTCGACGCTCTTCCTCGTCTGGTCGCAGGGCCGCTCCGCATTCGCGCCGGTGCAGGGTGAGGAATCGTTCCGCGGCGACTTTGGCGACTTGTTCGGTCAGCGCGCCGAGGACCGGTTTTTGGTCAAGGTCAGCTACTGGTTGAATCGTTGAGAGCTCGTCGCAAACGCGACGGCTCGGCTGATGTCCCTAAAGGGACCTCGACCCACCCCATCGAACCTCGGACGTCGCTTTAGCGACATCAGCCGAGCCGCGGGTTTACCCGCGAGTCGGCATCATTTGACGTAGATACTCTTCGCATTCTGGAACTCCAGCAACCCGTGCCTGGCGAGCTCGCGGCCGAAGCCGCTCTCCTTGATGCCGCCGAACGGCAGGCGTGGATCGGACTTGACGAATGCATTCACGAAGCAGGCACCTGCCTCGAGTTGGTCGGCCGCGATCTTCTCGCCCGCCGCCACATCGCGCGTGAAGACCGCCGCGCCGAGTCCGTAGATGCTGTCGTTGGCCACCTTGATCGCTGCCGCCCGATTCTTGACTGGGATGATCGCGGCAACCGGACCGAACAGCTCCTCCTTGTACGCCACCATCCCCTTCTTCACATCGGTGAGCACCGTCGGCGGATAGAACGCGCCCGGTCCGCTGGGGAGCGTGCCACCGAGCAGCAGCTTGGCGCCCTTCGCGACGCTTGCCTCGACTTGGGCATGCAACTCGTCGCGCAGGTCGACCCGCGCCTGCGGCCCGATGTCGTTCTGCTCCTGCATCGGATCGCCCATCTTCGCGGCACGCATCCGCTCGACCAATCGCCGCTCGAATTCGCCCTGCACTTCGGGCACCACGATGAATCGCTTGGCCGCGATGCAGCTCTGCCCCGAGTTGAGCATCCGGCTCGTGGCACACGCCTCGACCGCCAGGTCCAGATCGGCATCCTTCAGGATGATGTACGGATCACTACCACCGAGCTCGAGGACACACTTCTTGAGCCTGGCACCCGCCTCCTTGGCGACCGCCTTGCCGGCCCGCGTGCTGCCGGTCAGCGTCACCGCGGCGACGTCCTTGTGACGGATCACCCGCTTCGATTGGTCGTGAGAAATCAGCAACGTCCGGAAGAGCCCCTCCGGGAATCCGGCATCGCGGAAGACCGACTCGATCGCGAGCGCGCAACCCGGCACATTCGCCGCATGCTTGAGCAGCCCGCCGTTGCCGCCCATCAGCGCAGGAGCCGCGAAGCGGAACACCTGCCAGAACGGGAAATTCCACGGCATCACCGCGAAGACCACACCCAGTGGGCGGTACGCCACGTAACTGCGCGACGCATCGGTCTCGACCATCTCCGGCGCCAAGAACGCTTCTGCATGCTCGGCGTAGTACTCACACACCCAGGCACATTTCTCCACCTCGCCCCGCCCCTGCGTGAGCGGCTTCCCCATTTCACGCGCCATCAGCACCCCGAACTCGTCGGCACGTGCACGCAGCACCGCGGCGGCCTTCCG
Source organism: Gemmatimonadota bacterium (assembly GCA_039933845.1). Classification (GTDB taxonomy): domain Bacteria; phylum Gemmatimonadota; class Gemmatimonadetes; order Gemmatimonadales; family GWC2-71-9; genus Palsa-1233. The sequence continues at coordinate 3,914 of JBDTNH010000113.1, forward strand.
CATCCTCACGGCACGCTCGCCAAAGCCGGTCTTCTGCTGCCAGGCGCGCGCCGTCTTCGCGGTGTGCGTGATCGCCTTCCCCAACGCCTGGTTGGTGATCTCCTCATGCGTGGAGACGGTCTCGCCGGTGGCGGGGTTGATGGCAACGTGACTCATGATGCGGTCCTTTCAGGAATCGGGCTGAGATAGGCAATCGGGACGTCCGCTTCGCGGAACGAACCGAGGGTCTCGACCAGGGAATCGTGCGTCCAGTGCAGCGCCATGCTCGATGTGGCAGGCTCGTAGACCGCGGTGTAGAGCGTGCCCCACCCCCGCTGACCCGGATTGGTGAACAAGGGCGGCTCGAGAAATCGTCGCACGAATCTGGTGACGGTCTCGAGTGGGTCGGCCAGACGCAATCGCAGATGCCGCTCCCGGTCGAGCGTCGCGGTGGCGTGCGCGAACGCCTCCCACTCGACCACGCGCTGATGATTGGTGGCAATGCTCCGGTGCGTCACGGCGGTCGGTCGATCCGGCGCCACGAACACCGTCCGATACCGCCCCTGCCGGTCGAGCAACGTGACATTGTACGACATGTGGCTCGGCACCCTGAGCAACACCGCCACCGCCTCGGGCACATCGCGACACGTCTCGAGGATGTAGCGCAGGATCAGCGGCATCCCGAATCCGGGACCCACCACCGGCCGACCGCCGAACGCGAGTGAGACCGCGAGGCCGTCCTCGTTCATCCCGTCGAGCACACCCCACATCGAATCGAGCATGCCGACGACTCGCCGGCCCGTCCACTTCGACGAGAGCAGCACGCCGTCCCAGAGATGCGGGAGATAGTCATAGTTCCGAACCAGCAGCGGTGTCGGCCCGCGCCAGACGGCCTGCGAACAGCCGGTGAGATATGGCGCCGGACACCAGAGCGCCAACATCCTCGCGGCCTGATCGCCACCACCGGCGAGCTCGACCAGTCGCTCGTACACTGGGAAGAGTTCGGGCATGTGCGCGCGCAGTGCCTCTGACGCCGCCGCATACGACGGACGCGCCGCGTCGCCCTCGCGGAGGAACCACGTGGTGTAGCCCGCCGCCAGATCGCGGTAGATCCCGGCCCACCGGGCACCGGGATCATCTTCCTGGATCGCGTGGAGCGTCCGCTCCACCACCCCGCTAGAGGATCTTGAAATTGCCCACCTCGGCCACGGTGACATCGGCCGGCACCTCGTGCCCCGCCATCGGTGTGCTGCGGTACGCGCCATGGATCGCCTTGATCCATTCACGGCCGCGGTCGTTGAGCTGGTGGTCCTCGGTCATCAACCGACCCGGCGTGATCAGGATACCGAGATCGGCACCCTCGTAGAGATAGTCCCCGATGTTGGCGATCCGGATGAAGAACCCCTCGTTCTCGGTGTCGACCGTGCGTCGATGCGTCTGCATCCGCACATACTCGACACCACCATCTGGCAGCAGCCGCCACACGCCCGACTGCGGGGCGGCGGTCACGACACCGATCTCGTCGGCGGTGTGCTTCATCACCAGCTGACCCCACGGGTCGATGTTGGCCGGATTGGCCCAGCGCGCATTGAGTGCCGCGACATCGAGCTCGAACTCGATGTTCGAGTACTCCAGCAAGTGGAACAGGAAGAGCGGCGCGTCGGCGTGCGCAAAGGCGGCAAGATTGGTCATCGCACTCGCCCCGGTGATCCGCGGATTCACCTCGCCCAGATACAGGTCATCGGTGTCCTGATCATGCAGGAAGTCCAACTCGAAGTAGCCGCGATAGCCCATCTTCCGGAGCTCCTCGCCGAACGCCACCGTTGATTCCCGCGCCCGATTCCTCACCTCGGCCGGGAACGCCTCCGCATTCACCTCGTTGCCACACCAGCCACCCCGATACGGCGTGAGCCGCGGGAAGCCGACCAGCTCGGTCATCAGCGGCCCGACGATCGTGCCGTGCCGCGTGACGCATGCCTCGAGTGCGGCACCCTTCACCCGCACCCGCTTCATCACCTTCACCTCGGGCTCGGCGGTGATCTCCTCGGCATGCTTCTCGTAATCGGCCTCGGAGGCGATGAAGAAGGTCGTGTGCCCCGAGTCGCCGAACGCCGTCTGGATCACGAGGTCGCCGCCGAGCGGCTCCGCCACACGTTGCAGGTCCTGCCAGGATTCGACCTTCGAGAGGACGTGCGGCACCGATGCCACGCCGGCACGGTCGGCGATCCGCGTCGCCTCGACCTTGTTGTCGACCGCGCGCCGGAGTTCGGCCGACGGGAAGGTGACCTCGAGCCCGAGCTCCTTGCAGAGCGCCTCGGTCTCCTCGTCGAAGAAGAGGAAGACGGCCTTGCCACCGGGACCGCGGGCACGGATGTAGTCGATCACTTCCTTGTGACTCAACAGGTAGTTGTTGATGTCCTCGATCGACGTGAACGGCCGATGCGGCGTCTCGGTCGGCACGAAGACATGCGGGTGCTGACCATCGAAGCAGTCGACGTAGTTGATGAAGTGGAGATTGCGCACCCACTCATCGAGACCGATCAGGTTGAACGGCGTGGCGCTGATGAAGTAGACCGGCTCCTCGTTGCGGTGGAAATGCCGACGGATGTCGGAGATGCCCACCAGCGTCGGATGTGCCGTCCGGACCTTCACGGGGTTCGCGGGCTTGGGCTTGCCCGCGGTCGTGCGCTTCCGGGTCCGGGTCTTTGTCGTCGTGGTCACGTCGGTATTCGCCTTTCGGTTGAGCTTCTTCTCGCGCTTGGCGCGCTTGAGGTCCTTGGTGCGCTGCTTCGCCTTCTTCTTGAGCCGCGCCTTGATCTCCGATTTGGTGCGTGCGCGCTTTGCCATCAGCCGACCCCGACCGCGGCCAGTGCCGGCACGCCACGGGCGCCGAGCCGTGCCTCGAGCGCCGCCGGTGTGAAGACCCGGAGGCCGTGCTCCGGTTCGTAGCCGTGGATCTCCTTCACGTCGAGCGCCAGCAGGTAGTCGAGGATCTCCGCGGTGAGCAGCTGCCCCGGCACCAGCACCGGGAA
>JBDTNH010000114.1:0-6872 GCA_039933845.1 Gemmatimonadota bacterium
GAGGATTCGCCGAAAGTGTTCCTCCGCATAGTCCAGCCGATGGAAGTGCTCCATCAGTCGTGCACCGGCGCGCTTACCGTCACGGATGTCGCGTGTGGCGAGGCGGTCGCGCACCCAACCTGCACGACGCGCATCGTCGAGGCGCTGCCACTCGTCCCATTCGTCAGGCTCCAGGAACCAGTGCAGCTGCCAGCCGACCTCCGACCACGCGGCGGCATCGTGCGCCGTGCCGAGCGCGCCGTCGAAGAGTGTCGACACGAAGGCGGTATCGGGCGTCCGGGAGGCGAGGCGCGCCAGCAACATCAGTTGCCACGTCGAGTCGGCGCCGCCCTCGAGTCCGATCTCGACGCACCGATTGGTCGCTGCGAGGTCGCCGAGCCGAAGCGAGAGCGCGGCGCAGCCACGCACCGCCGCGGGGGCGGCCACGCCATCGGTCACGGCGCGCGCCAACGCGATCCGGATTGCCGCGGCCGGCTTCGGCTCAGGCTGGTCGGCCATCAGCACCGCCAGCAACTCGGCGCTCTCGCGTCGATCTGGCTGGGCGGTCAGTGCCTTGAGCTCCGCGTTGATCGCGCCTTCCTGCCACGACGTGCCGAGCGGCATCTCGACTGACTCGCGACCGATGGCGCCCTCGAGATCGAGATGCGCCCTCACGCACGCCAGTGCGTGCCACCCCGCGGCGTCATTGGGCGAACGTCCTGCGCGATCGGCCGCGACAACCTCGGCCTGGAACAGTGCATTGCGAGTCGCCGGTGCAGCCGGACAGGCGAAGTCGATCGCCGCGTGGTAGTGCGATACATCGGTGAGTGAATCCGGTGGGCTGAGCACACGACGGGGCACCGAGAACGGCTCGCGACGAGCGGTTCGCCGTCTGATCGGTGGTGCATCGGGCAACTTGTTTTCGAACCCGACCACCTGCCCTGCCTGACTCGACGATCCCGCCACGGCACCGCGCGTGGTCTGGATCGGGGCACGAATCGACCACTTCATTGGCAACCAGAGTCCCGAGGGCAATTGGGCAAACTGGAGGTCGCCACCGGCCACCCCGTTCCGCATCCGATTCGGCAGGTTGCGATGTTCGAACGTGAGGCGTGTCAGTGCCAGCGTGGTGGGGTCGAGCGTGAAGTCGCCGCCGATGTCGACCATGCCACTCTTGCCGGCAGGCTCGAAGGTCACGACCACGGGAGCGCCCTCGCCCTTCCGATCCTTGACGGTGAAGCAGTGTGTGCCGAGGAACCAGTCGGAGAAGAGGACGGCGACATCCGGGCCGAACCAGGTGCGCCCGTCCGATCCGTCGGCCAATCCATCCATCGAGAAGCCGAATCGCTCGAGCGAATCGACTCCGACACTCGCGATGGGCCATACGGTGAATATCGACGTCGAGGTGTCGGCGCTGACCAGCGAGTCTCTCCTGCCGGGAAGCGCGCGTCGCGTGATCCGCTCGACCCGGAAGCCGCCCTCGAGCGTCGGCAGGGTCCCCTCCATCACCTGTAGCGAGGTGCGCGCGCCATCGAGGAGCCGACCGAGCACGGTGCCGGAACCGGGACTCGCCTTGCACGACGAGTTGGCCTGGACATCGATGTCCGCGAGTGTGATCACATGAGCGGCGAGACGAATGTCGCCGAGGTCTAGAGGCTCGCTCGCGAGGAGGATGCGTGTGCGGGTAGTGGGGGCGAAACCGATCGCGGCGACACGGAAGCTGTAGACGCCGGGCCCGTTGCCCGCGATCTGGTAGGTCCCGGTGGCACCGGTCAGCGTGCGTCTCGACCAACTCCCCTGAGAGAGTTCGACGATCGCGCGGGCGATCGGTGCCGGAGATTCAGCGTCGTTGACCACCCGTCCGCGCACCGACTGCGCGCTGAGCGCGGCGGGCAGGAACAGCATGAGCAACAACCGGATGACGCGCACCAGACCTCCACAGTGGAGTGGGGCGAATGGCCTCAAGTACCGGGACCAGCGGAGAACGTCGGAGCGTGTCCGACAACGTGTGGACGCCAGGGCGGCGACAGACCACACACCCGCGCAGCCGACATGGGGGCACTACCTTTCTGAATATGACACCGACCCCGAGATCCTGCGCCCTGTCGGCCCTTCTGCTCATGTCGAGTGCCTGCTTCCCGACCTTCCAGTCGGCGCGAGTCGAGCCTGGCCTGCATGCCGACGTCGGTGTCGCCGTGATCGCCGATCAGGAACGGGGCACCGCCGAAGACGGCACCGACCTGCTGGCCTACGTGAGCCCGGCGTGGGGCGTGAGCTCGCAGGTTGAGCTTGGGCTGGCCGCGGGGGTCTACTCACGCGATCTCGCAGCTGGTGACACCAGACTCGTGCTGATGCCCTACGTAAAGGTGGGACTCTTGCCCGCCACCGGACGCGATCATCTCGCCGTCTCCTTCCAGACCAATGCGCTCGTCTTTCCGGCCAACCTCGGCGTCCACTACGGCCATGATCTCGGGAGTTGGGAGCCGCAGATATCCGTGACCAGGATCTTCAGCGCCGGCCAGGCCGGTGACGATCCCATCGTGACACGCTACCAACAGGATCGGCAATCACTCTGGGCGCTCGGACTCGGCGCGACGTGGCGCGGCCGCTGGCGACCGGGCGTGCAGGTGGGCCTGCTCTACAACAGCTACACCGCCTGTTGCGAACCCATGGGCGGCGGGCAATTCGGGCCGCTCGAGGTGCGGTACGTTGATCTGTTCGTGGCGGGACGGATCGGATTGTAGCTGATGGACGAGGGACGATGTCATCGCCTCTCTGCACGCTACGGCAACTGGTCCGTCCATGAGATCACATTCTCTGCACGGTCGTAGCCCGTGGACGTGAGCCCTCCGGGGAGGGTCTTCACCTTGCGTCGTGTCCGGAGATCGAAGATCGCCATGTTGTCGCCACTGAACAACAAATAGTTGCCGTCCGGCGAAACGGCGAAGGAGCCTCCAATCGAGTCGTCCAGGTCAAACAGGACGGCGCCAGTGGGACCCCCCGGGCTGTATTCGAGCACCCGGCAATCAGGCCGACACACCTGCACGAAGAGTCGTTTGCCGTCAGGTGACGCGGCGAGAACGTCACCCGTGTGGCTGAGCGCGTTCCGAAGCGGCAGATACTCGGACTCCTGCCAGTCGGGCGCGGCAAACTCAACGACCCGGGTCGGGCTCCCCCCCGCCATCGGGGTGAGGACCGGCAACAGGATGCGATCATTGCCGAGCCAGATCGGCTGGCCATAGGCTTCGATCAGATCAATTGGGGCCTGGAAAAAGATCCTTGCCCCGGAGCCGTCGGTGTTCATCATGCCCAGCTCGAAGCCACCGATAGGACGGGTGAACACGATGCTTGAACCGTCAGGCGACACCTTGGGACGGGTAGCATCGCCAACAAACCCCAGCTCCTCGGGTGCGCCGCCCCCAGGCAGCTTCACCCGAAGAATCTTGCGGAACGCTGTGAGGTAGAGAAATCTGCCATCTCGACTGACGTCGATGTTCTGTTGGCCCAGAATGAGACTCCGCCGGACTGAGTCAATCTCATATCGCGATAAATCGACCGGTATGAGGCGTTCGGCGCTCCCGAAGTTCAGCTCCCACGGCGATGTGGCAAGTGAGTCGCCCGAGGCTGATCTGGCGAAGAAGATCGAGCCAGAAAACTCTGATCCCCCGTCGCTCGGCCCGGTACCGCCGCAGGCGGCCGCCAGAGTCAGGGCAAGGGCTAACCACCAGGGTCGCATCTGGTACTCCTCGACTACGAGCTCTGCGCGTTCTCCAAGTTCACGGCGACTTCTCGGTCCAAGAGACCGCATACTCTTCACGATTGAAGCCCGTGGACGTGAGACCGCCGGGGATGGTCTTCACCTTGCGGCGGGTCCGGAGATCGAAAATCGCCAAGTCGTCGCCACTGAACAGCAAGTAGTTCCCATCAGGTGAGACGACGAAGCGTCCTCCGACCGAGTCGTCCACGTCGAACAGAACGGCGCCGTAGGGGCCGCCTGGACTGTATTCGAGGATTCGGCAGTCTGGTCGACATTCGGCTAGGAAGAGTCGCGTGCCGTCAGGTGACGCGGCGAGCACGTCAAGCGTATGGCTCAGCGCGTTCCGAAGCGGCACATACTCTCCCTCCTGCCAGTCGGGCGCGGCAAACTCGAGGACCCGGGTCGGGCTTCCCCCGGCCATCGGGGTGAGCACCGGCAACAGGATGCGATCATTGCCGAGCCAGATCGGCTCGCCATAGTATTCGATCAGGTCAATCGGGGCCTGGAAAAAGATCCTCGCCCCGGAGCCGTCAGTGTTCATCATGCCCAGCTCGAAGCCCCCGACTGGACGCTCGAACACAATCCGTGAACCGTCGGGCGACACCTGGGGATTGGTTGCAATGCCGACAACTCCCAGTTCCTCAGGCACACCTCCCCCGGGCAGGTTCACCCGCAGGATCTTGCGGAACGCCGAGAGGTAGAGAAATCTCCCATCTCGGCTGACGTCGATGTTCTGGTCACCAAGAATGAGACTCCGGCGCACTGAGTCCATCTCGTATCGCGACAGATCGACCGGAATGAGGCGTTCGGGGCTCCCGAAGTTCAGCTGCCACGGCGAGGTGGCAAGTGAGTCACCCGAGGCCGATCTCGCGAAAAAGATCGAGCCGGAGAGCTCCGGTCCGCCGTCGCTTGGCCCGGTACCGCCGCAGGCGGCGGCCAGAGTCAGGGCAAGGGCTACCCATAACGGTCGCATTTAGTAACCGCTCCTTGACACCGCTGGCGTCCGGCTGTCTGTCATGACCCATCTCCATAAAAGTGGCTATCCCGGGGCATTCGAGAGGCGCGCGTCGAATTGAGTGAGATCACCCACTCTGATCCGGACGGCAGTTGTCGGGATCGAATCGGGCTCCACGCCCTTTGCGACCAATGGGTCCCAGACCAATACCATCAGTGAGTGATCGACTCCATGAGAGTAACGCATGAGACCATCGCGGGCGCGACCGCCTCCATCAATTCGGCGAAGGGGACCGTCGCGGCACGGACGGACGCGGCGTCTGGCCAACCGACACCATCAAGCGCGTGATCGCCTCCATCATTTCGGCGAACGGAACCATCGCGGCGCGGACGGACGCGGCGTGCGGCGAACTGACACCATCAAGAACGGGATCGCCTCCATAAATTCAGCGAACGGGACCATCGCGGCACGGACGGGCCCAGCGTGCGGCCACCCGACACCATCAACTGCGCGTTCGCCTTCATAAATTCTGAGAACGGGACCGTCGCGGCGCGGACGGGCGCAGCGCGCGGCCGCTCGACACCTTCAATTGTGCGACCGCCTCCATGAATTTGGAGAACGGGACCGTCGCGGGGCGGATGAGGAGTGCTCGCGACTTTCCGACGAGTTCGCGAGGCCGTCCGACGAGCTCGCGCGATGAAACGATGAGCTACGTTCGGGATGACACTCCTGCATCCTTCACCCGCTTCGCCGCCTCCAGCGCATCAAGCAGCGGTGCCGCATCGAATCGCACCGGATCGGTCGCGGGCAGGCCGGTGTCCGCCGTCGCCAGCTCGCACGCGGCCCGCGCCTCATCCTCCGACAGGTCGAAGGTGTTGAGTGCGATCCCGATCACCTTCGACGGATGCACCAGATTCGCCAGCCCCTCGTACTGCTTGACGTATTCGCTCAGTGGCGGCAGCTCCAGCCACGCCGCCTTTCGATAGTCACCGATGTACTTGCGGCTGGCCTGATGGCAGAGGATCATCGCGTCGGGCGTCGAGCCGTGCAGCAGGCCGAGCGTGACACCACTGTAGCCGGGATGGTTGATGCTGCCCTGCCCCTCGACCAGCACGATGTCGGCCCCCACGGCGCCCTTCAGCGTGATCTGCTCGGCGGCGCCAGCGATGAAGTCGGCGACCACCGCGTCGACCGCGATGCCCCAGCCCTCGATCATGATCCCGGTTTGTCCGGTCGCGACGAAGTTGGTGCGCAGGCCGCGCGCATTGAGGCCATCGACCAGCTGAAGTTGCGCCGTCATCTTGCCGACGTTGCAGTCGGTGCCGACGGTGAGGACCACCAGGGCGTCGAGGTCGCGGGCGAGCCCACTCGCCACGGGCAGGTTTGCCGGTGGCTTCCGAATGTCGTGGATGCGAGTGCCCGCCTTCGCCGCGGCCGCGGCGAACACCGGATCGTCGGCGAAGAAGGTGTGCAGGCCACTCACGATGTCGCAGCCACCCTCGATCGCCTGCAGAATCCAGTCGCGCCATGTCTCGGGGAGTCCCCCCCCCACCGGCGCGATGCCGATCAGGACCGAGTTGGCGCCGAGGGCGAGGCCCTCTTGCATGGTGGCGACGACCGGGGTGTCACCGCCGTAACCGAGCACCTGCTGGACCGTCTGGCCGGCCTTGGTGCTGTCGAGCACCGCCACTACGCGATCCGGTTGGTACCGGATCACGGAGTTGGCAGTCTTGGAGAGGAGCGGCGAGAAATCGCCGTCGGCCAGGATCAGGTGTCGTGGTGCACTCACGCCTGGTCGTTCTCCTCCACGATCTCGGCCTCGGCCGCACCGCCGCCGAGCTGCTTCTGCGACTCCGGCGTGCCCCCGGAGAGGAGTCCCATCTTCTGCTTGAGATCGAGCAACTGCTGATCCGAGCTGCCGTGGTACTCGAGCTGCTCGAACTCACGTGACAGTTTGTCGCCCGTAAACTCTTCCTGCAGCTCGGCCGCGGCGAGCGCCTTGCGCTCGTTGTTCTCGATCCGTTCCTGCATCCGCTCGAACGATTCGAACGCGCTCTTGTCGCCCATGCCCGAGAGCGTCTCCTGAATGCGCTGCTGCGCCTCGGCTCGACGTGCGCGGGCGATCAGGATGTTCTTCTTGCGCTTGGCTTCCTCGATCTTGTCGTTGAGCTGGCGGAGCGA
>JBDTNH010000115.1:0-6829 GCA_039933845.1 Gemmatimonadota bacterium
ATCCCGAGGATGACCAGCGAGAACCGTTCCTTCACCGCAGGAATGTTCCCGAACAGGTACCCGATGCCCACAAATCCTGACACCCAGGCCACCGCCCCGACCACGTTGTAGGCCAGAAACCTGGGGTAGGTCATCGTCCCTACCCCGGCCACAAACGGCGCGAACGTCCGGACGATCGGGACGAATCTGGCCAGGATGATGGTCTTCCCGCCGTGACGCTCGTAGAACCGCTGGGTTCGGTCGAGATAGGACCGCTTGAGGAACCGGATGTTCCCCGAAAAGGCCCGGGCCCCGATCCGCTTGCCGATCCAGTAGTTGACCGTATCGCCCAGGATCGCGGCTGTGGCGAGCAACGCGATCAGCAGCAGCGGGTTGAGGCTGCCGAGCGCGGCGAAGGTCCCCGCCGCGAAGAGGAGCGAATCACCCGGGAGGAGTGGCATGATGACCAATCCTGTTTCCACGAAAATGATCAGGAAGAGGATGGCGTAGGTCCACGTCCCGTAGTCAGCAATGATCTCTGCCAGATGGGTGTCGAGGTGCAGGAAGAAATCGACGAACTGGCGCAGCAGCTCCATTCAGGACTCCCGGGGCGAGTAGCCGAACTCACCGAGCAAGGGGACAAAGCGCACATCGGAGATTGGGGTGACCTCAAATCCCGGCCCCTCGGCGTCGCGGCGCACCAGGGTCAGGACTTGGGCGTCCTCACCCTCCTTGGCCACCGGGATGACCAATCGCCCACCGGGCACCAGCTGTTCGACCAGTGACTTGGGGATGTTGGGCGCCGCCGCCGCGACGACAATGCCATGGTATGGCGCGCTGGGCTTGAACCCCAGCGTGCCATCGCCATGCATCACCGACACATTGGTGAAGCCGCACGCCTTGAGCGCATCGTGGCCACGTCGGGCGAGTTCGGCGATCCGCTCGATGCCAAAAACCATCTCGGCCAACATCGAGAGGAGTGCAGTCTGGTAGCCGGACCCGGTCCCGATCTCGAGCACCCGCTCTCTCCCAGTCAGCTCGAGTAATTCGCAGGAGCGCGCCTGCACGTACGGCTGGGAGATGGTCTGGCCGGCACCGATGGGGAGCGCGACGTCATCGTACGCGCGACCAGCGAGCTCTGGGGGGACGAATCGGTGTCGCGGCACCGTGGCAATGGCCCGTAGCACCGCCATGTCGCGGATGCCCTTGAGCTGGAGCGCCTCGACCAGGGCGGACCGGTACCCCGCATAGCCGTCGGACATCAGTCCTCGAGGGCCAGCGCCCAGCCCCGAACGGTATCGAGCAGGGAGAAGTTGGTGAGGTCAAGGTGCAGCGGCGTCACGGCGACGAAGCCCTCGCGGACGACGGCGTGGTCGGTGTCGACCTCTCCGGTCCAGGTGATCTGCCCCCCCCCAATCCAGTAGACGTCACGGCCCCACGGGTCCTGCTGCTTCATCACCGAGTTCTGGAAGAACCGGGACCCGAGCGGCACCACCCGAATGCCCTTGACCTCGTCGGCCGGCAGTTCTGGCAGGTTGATGTTGAGCAGGGTGTTGGGTGGCATGTCCACGAGGCGGACGATCCGCTGCACCAACTGCGTCACGATCGGCAGGTAGCCGGCGAGCAGGTCGTCGCGTCGGCCGGCGAACGAGAAGGCGATCCCTGGGATACCGCAGACCACCGCCTCCATCGCCGCCGAGACCGTGCCGCTGTACAATGTGTCCTCGCCCATGTTCGGGCCGTGGTTGATCCCACTGAACACGAAGTCGGGGCGCGACGACACCAGGGGTGCCTCGAGCGCCAGGAGGACGCAGTCGGTCGGCGTGCCGTCGACCTGCCATGTTCCGTCGGGTCGCCGGATCGGCCGGAGTGGTCGAGTCATCGTGAGCGCATGGGACTGCGCGCTTTGTTCACGGTCTGGCGCCACGACCGTGACGTCGGCGACGGTTCGGCATGCCTCGGCCAGGATCTGGATGCCGGGGGAGAGGATGCCGTCGTCATTGGTCGCAAGAATGTGCATCGTGGGAAGATAGCCGAGCTAGGATTCGTCGTCCTGGCGGCCCTCGCGGATCGCCGGGGTCCGTCCGTCGAGCACCGCGAGGATGTCGACAATCTCGGTCGCGACCTCGCGCACGGTCTGCTCACGGGTCGCGGCAGCGGTGTGATGCCGCAGTTCGCCGGTGCGACGGAATTGGTCGAGCCGGATTCGGGCTCCCTCGATGGTGTACTTGTCGATATAGAGCAGATTCTTGACCAGCATGATCAGCTCGACCTCGCGCGCCTTGTAGACCCGGTTGCCGGATCGATTCTTCGCCGGGTTGAGAAACTTGAATTGCGACTCCCAGTAGCGGAGCACGTGCGGCTTGAGGTCGGTGAGTTGACACACATCGCCGATCGAGAAGAACTCCTGTACCGGATTCGGAAGATTCACGTCCACCTCTCGGACTTGAGATCGCGCACCATCAGCTCGCTGATACTGTCCCTCGGATTGGCCCCGTCGAAGAGCACCGCCTTGACCTGCTCGGTGATGGGCATCTCGACACCATGCTGCTCCGCCAGACGGAATGCACCGAGCGCCGTGTTGACTCCCTCCGCCACGGTCCGCACCTTCGCGCGGTGCTGCGCGAGTGTGATGCCCTCTGCCAGCTCGATGCCGAGCTGACGATTGCGCGACAGACCACCAGTACAGGTGAGTATCAGATCGCCCATACCGGCGAGCCCGGCGAAGGTGAGCGGGTCCGCCCCCAGTGCCTGACCAAGCCTCGAGATCTCGGCGAGCCCCCGCGTCAGCAATGCCGCGCGTGGATTGTGACCGAGCCCCAAGCCCTCGAGTACGCCCGCCGCAATCGCCATGACATTCTTCATCGAACCCGCGACCTCGACGCCGACGACGTCGTGCTGGGTATAGACCCGGAACGATGGCCAACTGAAGAGCGCCTGGGTTCGCTCTGCCGCCTCATCATGCTCCGATGCAGCCACCACGGCAGTGGGCTGCCCGGCATGGACTTCCTCCGCGAAGCTTGGTCCGGAGAACGCGACGAAGTGTGCCTGTGGCAACTCGTCCCTCGCGACGTCGTGCATGAGCTCGAGCGTGTCGGGTTCGATGCCCTTGGTGGCACAGACGAGCGGTGTCCCCGCGGCGATCATCGGCGCTGCCTCGCGCCAGACGCCCCGGGCCACATGGCTCGGCGTAACGCTGCAGATCAGATCCGCGCCAGCCAGCGCCGTCCTGAGGTCGGAGGTCCCCCGCAGTGTCGGCGCGAGCGCGTGCCCCGTGAAGTAGAGCGGATTCTCGTGCCGGGTGTTGATCGCCTCACTCACCTCGCGCTCGAACGCCCAGAGCGTGGTGTCGACGTCATGCCGCGCGAGCAAGTCGGCCAGGGCGGTGCCCCACGCGCCGGCACCGATGACTGCCACGCGTGTCACGGTGTGCCCCCACCGGCGGTTGCACGCTTGCCGAATCGATTCTCGGTCCCGGCCAGCAATCGGCGGATGTTGGCGCGGTGGAACCAGATCACCAACAGCGCCAGCGCGGCGATCGGCAGGACGGCGATCCGATCCGCGGGATGGAGCAACCAGATCAGGAGCGGCAAGAGCACCGCCGACACGATCGAGCCGAGCGAGACATACCCAGTGAACTTGACCACCACGATCCACGCCACGAGTGCGCCGACAAACGCCCATGGCGCCACGCCGAGCACGATCCCCCCCCCGGTTGCCACGCCCTTGCCACCACGGAATCCGACGAAGACGCTCCAGACATGCCCCACGACGGCCAGCAGCCCGAGTCCGATCGAGGCGAGCACATCGAGCCCGGCCCATGGACCGAACACGGCGACGGGGATCGCGCCCTTGAGCGCGTCGAAGAGGCCGACCGGGACCGCAAACTTCCAGCCCAGCTGGCGATAGAGATTGGTGGCCCCGAGGTTGCCGGATCCCATCGTCCGGAGATCCTGTCCGCGTGCGACGCGGACCACCCAGTACGAGGTGGGGATCGCGCCAAGGAGATATGAGCCGACCATGGCGATGATCACAGCCGCGGTCATGACCGACTGCCCCGCCGATTCAGCTTGAGTCGGATTGGCACGCCGGTGAAGTTCCAGGCGTTACGGAATCCACGGATCAGGAATCGCCGGTACGACTCGGGAATGTCATCCGGGCGGTTGGTCACGATGGCGAACTCCGGCGGCTTGGTATTGATCTGGGTGCAGTAGAGTAGTTTCACCGCCTCGCCAGCCTGCTGCGGCGGCGCGTTGCGCGCAAGCAACTCCTGCAGCACGTCATTCACCTGCGACGTCCCGATCCGCATCTCTCGTGCGGTGTGCACCTCGACAATCACATCGAGCACATTGCGAGCGCGTTGACCGGTGAGCGCCGAGGCATAGATGAACGGGACATGTTCGAGGAACGGTGCCTTCTCGATCAGCAGCTTCTGTCCACGGATCGCCGTGTTGGCATCCTTGTCCTCGATCAGGTCCCACTTGTTGACCACGATCACCAACCCGGCGCCCCGTTCCCATGCGCGCGTCGCGATGCGGAGGTCCTGATTGTGCAGGCCGCGCGGTGCATCGACCACCAGCACGCAGACGTCGGCTCGATCGATCGCGCGCTCAGTCCGGATGGTCGAGTAGAACTCGAGCGATCCGTCGACCTTGGCCTTCCGCCGGAGGCCGGCGGTGTCGACGAACGTCATCATGCGGCCGTGATAGTTGAAGGTCGTGTCGATGGCATCGCGAGTGGTGCCTGCGATCGGTGTCACAACCAGCCGTTCCTCCCCGAGGAGGCGGTTCACGAGCGATGATTTGCCGGCATTGGGCCGACCGATCACGGCGACGCGAATGGTGTCCGGGTCCTCTGCCTCGTCGAGCACCGGGAGCTGCTTGACCATCTCGTCGAGCAGGTCACCGGTCCCCTGCCCGTTCGCGGCGCTCACGGGCCATGGCTCGCCGATGCCGAGTTCGTGGAAGACATGGCGGGCGTCGCGGTCCCGGAGATCATCGAGCTTGTTGACGGCCAGCAGGACCGGACGGCCCGACTGGCGGAGCCGGCGCGCGATCTCGGCGTCGATCGGATTGATGCCATCCTGGCCGTCGACCAGCAGCACGACGAGTTGGGCCTCATCGACGGCGATCTCGACCTGGGCGCGGATCGCCTTGTCCATCGTCTCATCGGAGTCGGGAACGAGGCCACCGGTGTCGACCAGCCAGAACTCGCGACCATTCCAGACACCATCACCGAAGTGCCGATCTCGGGTCGTACCGGCCTGGTCGGACACGATCGCGTCACGACCGCCGATCAGGCGATTGAAGAGGGTGGACTTGCCGACATTCGGCCGCCCAACAATGGCAATGGTCGGCTTGCTCATGCGGCGAGTGGGTCCTCGAGGGCGTCGATGAAGGTCTTGGATGGGCGGATCGGCATGGCCGTCGTGGCCTGCACGTCGGCCAGCGATATGGAATCGATGAAGAGGCCATCATCGTTGATGCATTCACCTGGAATGAGCACCAGATCGGCCGGCGCCATCGTCTCGATCGCCACGCGAATCGCCTCGCTGGTGAGGAGGCCCGCGGTGGTCACCCGCGGACCGAACAGGTCGTTCTCGATCGCGATCAGGTCGAAGGTGGCACCGGTGGCCGCCTGGAGCGGCTCGAGCACTTGCGGCATCAGGGCGGCCATGCTCATGCCGGTCAGGACACCGATGCGCTTGCCAGCCCACGACGGCAGATGGGGCGCCCCCTCGCGGACCTGCCGCTGCAGCCACCGCACCGACCCGACGCCGTTCTCGACCTGGTCGAACGAATCGTAGCGCTCTTCCGGCGGGAGCTCGACGCCGGCCCGCAAGTAGAGCTCATCGGCGCCATAGGCCCAGGTGATACCGCGCTCCCGCTGGGCACGCGTGATCGCTGCCTCGAGCCGTCGCACGGCGTCCTGGCACTGATCACGATCCGGCTCGCTGACCAAATGATGCTTGCTGAATTCGGTGAGACCGATCGGGACCACCGAGACCGTGAGGACCTTCTCCCCGAACTCCCACAGGTCGTCGAGCGTCTGCGTCAGCACCTCGGCGTCGTTCTTCCCCGGCGACATCACGATCTGGGTGTGCATCTCGATGCCGTTGTCCGCGAAGTGGTGCATTTGCGAGAGCAGATCTTCCGCCTGCGGATTCCGGAGCACCCAGCGACGAATCTGCGGGTCGGTGGCATGGACGGAGACATAGAGCGGCGACAACCGGTACTCGATGATCCGGTCGACATCGTGCTGCTTAAGGTTGGTCAGCGTGGCGAAATTGCCGTACCGGAACGAGAGCCGGTAATCGTCATCCCGGATCTGGAGCACTTCGCGGACACCCTCGGGATTGCCGTCGACGAAGCAGAAATCGCACCGGTTGGCGCAGCGCTTGATCCGGGGTGGCTCGACCGCGACACCGAGATGCTCCTCGATGGGGCGTTCGACCTCGACCTCGTGCTCGGTCTCGTCGGCCGGGAGTCGGTACAGGAGAGTGAACTCCTCCTCGGCGGTGAGGAATTCCCAGTCCAGGAAATCGTCGAGCTTCCGACCATCGACCGTCAACAGCTCGGCCCCAGGCACGAGCCCGATGCCTTCGCCAATTGAGTCTGGAGCCACTTGGGTTACACGGATCACGCCACACCTCGAGTATTCACCGGAGCAATATGCCCGTATGTGACGCTGCCAACAAGGGTTACGGCGCCCCACCTCATGCGGATTCCCGGTGGGTTGGCCCCAAAAAGCGACGCCCCAATGAGTCTGGCTCATCGGGGCGTCTAATTACTTCAGAGCGGGAGACGGGGCTCGAACCCGCGACCCTCAGCTTGGGAAGCTGATGCTCTAC
>JBDTNH010000116.1:0-6694 GCA_039933845.1 Gemmatimonadota bacterium
ATCTTGCCGCGTTCGCGGAAGATCGGCCGAAGCTTCGAGAAGGCGAACGCCATGCCGCCCGCGAAGACGAGCAGCAGCGTGACGGTGACCAGGGTGAGCTGCAGGTTGAGGTAGAGCAGCACCACGAGCCCGACGGTCGCGGTGAAGAGTCCGCCCACCAATTGCACCAAGCCGTTGCCGACCAGGTTCCGGATCCCGTCGGCGTCGTTCATCACGCGCGAGACCAGGATCCCCGTCTGGGTGGCATCGAAGGTCCGAATCGGCAGGCGCATCAGGTGCGACTGCACGCTCCGCCGCATCTCGGTGATCGCGCGCTGAGCGGCGACGCCCAGGATCTGGGAGAGGGCGAACGATGTCGACGCCTGGACGATGGTCGCCCCCGCAGCAGCGAGGGCGATCAACGTCAGCATCCGGAGATCCTTGTTCGGGATCACGTTGTCGATCAGGAACTTTGACGACCCCGGGAGCACGAGTCCGGCCACGCGATTGATCAGCATCAACGCGAAGCCGAGTCCCAGGCGTTTGCGGTGGGTCCACACCAGTTCGCGCGCCTCACGCCACGCCTTCTCGGCGGAGACTTTGCGCTTGCCCTCAGAGAGTGAGCCGAGGCTCCGTCCCTTCCCTTCGCCTGTCATTGGCCGACCTGACATGGCGATCCCGCGTCCGGTGAGTCCTGGTGTCATGCCCGGAAGCTAATCCGGCCATCCCCAAGTGGAATCAGGGCCGGTATCGCCACGCTCGATTGGAGCCGGAGACGTCGTGGCCATAGCCGCCCGCGACCAGCACGTCACCGCCGGGAAGGGGGGCCACGGCGGAGAAGAGGCCAGGCAGGTCCGCGGCACCCGAGATCACGCCCGTCTTCCCGGTCACCGGGTCATACCGTTCGGCAGCGTTGGCGCCGCCAGCAATCAGGACAGTCCCATCAGGAAGGACGATCCCGGTGCCGGCATGCTTGTACCGGGTGAGCGCGAGGGGCGGCATCACGCTGAAGTGATCGGTCTCCGGGTCATACCGTTCGACCGACTGGTACTGGCCGCGACTGTCGCGTGTGTCGGCACCCCCGGTGACGAGGACCGACCCATCGTGCAAGAGCACGGCGTCGTGCTTGTGCCTCGGTACCTGCATCTCGCCCGCCGCATGAAAGGTCCCCGACGCGACATCGTACAGTTCAGTGCTGGCATACAGAACCATCTTCGCCTGACGGCCGGCATGACCGCCGATCACGAGCACGTTGCCATCGCGAAGGCGAGCTGCCACATGGCTTTCCCGCGCGACCGACATGCTGCCTGTTGCGGTGGAGGATTCCGTGGCGGGGTCATAGAGCTCCGCACTCGCGAGAAACGTCCAACCGGTACCGACACCGCCGATGACCAGGATACGACCGTCAATCAGGGGTACCGCGACGTGACCGGCCCGCGCCTCAAGCAGGTGGCCGGCAACACGCCATTGCCCAGATTCGGGATCAAACCGCTCGATACTGGTCAGGTAGGAGTCGTCGCTGCCGTACCCACCAATGACAATCACGGAGCCGTCACGCAGCTTGGTCGCAGTGTGACTTGACCGCGGAATCGCCGGCCCCGGAATCGTGGTGAACATCCCCTGTGTCGGGTCATACAGTTCCGCGGCTGTCACCGTCGTGGAGCCGGTCCCGCCAATGATCAGCACACGCCCGTCGTCAAGCGCCGTCGCGGAGTGCGCGAAGCGAGCCTGGCTCATTGGTCCCGTCGACGTCAACGTGCCGCCAGCGGCCGATGGCTGAGCCTGGGGGCTGGCCGCCTCGGCCGGTCCGCCGCACGCAGCGAGTACCACCATGACGAAAAGCGCGCCTGTGCGATTGCGCATCGTGAACGAGGTAACGGCCGGGCTGTCGGAATACATCAAAACTCCACGCCCACGCCGGCGTGCACGCGCCAGTGGCTCAGTGCCACGTCGGGACGCGCGAGCGTCAGGTGGTCGCTCTCCTGATCGTAGCCGAAGCTCTGCTGATCGGGAAACGGGGCGCGCCCGGCAAGCGTGTAGTCGGCACCGGCCGCAAGTCCGAGTGCGGTCCCTCGGAGGCCGTGATAGAGCGGCAGTGTGGCCTTTACCCCACCCTTGAGCGCGGCAGCATAATCGGAACTCGAGACCGCCACGCTCTGATTCTGCTCGCCCACCGCGAAGAGACCCGTGAGATCGACGATCGCGCGGATGAAGCCAGGCATCAGCGACACTCCCACCGAGAGCGGACCAATCGCCTGTTCGATCCGTGGGCCGACCCCGACGAACGTGAGTGTGGAGCGGAGATCCACTGTGAGCGAGCTCACGCCCGCCTGAATCGGGACAACCACCTCGCGCGTCGGCAGGGTCAGGACCGAGAACTCGGCGGCAATGCCCAGCGGCGAGGTGTGCGAGAGCGGCAGCGTGAGCCAGCCGAGGAAGCCATTCGCACTGCCCGCCACGCGCGCGAACTCGCCGGTGGGCGTGGCGCGCGCGAACTCGATACCGAATCGGAGCGGTATCGGTGGCGCCGGTTCCTGACCGGCTAACCTCATCGGCACCGAGAGGACCCCGAGGGCGCCCAGCAAGCCATGGAGGTCGCGCATCATGACTATTTCACGCGCTCCATGTAGATGCCTTCTCGCGGATTCACGCGAATTCGCTCGCCGGTCTCGACGAACTCCGGCACGTTCACCGTCACCCCGTTGCTCAGCACCGCAGGCTTCGAACTCGCGTTCTTCGTCGCGGTCTTCATGGCGGGCGCCGTCTCGGCGATCTCCATCTCCATCGACGCGGGGAGCGTGAACGAAATCGGACGGCCTTCGAGCCAGACCACCTCGAGCGACATCTCGGGAAGCATCCACGGCGCGTCGTCACCGAGGAGCTCGCCGTCAAGCATGAACTGCTCGTAGGTGTGGGTGTCCATCACGTGCACACCGGTGCTGTCGGCGTAGAGGACCTGCATCGTCTTGGTGTCGAGTCGGGCCTCCTCGACGGTCTCCGTGGCGCTGAAGCGGTGATCGAGCGATGAACCCGAGGCCAGATTGCGCAGGCGCACCTGCACAAAGGCGCGCAGGTTGCCCGGCGTCCGGTGGGTGAAGTCCATGACGAGGTGCGGCTTGCCCTCGTAATAGATCACGTTGCCCTTGCGGATATCATTGGCTTTCATCGCTCTCAAGACTCCATCGGAAGGTCCGAGGCCGGCAGGAGGCCGACCGCGGGCCAAAGTTCGACCGATGGGGCCGTCAGGACAAGCGTGAGGGAGCCTCCGCCAGCACCGCCAACAGCTCGGCTCGCGAGAATGGCTTCTGGAGCACGGCGTCCACGATGATTGGCAGCGCGGGCAGCGCCTCGGGAGCTCGACCGGTCATCAGGATGATCCGGAGATGTGGGTACCGCTCGTGGAGCTGCTCGGCGAGCTCGACCCCGCTCGTCCCGGGCATCCCAAGGTCGGTGAGCACCGTCCCGATGCACCGACCCGCGATGTCCTCGAGGATGCGCATCGCCTCCGAGGCCGACCCGGCCTCGAGCGCACCGTGCCCGGCACGTCGGAGCGAGCGGGAGGTGACGGCGCGCACCCATTCATCGTCGTCGACCACGAGGATCGCGTCGGAACCCCGCTCGCCCGCGGCGTCGGGCTCGGCCGCGACGCCGCCCACCCCTGGGAGCCAGACACCAATCCGTGTGCCGGTCCCCAGCGTGCTCTCGACGACGACCTGACCACCGAGCTGTCGCGCGATGCCGTACACGGTGGCCAGACCGAGCCCCGATCCAAGCCCCGGGGCCTTGGTGGTGAAAAACGGTTCGAAGAGGCGTGAAAGCATGTGGCCGTCCATCCCGACCCCGGTGTCCGCGATCTCGAGGACCACCCAATCACCTGGGGCAAGGACCCCGTAGCGGTGCGACGTCGCGGCCTCAATGCGGGCACGCCGGACCGTGACCGAGAGTTCCCCCCCCCCGGGCATGGCATCACGGGCGTTGACCGTGAGGTGGAACGCCACCTGCTCGAGCTGACCCATGGCCGCCGACGCCCAGGTGGTCTCATCAATGACGGTGGGGATGACGGCCACCCCGTCGCCCGCGAGACGGCGGAGCAGCGGCAGCATCTCGATGATCGCATGTCCGATCGGACGCGGCATGGCGCGAGGAGCAAGCGGTCGGCTGATCGCCTCCAGCTGGCGAGCAATCATCGCCACCCGCTTGAGGGTCGACGCCGCTTCGGCCAACCGATCCTCCGATGCACCCGTCGCCAGAGCCACATCGATGGTCGAGGCCGCGTCTTCCACCAGTTCGGCCACGTCATGCGACAGGCCCTGCGCCACGCGTGTCACGGCGCCCATCTTTTCCATGTGCCTGAGACCCGCGCCGCTTTCCTCCAGGACATCTACACTCACCCGGACTCCCATCGTGCTCGGTGATGCGCGCCGAGAGGGTCGGCATGGCATCGGATATTCGTGACAGGTGCAAGCGATGGGCCGTCCAAGAGACACGATGGACGAAACTGCAAGTTGCTGTGATTATTGCACTTACGGAATCCTCAAACGAGCATCCCTTTCAGTCGATCCAATGTGTGGTCTCCGACCGACGCGCCGCTGCGACAGTTTTATCAACCGTCCAGCGGCGCTGGTGATGCCGACCACGTGTCGCCAAACCGATCGAGGACCTCGACGCGGATCGGGCCGCTGGCCTGATCAACCGGGCACTGGAAGAGGTGTCCGGTTGCGAGTGGCTCGGCCCACGGGTGCTTGGGCGGCAAGTCCGGACCGGCGTGAAGCCGGATCGAGAGGGGATCCAGGCCGAGTTCCTGCGTCATGAGCCCCCGACGATCGGCGCCGGCATACCACGTGACGGTGGCCATCGGGTCCCAATCCCAGACGTTGGCGATGATCGTCGTTGGCCTGGCCGGGTCGCTGCCTGCCGAGTAGACCCGGAGACGGTCGGATGCAGGGCGTCCCGTCGCCTGATAGCGCCAGCGGAGTTGCTCGCCACGCACCTCGTAGACGGCGAACCCTGACGGCGAGCCGTCTGCGCAGATCGGTCCGGTCCACCACGCCCCGCAGGCTGTGGCGAGATTGTGCTCGTGGGCGCGGGCACCATGGTCCTGATGCTCCATCTCGTGGGTGTGGCCGGTGATCACCTGGGCGCGGAACGGCTCGAGGAGCCGCCAGAGCGCCTCGGGATTCGTCGTTCGCATCGGGGCATCCTTGTAGAACGGATTCCGCTCGAGCGTGGTGGTGGTGAGCGGGATATGCACGAACACCACCACCAGCGCACCGCGTTCGATCAGCGCGAGGTCGGCCGCGAGCCAATCGAGCTGTTCCTGCACGAAGTGCCCGGTGTAGTCGGTACCATGCCAGAGCACGTTGTTGAGCGCGACATAGTGCACCGCGCCACGATTGAACGAGTACCAGGTCGGGCCGAAGTGTCGCGAGAAGGTCCGGGTGCTGCCGTGAAACGCATCCTTGGTGAGGTCGAGATCATGGTTGCCGACCACTTGGGCGAAGGGCAGGCCGGTGCGCTCGACCGCGCGTTCATAGGCCGGGTAGAGCGTGAGGTCATCCCAGAGGATGTCGCCCACGGTCACCCCGAACGCGGCGCGCCCACCCAGCGACGCGATCGCCTCCTGGACGGCCGGGACCGTGGTGGCATGGAACGCCGTCATATCCTCGGAATCGAGTGTCTGCGGGTCGGCGAGTGCCACGAAGCCGTGATGCTCGTCGGAATCGGCCAGTCGGTCGAGCCGGAAGTTGACCGGGGCATCAGACCGAATGGGGAGATGTTGTGCCAGGGTGCCTGACGCCGTGACCGGAAAGGCATAGTTGGCGGGGGTACTGACAAAGACACCCGGCATCGCCGGATTGGCCTCGAGCCGGTAATGGCCTTCCGCATCGGTCACGGCGACCCGGAGTCCATCGCTGACCGCCACGCGTGCCAACGGGCGACCGGCTCCCATCACGGTGCCCTCGACCTTGACCAAGTCGGGTCTGTCGAACAGGCGAACCGGACGATACGGATCGCGGGCCAGCAGGCCCGGAATCCGGTGGAGGGCCGCACCGGCGGCCATGGCACCCAGGAAGTCGCGGCGGCTGGGAAGGTAGCGGTTCGGCATCGGGGGTCCCCTGCGTGAGAGCCAATGCCACCAATATGGTTGTCTCACCGCCCGGATGGCACCAGCTTTCGTCATGCCGCAGCCCGCACGTTTCCCATGATCCATCTTTCACGGCGAACCAAGGTGATCGGCCTCGGTGTGCTCGCCGTGGTGCTCACGGTCTATGGCTTCCGGTGGGTGATCGGTGGCCGCGCCATCGAAATCGTCGATCCGATCGTGCGCGCCTGGGCATCCGACGAGGTGATCCGACTGAGCGATGGCGTCTATCGGCTGCAAGCGACACCACTCCGGGTGACCATCGGCGAGCAACGCGTCGCGATCGACTCCATCATCATCACCACCGACACGGCTCGGAATGCCGCCCGAGCCGCCCCCCTGCCAACGATCACCGCGCACTACTTCAACTGCGGCGTCGAAGGCATCGATCTCGAGCGGCTCGCCAGACGGCGCGGCTTCTCCGCCGACCGTGCCGGCTGCGATTCGGTGCAAATGATTGTCGATGTCCCGGCGAATGTCGCCCGCGATAGCGCGGGTGGGTCGTTCCTGTCACTCCAGGACAACATCGATCTGGCACGTGGTGTCCCGTTCGTCCAGGTCGACTCGGTGGTA
>JBDTNH010000117.1:0-6598 GCA_039933845.1 Gemmatimonadota bacterium
CTCAAGATCGCCGTCGACAACATCGACGAGGTGATCAAGATCATTCGCTCCTCCGGTGACACGCCCGAGGCCGATCGCCGGCTGCGCGAGCGATTCGGGCTGAGCGAGACGCAGGCCGACGCCATCCTCAACATGCGGCTCGCCAAGCTCACCGGGCTGGAGATCGACAAGCTCGAGGCCGAACTCAGCGAGGTGCGCACCACGCTCGCCGAGCTGGAATCGATCCTGGCGTCGCGTGAGAAGCGGATGTCGATCCTCGTCGGCGAGGTCGAGGAGCTCGCCACGACCTACGGCGACGCCCGGCGCACCGAAATTCTCCGCGACCAGGGCGAGTTCTCGGTCGAGGACCTCATCGCCGAAGAGGACATGGTCATCACCATCTCCCATACCGGCTACATCAAGCGGATCCCGATCACCACCTACCGGCGCCAGCGCCGCGGCGGACGCGGGCTCACCGGGATGGACACCAAGGAAGCCGATTGGGTCGAGCACCTCTTCATCGCCTCGACGCACGACTACATCCTCTTCTTCTCGGATCGCGGCACGCTCTACTGGCTCAAGGTCCACGAGATCCCGCAGGGCGGTCGCGCGGCCCGTGGCAAGCCGGTCATCAACTGCATCAATATCGGCGAGGGCGAGCGGGTGGCGGCACTGGTCACCGCGCGCACCTTCAGCGACGAGGAGTCGCTGATCTTCGCCACCCGCAACGGCACGGTGAAGAAGACCACGCTCTCCGCCTACGGCAACGTCCGGACGGTCGGTATCAATGCGATCAATGTCGAGGCCGACGACGAACTGATCGAGGTCCACAAGACCCACGGCAACGACGATATCGTCCTCGCCACGCGGCACGGCATGAGCATCCGCTTCCACGAGAGCGACGTGCGCGAGATGGGCCGCGCAACCACTGGCGTGAAGGGCATCACACTCGCCAAGGGCGACTACGTCATCGGCATGGTCGTCGTCCGCGAGCGTGCCGAACTGCTGGCCGTCTCCGAGAAGGGCATCGGCAAGCGGTCGATGATCGCCGACTACCGCGTGCAGAAGCGCGGCGGCAAGGGGATCATCACGATGCAGCGGACCGAGAAGACCGGTGAACTGATCACCCTCAAGGCCGTGCTCCCCGAGGAAGAACTGATGATGATCACCAAGGCCGGTATCATCATCCGCGTGCCGGTGCAGGGCATTCGCGTCAGTGGCCGGAACACGCAGGGCGTCAAGCTGATGAACCTCGACAAGGGCGACCGAATTATCGACGTGGCGCGGGTCCAGAAGGAGGACACCGACGGCGACGAGGACGACGACGCGCTCGACGAGCTGGAGACCATGGACGTCGCGAACGACGAGAGCGAGACCTGACCCCCTCAGGAGTACCCATGGCCACACCCCTGACGCCGGAATCCCTCCGCGACGCCCTGCAGGGGCTCGCGGGGGTCGCAGTCCGCACTCCCCTCCTCGACCTGCCCGGATTCGCACACCCGGTCCGCATCAAGGCCGAATACCTCCAGCCGGTCCGCGCCTTCAAGATCCGGGGCGCCTGGACCGCACTCTCCCGTCTCAATCCCGCGAATCGCGCCCGTGGCATCGTCACCTCATCCAGCGGCAATCACGGCTACGCCGTCGCCTGGTCGGCCAATCGACTCGGCACCCGGGCCGTCATCGTCATGCCCGAGAACACCGCCCAGATCAAGCAGGACAACATTCGCTCGGTGCATGGCGAGGTCGTGCTGGTCGGCGCCACGCGGGGTCCGGAACAGCAGGCACACGCCGACCAGCTCGCCGAACGCGAGGGGCTGGTCATGATCCCACCCTACGACCACCTCGACGTGATCGCCGGGCAGGCCACCTGCGCCATGGAAATCCTCGAGGACTGGCCGGCGGTGACCACCATCGTGGTGCCCTGTGGGGGCGGCGGCCTGCTGGCCGGGACCTGCCTCGCCGTCGAGATGAGCGGCGCGAACGTGCGGGTGGTTGGAGTCGAGCCCGAACAGATCCCGAAATTGTCCAAGGCCCTTAGCGCGGGGATGCCGACGACAATCGACGGTGGCATGAGCCTCGCAGATGGAATGCTCACCAGGTCGGTCGGAAGCCTGACCTGGCCGATCATCGCGCCGATCCTCAGTGAGGTCATCGGTGTCTCGGACGACGAGATTCGGGCGGCTCTCAGGCGGCTCCGCGACCTCGACATTCGGGCCGAACCATCCGCAGCGACGACGGTCGCCGCGCTCCTCTCGGGAAAGCTGTCCCTGACTGGACCGACGGCCGTGATTGTCTCCGGTGGGAACGTGGACCCTGACCGCTACGCTCAACTGGTGAATTGATGTCGCTCACGCCGCGCCTGCTGCTGGCCACCGAAGACACCGCGCTCTCGCGCACCCTCAGTTGGGTGCTCAAGGAGAACGGCTACGATGTGGTCACGTCGGCTGGGGCAGATCAGTTCAGCGAGCGGCTCGAGCAGGAAGCCTACGACCTGGTCGTGCTCGACCTTGCCGGTGGCGAGACGACCAATGTTGCGCGGCTCGTCACGCTGCACGAGGCAGGCGGCCCTCGTGAGACTCCCCTCCTGATCCTGGCAGATGCCGGTCTCGATCTGTCGATCGTGGAACCATACGGGCTCGGCAACACCGACGTGATCCTCCGACCCTATCGCGTGCGCGAACTGTTGGCACGGATGAAGGCGCACCTGCGTGTCGGGCGTGAACTCAATCGGGCCCGTGCCGAGGCGCGCTCACGCACCGAATTGGTCACCATTCTTCAGGAAGTCACCGCGGCGCTCGATCCCGACCAGATCTACCAGATCCTCGTCCGACGGGTGGCCCAGGGCCTCCGCATTGCGAGATGCTCTGTTGTCCTCGCCGACGAATCACCGACCGAGGGCACCGTCGTCGCTGCCTTCGAGAACCCCACGATCCGAGACATGCGGGTCGACCTCGGCAAATATCCCGAGGTCGTCGAAGCACTCACGTCGGGGCGCACCGTCATGGTGGAGGATGTCGAAAAGCATCCGCTCTATCAGACCGTGCGCGCGACCTGGGGCAATGAGAGCAATTCGAATCGCACCCGCTCGGTCATCGCGATGCCGTTCGCTCTGCGTGGCCGAACCGCCGGGGTGTTCTTCCTCCGGACCACCGCCGAGGACCCGCCGCTCAATCCGATCGATCTGAAGTTCGCCGAACAGGTCATCGAGACCGCGGTGACCGCACTCGAGAAGGCCTACAACGTGCGGGAGGAGTCAGATGTCGAGCTGCGAGCATTGGCCGACAGCGATCCGCTGACCGGGATCCCGAACCGCCGGGTCTTCGACCAGCGGATCGAGGAGGAGCTCGACCGTGCCCGCCGGTATGATCAGGTGGTGACGATCGCCCTGATCGACATCGACGATTTCAAGCGGATCAACGACTCGCACGGTCATCAGGCCGGCGACCGGGTCCTCAAGCAGATGGCGTCGCTGCTCAAGCGAGAATTGCGCACCATGGATTTTGTGGCCCGGATCGGCGGCGAGGAATTCGTCATCGTGTTGCCCGAGACCGGGGGAACCGGGGCCCGACTCTTCGCGGACCGCGTGCTCCGACGGATCGCCAACTACAAGTTCGCCGATGGCACCGAAGAGATTGGGGTGACGGCGAGTGCGGGATTGGCGACCTTTCCCGATGACCGTGCCGTCGATGCCGAAGCCCTGCTCAAACTCGCCGACGAAAACTTGTACCGCGCCAAGCATGCCGGGCGAAACCGATATCGCGACTGAAGGCCCGAGCTACACACACTTAGACGATTCGTTCTGAAACCCTCCGGGCCAATCGGGCGTAGATGACCGGGACCCCGAACCCGGAACCCCATGCTCGCCCTTGCCGCCGCCGTGCTCGCCATCACCATGCAGGTCCAGGACGGCGCCGCCGGTCTCGTCTCCCAGGACACGTACGCCGATACCGCCACCGCAACGCTCGTGAACGCCGCTCGTGGCGCCCGCGATCGGAACGAGCGGCTGGTGACAGCCTACCGCGCCCGCGTCTCCCAACGATTGGGCGTCGGGCTGCATGCCCTCTCCCGCGACCGGATGCTCTACCGGCAGGAATTGGTGGCGGACATTTCCTGGCGGCGCGACTCGACCAGCACCATGACGGTGCTCGGCGCGCGCGAAGGGGTCCCGGTCGCCATGGGTGGTGATCAGGTCCCGTCGGAACTCGACGACATGCTCAGCGATCTGATCCTCGATCCCGCCTCGGACTACCTGCAGTTTCTCGGTCCCGATGGCGACAACAGTTCGTTCATCTATCCGCTCAGCCTGGCGGGTGCCTCGCGATACCGGTTCAGGAAGGGTTCGACCACCAGCATCGGCCTGCCGAACGGTCGCCAGATTCGCCTCGTCGCGCTCGAGGTGACGGCGCGTCGGGCCGATTATCGGCTCGTCAACGGAACCTTCTGGTTCGATGAAGCGACCTACAATCTCGTGCGCGCCGTCTTCCGCCCGTCACGCCCGTTCGAGATGCGCCGCGACCTGGACCCAGCAGACCTCGAGGGTGTGCCAGGCTTCGTCAATGCCCGTGCCGAGGCAAAGTACATCACGCTGGAATACGCGCTCTACGAAGGGCGCTGGTGGATGCCGCGCTATGTCGGGATCGACGCCGTCGGCAGCGTCGGCTCGTGGCTCAACTCACCCTTTCGCCTCGAACGGGTCTACAGCGACTACGAGGTTGAAGGCGGTACACCGCCAGATTCCCTAAGCACGTTCCGGCCGGCTGGGAGCAGCAGGGTTCGCGAGGGACGGGACAGTGTCGAACGTCAACGACTGACCGACAGCCTGCGTGCCGAGGTGACAGCCTGCATCGACAGTGCCACGGCAAATGACAATGCGGGCGAGCGCGTCACCGAAGCCGTGTCGGGGGGCGTGCAGGCGCGTCGCTGCCGTGCGCGCGTGCGCAACGATGGTCGCAACCTGACGGTGGTGGTCCCGACCGACAGCGCCATGCTGCTCACCTCACCCACCCTCGGGCCACCGATCCTGGCGATGGGCGACCTGGTCACCGAAGGCGAACTGGTCGCCTTGCGCGGTGCGATCGACGAACTGCCGGGACGCCCGTGGGAATTCACACCGCAGCTGCCCCATGGCGTGAGTGCGTTGCTCGAGCATGCCAGGTACAACCGAGTCGAAGGGCTCTCGCTCGGGCTCGGGAGTCGGATCGATCTCGGCAAGCTGCAACTGCGTGGTGTGGCGCGAATTGGTTTCGCCGATGGTGACCCACGTGGTGAACTCTCGCTTGATCGGAACGGCACATCCACCCGACTCACCTTCACCGGGTACAGTCGCCTCGCAACCGCGAACCCCGAGAACAATCCGCTCGGTGTGATCAATTCTTTCATGTCGCTCGTCGCAGGACGCGACGACGGCGAGTACTTCCGGAGCCACGGTGCAGAGGTCGTCGCCGAGAACACGGTCTCGCGCTGGTGGAGCGCCCGGCTCTGGACCGAACGACAGCAGCGTGCCTCCGTCGAGACCAGCGCGAGCCTGCCCCACGTGTTCAGTGGCGATCGGCGCTTCCGTCCGAATTTCATCGCAGACGATGCCACCCAATACGGCGCCTCCCTGACGCTCCGTGGCTCCACCGTGCTCAGTCGTCATGTCACGCTTGGGGTGCAATCCGAGCTGCGCGGCGAAACGGGCGATTTCGACTTTGGTCGCGGCAGTCTCACCGCGCTCGCGCTCCTGGAGCCCGGTGGGCCGCTGGCGGGCGCGATGACTCTCTCCGCCGGAACAACGCGCGGGACGGTACCGGCCCAAGGCCAGTTCTTCATCGGCGGGACCGGGACGATTCGGGGTTACGCCGGCGGCGCAATGCGTGGTGATGCGTACTGGACGGCGCGCGCGGAAGTCGGCAATGCCATGCGTGCCGCACGATTGATCGCGTTCACCGATGTCGGCTGGGCCGGCCCACGCCGCGAGTTCGGCTCGGGACGCCCCCTCATTGGTGCCGGTGTCGGCGTCTCATTCCTCGATGGATTGGTGCGCATCGACCTCGCGCGAGCGCTCAGGCATCCGACTGGCTGGCGGCTGGAGTTCTATGTGGATGGGCTGCTGTGAGACGCTGGACGCTCAAGGCTCAAGGCTCAAGGCTCAGGCTCAACGCTCAACGAATGACGCTGGTTGTAACCAACGCTCCGCGTTGAGCGTTCAGCGTTGAGCGTTCAGCGTTCAGCATTGATCGTTTATCGCCCGCTCCCACTCGCCAATCATCGTCTTGTACGCCGCCGGTGTCATCGCCTTGAGTACCGCGTTGCCGGCTGGCGACAACGCCGTGAGCTCATACGTCACAGTGATCCAGCAGGACGTCTCGTCGATCGCCTCGCCGTCGATCATCACGGTGCCCATGCGCGAACCGGGCGTGATCCGCGCGTAGCCCGCTGACCCCTCCTCGAGGTCCATGTCGAGGACCATCCAGAGTGTCTCCTCGCCATCATGCGTGGTCCGGAACGCGGTGTCGACCCCATCTTCGTCCGACCGGAAGAGGAACTCCGGCTCCCAGCCCTCGAGCCACTCTCGCTCGCCGTCGGGCGTGAAGCATTCCATCGCCTCCTCCAGCGGCATCGGCAGGAGCATGGTGGC
>JBDTNH010000118.1:0-6571 GCA_039933845.1 Gemmatimonadota bacterium
CACCGCGGGATCGGGGCCGACCGCAAGATCGCGCGGCTCCGGTATCTGCGTGATCGCTGGGCCCGGGCACTCCTCGACCTGAGCGACCGCGTCAGCGTGCCGACGCCACTCGATGGCAAGGATGCCGGTGCGATCGCGCTCCTGCGGGTCGATGGGCTTGATGCGGCGGAGCTGCGCGCGTGGTTGATCGAGAAGCATCGTATCGTGACGGTGCCGATCAAGCATCCCGAGTTCAGCGGCATCCGGGTGACGCCAAACGTCTACACCACAATCGATGAGATCGATCTCTTCGCCGATCGTGTCTCACGCGCGATCCGGAAGGGTCTGACTTGACACCACCGGATTCGTCCATCGACGGCCAATCCGATCCCGAACTGAGCACACCGCGAGACGCGCTTCGCGGGTGGTTCCTCGGACCTCGGGGAGAAAATGCTGCACTTGCTGAACGCTTGATGCTCGAGGCGCTCCGTGACCATGTCTTCTGGCGTCGCAATCATCATCCTGAAGATGGCTTCACGATCCGAGAATCGGATCGGCGTCGACCGGGCTACGACGATGCGGTCGCGAGACTGACCGAGGAGTTGCACGGTCTGCTCGTGGCGCTCAAGCGGGACGTGCCGTTCTTCAGCGGGCGGTATCAGGGACACATGCTCGGTGAGCAGACGCTGGCGTCCCAGGTCGGCTACCTCGCCGGTATGCTGTACAACCCGAACAATGTGGTGGCGGAAGCGTCCCCTGTCACGACGCGTCTGGAGCTCGAGGTCGCGGCCCAACTCGCCGCGATGATCGGCCACGATCCGGCAACCGGCTGGGGGCATCTCACCAGCGGCGGGACGGTCGCGAACTTCGAGGCGCTCTGGATCGCACGTGGGGTCCGCTATCTCCCGGTGGGCCTTGCGCTTGCCGCGCGCGAACTCGACGTCGCGCTGCGCGTCACCTTGCCGAGTGGCGCGTCAGACGATGTTCGGACGCTGCCGCTCTGGGTATTGCTCAATGTTGCGCCGGTCGCCTCCCTGGATGCGTATGATGCGTTCCACGCCGCGGTGCCCGCCGCCGTGGCCGCCGACGCGCTCGAGCGCCACTCGCTCTCGTCGATTGGCTATCAGGACTACACCACGCGGATCGCCGAACAGTGGAATGATCCCCTGCCTGCTGGCGTCGTGCTTGTTCCGAGTACGGCGCACTACTCATGGGAGAAGATTGTTCGGGCGCTCGGCATCGGGTCGCGTCGGCTGGTCGAGGTCGCGGTCGACGCGCACGCGAGGATGGACCCCGATGCGCTCGTGCAGACGCTGGCCGAATGTGCTGCGACGAGGACTCCAGTGCTCGCGATGGTCTCGGTGTGTGGTAGCACGGAGGAGGGATCGGTCGATCGCCTGCATGAACTGTTGGAGGTTCGGAAGCAGTCGGCCGAGCGCGATGGGTTGGTGTTTCATCTGCACGCAGATGCCTGTCACGGCGGCTATGCAGCAGCGCTGACGCGAGATCAGGATGGCGCCCGCCTGACTGGCGAGGCGATTCGTGCGATCAACGGAACCAACTGGCCGGACGACGCATGGGTCGCCTCGATCACCGCACTCGGCGAGGCGGACTCGGTGGCGATCGACCCGCACAAGTACGGCTACGTCCCCTATCCCGCCGGTGTGTTCCTCCTGCGCGATCGGCGCGGCCGCAATCTCGTCTCGCTCGATCCACCGTACCTGAATGCCGGACCCGACGGCGCCGAGGAGACCTTTATCGGCCGCTGGATCCTCGAGGGGAGCAAGCCGGGCGCGGCGGCGGCGGCGGTCTGGCTGAGTCACCGTGTCGTGCCACTCGACATTCGGGGGTACGGCTATCTCGTCGATCGGACCGCCGCCGGAGCACGGGCCCTTCATCGGGCGCTGGGCGAAGCGAATGCACTCGGCGACTTCCGGGCGGTTCGGCTACCTGTCCCCGACCTCAACCTGGTCACCTGGGTCGTCACTCATCCGTCGCTGACATCGCTTGACGCGGTCAATGCACTCAATGAGGGGATCTACCGGCGAATGAGCGGGGCCTCGGGTGAGCCCGCCTACTGGCTCACACGGACACGATTGAAGGCGCCAGGTGCTCGGGGGATCGCCGCCCCGATGCTTGCGGCCTTGGGTCTTGAAGAGCAGGGATGGGAAACAGCCGGCCTCGTGGTGCTCCGTTCGACCATCATGGACCCGTATTTCGTCGAGGGCCCGCCGACGCCCGACCACTGCGGGGGATTTGTGCGTGCCGTCGCCGATGCCGCGAGAACGGAACTCGGGATCCACTAGATTTCGGGCTCACTGGCTGCCGTTGTCCCATCGCACCGGAGTCCCTGCATGTCGGTTTCCATACCGGGGAAGATCGTTTGTGTCGGCCGCAACTACGCCGCGCACGTGCGCGAGCTCGGGAATGCGCTGCCCGAGCGCCCGCTGATCTTCCTCAAGCCGCCGTCCGCGGTGATCACGAGCGGTGAACCGATCCTGCTCCCCTCGATCTCGTCACATGTCGAATTTGAGGGGGAGATCGGCCTGATCGTGGGGACTCGGCTCCGCCGTGCCACGGAACGCGAAGCGACGGAGGCGATCCGCGGCATCTGTCCCGTCAACGACGTCACGGCTCGTGACCTGCAACAGCTCGACGATCAGTGGGCACGAGCCAAGGGCTACGACACCTTCTGCCCGATCGGACCGGTTGCGCCGCTCACCATGCCGCTGGACGCGATCGAAATCGTGACGCGCCTGAATGGCGAGGTCCGCCAACGGGCCACGAGTGCCGACATGATCTTCGCCATCCCGGAGCTGCTCGCCTACATCAGCGCCTTCATGACGCTCGAGCCAGGTGATCTGGTCCTCACGGGCACCCCCGAGGGGGTCGGTCCATTGTCGCCGGGCGACATGGTCGAGGTCGAGATCCCGGGCATCGGCATCCTCCACAATCCCGTCGCCCGAGCGAGCGAATGACCCGCTTCAGTCAGAGACTCGACATTCTTCCCAAGTACCCACTCACGGGGATTTCGGCGGCAAAGTTGCGCCTCAAGCAGGCCGGGGTCGACGTGATCGACCTCGGCGCAGGTGACGCCGATGGGCCACCGCCCGAAGGCACCAGGCAGGTGCTGGCCGCTTCGCTCGACACCGTGGCGTTCCACAAGTACGGCTTCCAGCTCGGCCTGCCGGCATTCCGGATCGCGGCGGCCGATTGGATGCAGCGCCGTTTCGGCCAGCAGTTCGATCCGATGCACGACGTCCTGCCTCTCATCGGCTCGAAGGAGGGGCTGGCGCATCTCGCATTCGCGGTCGTCAACCCGGGCGATGTTGTCGTGGTACCGGAGCCGGGGTACCAGGCGTATGTTGGCGGCGCGGTGCTCGCCGGCGGCGTCCCGCACGTCGTGCCCCTCGAGGCGAGCCGCGGCTTCCTGCTCGAGCTCGACACCCTGCCGGAGTCGGTGCTGCAGCGGACACGATTGGTCTACGTCAACTATCCCAACAACCCGACCGCCGCGATCGCCCCGCGTGAATACCTGGAGCGCCTCGTGGCATGCTGCCGCAAGTACGACATCGTCCTCGCCTACGACAACGCCTATGTCGATGTCACATTCGATGGCTATGTCGCGCCGAGCATCTTCGAGATCGAGGGCGCACGTGAGGTCGCCGTCGAGTTCTTCTCGATGTCGAAGTCGTTCCAGATGACGGGGTGGCGGCTCGGCTTCGCGGTCGGAAATCGGGAGATCATTGCCGCGTTGGGCAAGATCAAGAGCTATGTCGACACGGGTGCGTTCCAGGCCCTGCAGCACGCGGCGGCATGGACACTCGATCACGCCGAGACGCTGATCCCGCCGATGGTCGAGGAACTGCGTATCCGACGCGATGCGGCGGTCACCGCACTCGCCGACATCGGGCTGCCGGTTACGGTGCCACGGGGCGCAATGTATCTCTGGGTGCCGCTCCCAGCCGGGATGGCGTCCGCGGATTTCGCGACCGACGCCCTGGAGTCGGAAGCGGTGGTGGTGCTCCCCGGCACGGGGTTCGGCGCGGCCGGCGAGGGATTCTTCCGGATCGCCCTCACGGTCCCTCCGGACCGCCTGCGCGAGGGTATCGGCAAGCTGGGGCGTGTGTTGGCGCGAATGGCCCAGGCAGGCGACGCGGCCTGATGGGTCGGGCGCGAGCGGCTCTCACATGCCTCGCGCTCGTGGTCGTGCGTTCGGTCTCGGCACAGAGTGGTGCGCCTGATACCAGCGTCACCAATCGACTCCGGCCGAACTTTGCGGGCGGGACGGTCTGGATCAGGTCGTTGCCGATGTCGCCTCGAGAGATCGCCAGTCGGCTGACGGGCAAGTCGCCAGGTGAGTTGCTCGACAGCACCGTGACCGCGATGACGATGCGATACCTTGAGGCGATGGATGCCGAACGGGCGGCTCGCGGGGAAGGGAAGCTGCCGAGCTGGACGACCGAGATCGGCGGCAAGACGGTGGGCCTCGACAGTCGGTACGTCTATCTTGGACCGCTCAAGGTGCCGACGATCCTCATCGCATTGCTGCCGATCAGGTTCCCCGAGGTCAACCCGACACAATGGGATCGGCAGCGGACGCTCGACCTGATGCGATACGACCTGCGGACGGCCGGGGCCCGGCAGGCAAACCTCGCGGAGTTTGGCGAGGCGGTGAAGCAACTGCGATTGGAACGCGAGGCCCGGCGAGAATTCGAGGCCAACCAGCGACGACCGCCACCCGAGGACGAGGACCCAACGTGAAACTGATCGACCACGCCGAGACGGTCATCGTGGTGACGGCCGACAACCTGGAACCGGGTCATCCCGATCTGGAGAGTGCGGCACGGCTGTGTGCGGAGATCTCGAGTCGCGGGGCAGGGTTTCCGTACCGTCGGGCCGTGGTGGTGAGTGATGTCGACTGGTTCGAGACCGACATGCTCGATGGTGCGCCGACGATCGGAATCGGCGGGCCGGGCGCGAACGCAGTGACCGGGCGCCTCGCGGGCGATCTGCCGTCGGTCTGGACCGATGGCGATCGCGTGATCATTCAGGCCCGGCTCGATGGCAGGCCGCCACAGGTGCTGCTGTGGGGGATGGACCGTTTCGCGACCAGCGAGGCAGTGCAAGCGTTCCTCGACCGCGGCTGGCTCGATGAGTTTCTCGAGCGCTGCTGGCGGTTCCCGAGCGGCAGCCCGGCCTAGACGATGAACGATCCTTAATCCTTCATCGCCGCAGCGATGCGCTTGAGCGACTCCTCGCGACCCACCACGGCCAACAACTCATGCACCGGTTCGCTTACGGTCCCGCCGGTGAGTGCGACGCGGATCGGCTGCATGAGATCCCCCAGCTTGAGGCCTCGCGCCTCCGCGAGTGCGAGCAGATCGTGCTCGAGTTCGGTCGCCCTCCACCCCTCCTCGGGGATCGGATCGAGATTCTCGTGCGCGAGTGCCAAGTTCTTGCTGAACCGCTCGCCCATCTTTGCGGTGAGCGCGTCGCCCTTCGGATCCCGGACGATCTCGACGCCAGGCAGGCGGAGCCGCACCGCCTCGGCCACCATCGTCACCGTGCGTGCCCGGGCCTTCACGACCTCGATGATCGGTTCGGCCGCCTCCCGACTCACCGTGCAGCCGAGTCGCTTGAGCTCGCGAAGCACTGGGCCGACCAGTTCGTCGGCGGGGAGCGCCGACAGGTACTGTCCGTTCATCCACTCGAGCTTGGTGGGATCAAACACCGCCGGCTTCGATTGGATCTGCTCGAGCGCAAAGCGCGCGATGAGCTCCGGCTCGGGGAGGATCTCATCGTCGTTGCCTGGCGACCAGCCGAGGAGCGCCAGGAAGTTGCGCATCGCAGCGGGGAGGATGCCCATGTCCTGATAGTCGCCGATCGCGGTGGCGCCATGCCGCTTCGAAAGCTTCTTGCCGTCCTGCCCGAGGATCACCGGGACGTGCGCGAAGATCGGGACGTCAAAGCCAAGGCCGCGATAGAGCGCGATCTGCTTGGGGGTGTTGGAGATGTGATCGTCGCCGCGAATCACATGGGTGATCGCCATTGCGGCATCATCGGACACGACCGCCAGGTTGTAAATCGCCGAGCCGTCGGACCGGAGGATGATGAAATCATCGAGATCGCGTCCCTGCCAGCTGATCCGTCCGTGCACCGCATCGTCCCAAGCGATCTCGGCATCAGGCATCGCGAACCGAACGGTGTACGGTGCCCGGGCGGCCTCACGGCGGGCAAGTTCGTCGACTGGAAGCGCCAAACGCTCGCGATCGAACCGAAAATTCTCCTTGGCCGCGCTCGCCGCTTCGCGCGCCGACGTGAGTTCTTCGGGTGTCAGGTAGTCGCGATAGGCCTTGCCCTCGGCGAGCAGTCTGAGGGCGTCCGCTCGGTGACGTTCGGCGAACGTTCCTTGAAAGATCGGACCCTCGTCCCAGTCGAGGCCCAGCCAGCCGAGTCCGTCGAGAATGACCTGCGTGTGCGCTTCGGTCGAACGTTCGCGGTCAGTGTCCTCGATCCGGAGCACAAGCGTGCCGCCGGTGTGCCGCGCGAAGAGCCAGTTGAAGAGGGCCGTGCGGGCACCACCGACGTG
>JBDTNH010000119.1:0-6268 GCA_039933845.1 Gemmatimonadota bacterium
TTCTCGCTTCTCGCTTCTCGTTTCTCGCTTCTCGCCAATCGGGTTCCCATGCGACCTCTCCGACTCCTGACGCTCCTCCTCGCCGCGCCACTCGGCGCGCAGGCGATCAGCGTACCGGCCACCGTCGACACGCTGGCCAACGGCCTCACCGTGATCGTGCACGAGGACCACTCCTCGCCGATCGTCACCGTCAACAGCTGGTACCACGTGGGCTCGGGCAGCGAGAAGCCGGGACGCACCGGGTTCGCCCACCTCTTCGAGCATCTCATGTTCATGGGGTCGGAGCATGCGGAGTATCCGAAGTTCGATCGCCTGCTCGAGGCCGCCGGTGCCGACAACAACGGATCGACCACCGAGGACCGCACCAACTACTACGAGTCGGGTCCGCGCTCGGCGCTGGCGCTGATGCTCTGGCTCGACGCCGATCGGATGGGGTGGCTGCTCCCCACGATGGATAGCGCGAAGGTCGATGCCCAGCGCGACATCGTGAAGAACGAGCGACGCCAGAGCTACGAGAACCAGCCGTACGGCATGGTCGGCGACGTCATGCCGACGCTGATGTATCCGGCTGGCCATCCGTACTCGTGGACGGTGATCGGGTCGATGGCCGACCTGTCGGCGGCCTCGCTCGAGGACGTCAAGGAGTTCTTCCGCACCTGGTACGCTCCCAACAACGCGTCGATCGTGATCGCAGGCGACGTCACCCGGAAGGATGTGCTCGCACTCGTCCACAAGTACTTCGACGCGATCCCACGCGGTCCGGCGATCACCTATCCGACGCCGTCCCAGCCCGCGCTGGCGAAGGACACAGTGGTAACGCTGGAGGATCGGGTCCAGCTCGCTCGGCTCTACTACCAGTTCCCGACGGTGCGTGCCTGGGGCGACGACGATGCCGCGCTCGAAGTCGCGGGGCAAATCCTCTCCGGCTCGAAGAACTCGCGCCTCACCAAGCGCTTGCAATACGACGACCAGACCGCGGTGTTCGTCTTTGCGCGGCCCGAGGCCAAGAAGCTCGCCGGCGACTTCGGAATCATCGCGCAGGCCAAGCCCGGGATCGCGCTGCCGGTGCTGCAGCGCGCGATCGATGAGGAACTTGCCCGTCTCGCTGCCGAGGGTCCGACGAACCGCGAGATGGAGCAGGCGCACAACTCCATGGAGGCGAGATTTCTGTCGCGCATCCAGACGGTTGGCGGCAAGGCCGATCAACTCAACGAGTACTACTACCTCACCGGGCAGGCCGACGCCTTCCAGCGCGATCTCGATCGTCTGAAGGCGGTCACCGCCGACGATGTGAAGCGTGTCGTGGCCAAGTACCTCCTCGGTCCGCGTGCGATCGTCGGTGTGGTACCGATGGGCAAGACCAACCTGAAGGCGACTCCACGTGTGATCTCGGGGGTGAAGTGATGAACCGCGTCCTGCCACTGCTTGCCCTCGCCGTCGTCGCCTGCGCCAAGCAACCCGATGGTCCCGTGATCGAGGTGCCCGCCCTCGGTGTGGCGCCCGTACTCACGCTTCCGACCGTCGACAGCGCACGTCTCGACAATGGGCTCACGATTCTCACCTCGCGAAACGCCGAAGTGCCGATGGTGAGTGCGCGCTTGGTCATCGATGGGGGCGGACGTACCGCCGGTGCGGCGCCGGGCCTGGCGAGATTCACGGCCGAGATGCTTGATGAGGGCGCGGCCGGCAAGACCGGCCTCGAACTCGCCGAAGCCGTCGACTTTCTCGGCGCCAGCCTCGGCGCGGATGCCGGTTGGGAGAACATCACCATCAGCGCGTCGGCTCCGAAGCGTACCTTCGAACAAGCGATGGGACTGATGGCCGATATCGTGCTCCGACCGACGTTCTCGAGAGCGGACGTTGCACGCGAGCGCTCCGAGCGCGAAGCCGCCCTGCTGGCCGCGAAGGACCTGCCTGGGCAAGTCGCCAATCGCGTGTTTTTCCGCAACGTCTATCCCGAAGGTCATCCCTACAATGCCGACCTCATTGGGGATGCGCTGACGACTGCCAAACTCGACTCGGTCTGGGTGCGCGCCTTCTGGAACACGGCGGCGGATCCCCGGCACGCCACCCTGATCGTCACCGGCGACGTGACCTTGGCCGAGGCGAAGAACTGGGCACAAACGGTGTTTGGGGCGTGGAAGGCACCCAACACCGAGGCCATGAAGGTACCGGCCGCCGATGTGGCCGCGGCGCCGAGCACCGCCACGCGCGTCATCCTCGTCGACAAGCCGGGCGCCGCACAGTCAGTGATCTTCATCGGTGCACCCGGTGTCGCACGCAACAATCCCGACTACCCCGCGATCCAGGTGATGAACACGATTCTTGGTGGCTCGTTCTCCTCACGGCTCAATGACGTCCTGCGCGAACAGCGCGGCTACTCGTATGGCGCGAACTCGGGCTACTCGTGGAGCCCGGTGGCCGGACCGTTCCGCGCCTCATCACAGGTGCGCACCGATGTCACCGATTCGTCCCTCGCGGTCTTCTTCCATGAATTCAATCGGATGCGCGACGAACCGGTCGACTCGGTCGAACTCCAGCGTGCGCGGAACTATCTCGTGCTCGGTGCGCTGGGCGACTACGAGACGGCCGGCCAGGTGAGCGGCGCCATCAGCTCGGCGCTGCTCTTCGGCGAGCCGCTGCAGCGGACGGGCGATGATCTCACCGCCATGTCGACAGTGAGTGTCGCCGATGTGCAGCGCGTCGCGAAGCAGTACCTCGACCCGACCAAGCTCACCGTGGTGGTCGTCGGTGATCTCAAGGTGATCCGACCCGGGATCGAAGCGCTCGGCCTCGGCCCGATCGAGGTGCAGGCGTATTGACGCTCCTTTCCTCACGGCGCATCCATACCGGTCGAGTCGTCTCGCTCGACGTCGACACCGTCGAGTTCCCCAATGGGGAGGTCGGTGAGCTCGAGATGCTCCGGCACTCGGGTGCCTCGGCGGTGGTGCCGTTCCTCGATGATGCCTCCGATCCGGATCCACGGATCATCATGATCCGCCAGTTCCGTCATGCCACCGGCGGCTGGCTCTGGGAGATTCCCGCCGGACGGCGCGAGGGGGAGGAATCGGCGGAGGTCACCGCCCGGCGTGAGCTCCGCGAGGAGACCGGCTACGAATGCGCTCGTCTCGAGCCGATCACCTCGATTTGGACCACACCCGGCTTCACCGATGAGGTGATCCATCTCTTCGCGGCGCACGGGCTCACCCCGGGTGACACCGCCCACGAGCGGGACGAGGTGCTCGAGATCCACTCGATGCGCTGGTCGGCGGTCCTGGATAGGATCCACGCGGGCGAGATCATGGACGCCAAGACCCTCGTCGCAGTACTCGCCCTCGCCAGCCTCGGCACGGGGCGCTGATGGCGGCGCGGCTCACGCCCGACCGGCTCGCCGGTCGGCTCGCGAAGCAGGGCCCGGATCCCGTCTACTACGTCGCAGGGTCCGAGGGGATTCTCAAGGACGACGTCATCCGGACCGTGATCGACGGCGTGCTCGACCCTGGACTCCGCGACTTCAATCTCGATCTGCTCTCGGCCTCGACCCTGGCCGTCGATCAACTCGCCGCGGCGTGCAGCACCCTGCCGATGATGGCCGAGCGACGCGTCGTCGTGATCCGCGACGTCGAGGCGTGGAAGCGGAAGAGCAAGGCCAAGACCGCCGCCGCCGAGTATCTCGCACGTCCGGCCGCCGACACCGTCCTCGTGATGATCCAGGGCGACACCAAGGAGCCCGACACCGACTTCTCCAAGCATGCCACGCTGGTCGATTGTTCGGCGCCGGTCGGCGCGGCCCTCGATGCCTGGCTCGATGGCCAGCTTGCCGCGGCGAATGTCACCCTCATGCCCGACGCCCGCGAGCACTTGCAGCGCGCCACCCGTGGTGATCTGGGACTGCTCGCCGCCGAGGTCGCGAAACTCGGAGGCTTAGGGGGGGGAGAGCCGCTCGATCGCGATACAGTCGGCGATCTGGTCGGCATTCGGCACGGCGAGACCGTCGACGATTGGCGCGATGCCGTCCTCCGCGATGATCTCCCCGCCGCCACCGCCATGCTGCCGCGGATCCTCGAACAGACCGGCATCTCGGGCGTCCGACTCCTGTTCACGCTCGGTGCCTCGCTCATTGCGCTGCAATGGGCGCGTCACGCCGCGAAGCAACGCCGTCTCCGAGGGAATGCCCTCACTAGCGCCGTCCGTCAGCTCTGTTTCGACACGCGTCCCATGGTGGGCAGCTACGGTCCCTTCGCCGAAATCGTGAGCGAGGTCGTGGGCCAGTGGCCGGCGCGCCGAATTGCCCTTGCCGTGCGACTCACCCTCGCGGCAGACGTCTCGCTCAAGAACACCACCATCTCGACAGAGGAAGGCATCCTGACCGACCTGATGCTCACCCTTGCCGCATCTCGACCCCGGAAGGCCGCATGACCCGCACTGTATATCGTTCTGCCGCGCTGCTCATCCTTGGAATCGCCATGACGACACCGCTCGTGGCCCAGGATTCGGCAATGCCCACTACCCCCCGATTCCAGTCAATCCTCAGGCTGGCTCAGGACGGCCGGAGCGACAGCGCGCGTGCGATGATCGCCACGGTGCTCAAGACGACCGAGACGACCGATCCGGCGTATCCGGAGGCGCTCTACACCGCTGCCACCATCGCCGCCTCGGGCGACGAAGCGCGGCTGCTCTTCTCGCGCATCTCGGTCGAGTTCGCCCGATCGGGCTGGGGTGACAAGGCGCTGCTTCGGCTGGCTCAGCTGGACTATGGCGCCGGCGACAGCCAGGGCACCGTCACCCGGGTCGATCGGCTGATCACCACCTATCCGCAGTCCACGGTGCTGTCTGATGCCGCCCTCTGGGGTGCGCGCGCCGCACTCGAGCGCGGCGATGCACCGCGAGCGTGCACCTGGCTCGACTTGGGTCTCGAGCGTGTCGGCGAGAATGTCGAGCTGCGGAACCAGATCGAATTCATGCGTCGGCAGTGCACCACCGCGGCGCGAGCCCAGGTGGCCGCACCGACACCAACGCCAACGCCTGCGACACCGATCCGGACGCCCGAGCGTCGTCCCGTCGATCAGGCACCAGTAATCCGGCCGCCCGTGACCCCGGCCGCAACGCCGCCCGTCGCCCCACCGACGACCCAGCCGAGGCCGCCGGTCGAGTCCCCGGCACCGGCGGCTGGACCGTGGCGTATTCAGGTGGCCGCGGTGAGCGATCCCGTCGCGATTGCCCGCCTGGAGAACGCGATCAAGGCCGCAGGCCTGACATCGTATCGATCGAACAGTCCGAGTGGACTGACGCGGGTGCAGGCCGGACCCTTTGCGACGCGCGAAGCCGCCGATGCCGCCCTGCCGGGATTGACCAACGCGGTGGGTGGGCAGCCGTTTGTGACAAGGGCTCCGTAAGGACGCGGACCACACCGCGGCCTGACGGCCGCGGCTCGGCCTTAGATTCTGGCGTGGCCGACACCCCGCTGATGACCCAATACCGCGAGATCAAGGCGCATCACAAGGATGCGATCCTCTTCTTTCGGATGGGCGATTTCTACGAGATGTTCTACGACGACGCCGAGACGGCGGCGCGCGTATTGAGCATCACGCTCACCTCACGCGGCGATGGCACGCCGTTGGCCGGCGTACCGGTCAAGGCGGCCGCCGGATATCTGCGCCAGTTCATCCAGCGTGGCTTCCGGGTCGCCATCTGCGAACAGATCGAGGATCCGAAGCTCGCGAAGGGGATCGTCAAGCGCGCCGTGGTCGAGACGATCACGCCCGGAGCGTTTCTCGACGAGGAGTTCGTTCCCGGCTCGCGCAACAACTGGTTGGTGGCTACCCACAACGATGGTCTCGCGGCGATTGACCTGTCGACCGGCGAGTTTGTCCTCGAACGACTCGCCAACGACGGTGTCGCCGAAGCACTCGGTCGGCTCGCACCTCTCGAGGTGGTGCTCGCACGCGACGCCGCCGATCCGCCACTCGACACCGAGGTGCTCCGCACCCATCGCGATGCATGGGAATTCGATCCCGAACTCGCGCGCGACGAATTGGCAGCCAAGCTCGAGCTCGCCTCACTGGACGGACTCGGCCTCGAACCGGCCGACGCAGCCGCGATCGGCGCGGCGGGTGCACTGCTCCGCTACATCGCCGAACTGCAACCCGCCGGCATGCCGCATCTCCGGCGACCCACCGTGCGCCGCAGCGACGACTATGGCGGTACGCTGGAGAACCGGCTTCGTGAACTCGCATTCCTAAATTCCGGCGTACGCATCATCATCGAG
>JBDTNH010000120.1:0-6222 GCA_039933845.1 Gemmatimonadota bacterium
TAATGAACTCCACATCCACCTGTGCGGGGATGATCCCCGCCTCGAACGCGCGTGCGAGCAGGAGGCGCACCGCGGCGCGGCCACGCTCACCGTAGTCAACAGTCCACGCATTCACGTACATCCCGACGAATTCATCGGTGCGCTCGTCCGAGATGCCCCGGTTGTAGCGGGACGCGTGGGCCAGGGCATCTGCGCGATGCGCGAGCGAATACTCGATGCTCGCCTTGAGATCGCGCGCCACTTGGGTGATCACGTCGTGTCCCAGATCACGACGCACCACATTCCCACCCAACGGCAGCGGCAGGCCGGTCTCGGCGAGCCACCACTCGCCCATGTCGGCCCAGAGATGGAAGCCATCGTCGACATAGGTGAGCTGCCCCTCGTGAATGATGAGGCCGAGATCGACCTCACCGGCGTGCACGGCGGCCTCGATCGCATCGAATGCGAGGAAGACGGGCTCGAAGTCGGGCTGCCAGAGCTGCAACGCGAGGTACGCCGTGGTATAGCGTCCCGGCACGCCGATACGCTTGCCGCGTGCAGCCTCACGGTTGGCGGCCGATCCGGTGACCCGATTGGCCGGCGGCGCGGTGGTCCCGACCAGTCGTGGGCCATAACCGTCACCCATCGATGAGCCGCTGCCGAGCAGCGCATACTCCGTCGCGAGATAGGCGTAGGCATGGATCGAGACGGCCGAGACATCGAGCTCGGCGTTTCGTGCCCGCTGGTTGAGCGACTCGATATCCTGCAATTCGTGTTCGTAGTGCAGATCACCGGTATCGATCTTCCCTTCGGCGAGTGCATAGAACATGAACGCGTCATCGGAGTCGGGCGAGTGGGCGACGTGGATGGTGCGTGGCATCAGATGCTCGCTTGGCGCTTATGAAACTCTTCGAGTAGCGGCATGTGCGCCGCATACTCCGGACGGTCACTGGCAATTTCCGGACTCCACGCTCGATCGAAGGCCGCCTTGGCGGCCTGATAGGCGGCCTGGTCTCCACCGGCACGGGCGATCTCCGCTTGCAGGTACCGCCCCATCAGGTTGTCGGGTGCGTCCTTCAGCAACGAATCGAGCTGCACACGGGCGTTGTCGATCTGCCCCACCTGGATCCGGAGCAACGCGATGTGGAACCGCGCATCGATGGTGCGGTCTTCCGGCGGGAGCATGTCCCAGGCACCCTCCGCCATCGGGTAGAACTCGACAACCTGCGCTGTATCACCGGACTCGACCGCGGCCTGGATC
The DNA here is from genome assembly GCA_039933845.1 of Gemmatimonadota bacterium. Lineage (GTDB taxonomy): Bacteria > Gemmatimonadota > Gemmatimonadetes > Gemmatimonadales > GWC2-71-9 > Palsa-1233. The sequence goes on from JBDTNH010000120.1 coordinate 1,241, forward strand.
CGATCGGTCAGCCGGGTGAATCGTTCGCCCGGGGTGAGTGACCAGATGTCGGTCGTCGCCGGAGCGGGGGCGCCAGCCGACGCGGTGGTAGGGTCCCCGGGCCGTGTCCCCCCCCCGAGATACCAGACGCCCCCGGCCACGGCCGCCACCAGCACCACGCCCAGCAGGCTGGCGATGATGCCATTGACGGAAGGAGGAGCGGACGGCTGGGGTGTCGGTGTGGCGGCAGCGCCCACTGGCGTCCCGCAATCGCGGCAGAAGCGCATGCCCGGTTCCAGATGTGTCCCACAGCCACGACAGGTGGTCTCGCTCTGTGGAGCACCGCAATGCGAGCAGAACTGGCCGTTGGCCATCTGACCGCACTGCGGGCAGGGGTCGTGGTGGGTCGTCATGTCAGGGGAGTTCGCCGCGGAACTGGCGCAGCATCGCATCGTGATCGCTGTACTCCGCGCGACCCGAGGCCATCTCGGCCTCAAAGTGCGTCTTGAACGCGGCGTCAGCCGCGGCCCGCGCGGTCTGGTCCTGCTGGATCTCGGCCACCGCCGATCGGAGATAAAAGGCCATCAGGTTGTTGGGCGCCTCGGTGAGGATCGTGTCGGCCTGGGCGAGCGTCGCCGGAAAGTCACTGATCATCAGCTCGAGCGTCGCCATGTGGTAGCGCGCATCGATGTCGCGATCACCCGGCAGCAGCATGCCATAGGCCTGCTGGGCCATCGGCCAGAACTGGATCACGGTGGTCGAGTCGCCCCGTTCGGCTGCAGCCGTGATCCGATCGCTGAGTCGCGTGAACCGTTCGCGCGGCGTCATGTTCGAGATATCGGGTGGACTCGTCGTCCCAGCGGCTGCGGGGTTCGCGCCTGCAGCGGCAGGATTGCCGGCGTTCGCCATCGCGACCGCATTGGGCTCGCCCCATTTGCCGGCCATCGAGAGCACCATCACGACCGCGGTGATTGAGAGGAGCACGCCGACGACCCACGGCAGCCGAGGCTCCCGGACCCGGGAGGCCACGGTGACCCTGGCCGCACCGCACTGGGTGCAATACTGGTCAGCTGCGAGGAATGGCGCACCGCAGGATCGACAGCCGTCGGCGATGCGTGATGCACCGCACGCAGCGCAGAAGCGGCCGCTGCCTGCGGCGCCACACGTGGGGCAGGATGTGAAATCGGGTTCGGGCACGGCGTCTCCAGAGGCGAATCAGCTCGACCCCTCGAGGTCGAAGGTGGCGTAATATATCCCGTCCAGCGCTGGCGCCTGCGGCTCCGGCTGGCTACCGTTGGGGCAGACCCGAGAACGGATCCGATGACCACGCCGACGCCAGACACCATCGATCTCTCCAATGCCGCGCACATGGGCGACCTTGCCCGTGGCGGGACCACATGGTCCGTCTACCTCGAGACGCGCCAGGATGGGCCGATCGCGGCAGGCCGAGCCCACTTCGTCGCCGGTGATGTGCGCCGGTCCTCGTCGTGGATCTTCCGCGAGTGGACCGCTGAGGATGTCCGCACCCGATTCATGGAATTCTCGGCCCTCGAGCTCTGGCGGTTGCTCGAATCGCTCAGCTAGACAGAGTGGGCCATTCGAAAGGACTTTCGAGAGCGCTCCGACGTGCGGCTGGGACTGTGCTGGTGCTCGCCAGTCCGGTAGCCGCCCAGCAGGCCTCGCCACCCATTGTCGATCACATCGAGATCGATCGCTCCTCGGTCTTTGACGCCGACGAGGCGACCTTTTTCCTGCTGCGTGCCGTCAATGCCCTCCACGTCACGACCCGCGAGTATGTGATCCGTCGCGAACTGCTGCTCGGCGCCGGGATGCCGTGGGATTCGGCGCGCGTCGCCGAATCCGCGCGCAACCTCAGGCGTCTGGGGGTGTTCCGATCGGTCGCGATCGACTCGGTACGCACCGATAGTGGGCTGGTGGCACGAGTCGAGACCCGCGACGGCTGGAGCACCCGCCCGGACTTCAGATTCCGCTCGACCGGCGGCGAACTCGATTACACCCTGGCGCTGATCGAGGACAATCTCCTCGGCACTGCGAGCCAGGCCTCGCTGGTCTACCGAAAGAACCCCGATCGCACCACCACGGTGCTGGGTTTCCGGCAGCCGCGCCTGATTGCGGGGCAAGTCGGTCTGAATGCCCGCTGGGACAATCGGAGCGATGGCGAGCGGCTCGCCGTCCTCATCAATCGCCCGTTCTTTCGGCTCGAGACCAGGAACGCCGCGGGTGTTGCAGCCGAGAGTCGCAACGAGCGGATCCTCAGATTTGCCCGCGGCATCCCCGCGCCGGTTGATTCCGTCTTCCGCGACTATTCCCTTCTCCGAGTCGATGCTGCACACGCATTCCGCGCCGGCACCGGTGGCTACCTGCGAGGGAGCGTGGCCCTCCAGCTCCGGCAAGACAACACTCTGCCCGGTGGACCCTTGACGCCACAGCCCGGTCTCAGCCAGACCACCGGTGCGGTCGGCGGCTGGCTCGAGTGGCGGAACGCGCGGTTTGAAACCGTGACCGGGTACAATGCGCAGGGACGCGCGGAGGATATCGACCTGAGCGACGTGGTCCGCTTCGGGGCCTGGTTGGCGCCGTCGGGCTTCGGGTACGCGCGCTCCGGTGTCGGCCCGGCCGTGCTGCTGCAGAGTGGTCGACGTTTCACGGGCGGATTCGCACGGGCTTCCCTCGATGCCAACGGATTGTACACGTCCGCGGGGCTCGATTCGGGATCGGTCCAGCTCCAGGGGACCGTGGCGCTGATGCCGGGCTCTCGTCACCTGCTGGTGCTGCATGGCACGGCCGGCGCGATCCGCCAACCGCTGGCGGGGAGCGAGTTCGATCTCGGGCTCGGTGCCGGGCCGCGCGGATTCCGGCAGCATGCGTTCACCGGCGATCGGATGATCTTCACGACCGCTGAGTATCGGTACGGGTTGGCGAATGACTTCCTGAAAGTGGCCGAAGTCGGATTGGCAGCTTTCATTGATTATGGTGGAGCGTGGTACAACGGGTCAGGGCGACGGACCGGCTGGGACGCTGGTGTCGGACTCCGACTCGGTACGTCGCGCGCACCGGACCTCGAGGCCAACCGCCTTGATCTGGTCTATCGCAGCGGCAATGACAGGGAGCCGGCAGGATGGGTATTCGTGGTGGCAAAGGGGTTCACCTTCGGCAGTGGATTGCGCGGCGGTCAGTAGCCGCGCTGGCGCTGGGTACGATCGCCTGTGGCGGAGAATCTCCTCCGTTGTCGCCGTCCGGCTTCATCGGCGCCGAGGTGATCGATCCACAGCCGGTACCGGATGTGACGCTCACCGATCAGGATGGCAAGCCGTTCCCACTTCGGGAGCGCACCGCCGGCCGAGTGGCACTGATCTTCTTTGGCTACACCAACTGTCCCGATATCTGTCCAGTGCACCTCGCGAATCTCGCGGCGGTGCTCGACAAGATGGCCGACGAAGTGCGGCGGGATGTGGCCGTGATCTTCGTCACCACCGATCCCGCACGAGACACGATTCCGCACCTGGGGCAGTGGGTGCATCAGTTCGACCCCACCTTCATCGGCCTCACCGGGTCTGACTCACTCATTGAGCAGGCCGAGCTTGGACTCAAGGTGGCGCCTTCGATCCGCGACAGCACGGCAGGGGTCGGCTACCAGGTTGGTCATGCGGCCCAGGTGATCGCGGTGACGCGGGACGGGCTGGCACGGGTCCAGTATCCATTCGGCACCCGCCAACGCGACTGGGCGCACGACCTGCCGCGGCTGATCGCGTTCGGTGGCTAGTTCCGTGCAGTGGTGGTGCGCCGCGACCGGTCTCCCCTGGAGCTGGTCCTGGCAGTGGTATCCGGGGGTGCACCTCTTCCTGGTCGTGGTCGCTGCCGGGTGGTGGCTCCTGGGGCGGCAACAGCGCTGGTCGCGTCGCCCATGGCTGCCGTTCCTGGCAGGATGGTGCACCCTGTTCCTGGCGATCGACTGGCCAATTGGCAAGTTGGGCGCAGGTTATCTCGCGACCGCGCACACCATTCAGTTCCTGTTGCTCACGCTGATCGTCGGACCGATGATGCTGCGATCGATTCCCGTCGAGGGCTGGACGCGGCTGGCCCCTGAGGGGAGTGCCCCCCACCGCTTCCTCCGGTTCATGGCACGCGCGCTGCCCGGCCTGATCCTCTATGACCTGATCGTGATCACCACCCACTTCCCGCGGATTGTCGATGGGGCAATGGGCTCGCAGCTCGGCTCGTTCCTGATCGATGGGTCCTGGCTGCTGGCAGGGATGATCCTCTGGTGGCCCATCGTGGCGCCGCCCGCGTTCCGTCGCCTCAAGATGTTCGGCAAGATGGGCTACATCTTCGGGGCGACGATTGTGCCGACCATCCCGGCGATGATGATGGTCTTCAGTACCTGGCCACTCTACGAGCTGTACGAACTCGCCCCGCGCGTCGACGTGCGGCTCAGCGCCAACGCCGACATCCAGCTCGCCGGGCTGGTCATGAAGGTGCTCGGCGATGTTCCGCTCTGGATTGCCACGGCGGTGATTTTCTTCACCGAATCGGGCGAATCCGCCAAGGAGGCTACCCATGTCGCATGATGTGCAGGCCGTGAACGTCACGCTCACGACCTCCGATGCCCCGCCGACCAGTGTCCCGGGCTCGCTCAAGGTCTTCAGCCCGCCACGTCGGATGCTCCGTGCCGGCGTGGTGATGCTGATCTTCGTCGGGATGGCCGCCATGCTCATTCCGATCCCGATCGTGCACCTGGTCGGCATTCCGCTCACCTTGATCATCGGGATCGTGGTGGCGGCCCGCACACTCCGCACCGTGGCCCGGCTCGCTCCGACCCACCTGGCGTGCCCCAAGTGCGGCGCGCGCAACAATGTGGGGGGGGGGATCGGCTACCGGACCGAGACTGGGCCCATCGATCGCGCCTGCGAGAGCTGTCGCCGGCCGCTTGAGTTGCGCTTCGAGGCGCGCGAGGCGTAGGGTGAGAAGCGAGAAGCGAGAAG
>JBDTNH010000121.1:0-6212 GCA_039933845.1 Gemmatimonadota bacterium
CGGTCGCCGGGATGATGGCGCCGACCGAGGCGATGGGCGACGACGTGCCACCGCACTGGGGGATGTACTGCACCGTCGACGACGTCGACCTGACGGCCGCACTGGTCGAGGAGCTCGGTGGGACGCTCTGTGTGCCAACGATGGACATCCCCGAGATCGGTCGCGTGTGCGGGATCACCTCACCGCAGGGCGTGATGTTCTACGCGATCACCTATCTGCCACGGGGCGCGAACTAGTTCGCGGTCGAGTCCGCGGCCGGCGGCGCCTGGGTGTAGATCAGGAAGTCGCCTGTGGCGATGTCCTCGTCGCTGACCGTGATGTGCGTGAGGTCGGCGACGGGAATACCCGTCACCACCATCATCCGGGCATCCGGGAGTCGCCGCTGGATTCGTGCGGCAGTACCGAGCCGGAAGTCGGAATGGAACGCGCCGTTCACGTGCATCACCAGCGCATCGTTACCCACGTTTTTCATCGCGCGCACCACCGCCTCCGCCATCGTTTCGTCCTTGATGCACTGCGCCTGATAATAGAGTTCGAGCGCCGCCGCCTTGTCGGCGTCAGTGGCACCGGGCACATGGGGGCGCATCGTCTCCGCGAACCGGTCGAAGTACGAGTCGCGGTCACACTGGATGTCAGTTGCGACCCAACTCCGCCGCGTCGCGTCGAGGGAGTCGAGCATACCGAGGCCACTCTTCGATACCGCACTCGCGAGCGGGCGCGGCACGTTGCCGGCGATCACCGGCCAACGGTGCAGCTTCGCCAACTCGACCATCGGTCGGTAGTCGGTGGCGTACCGCGGCCACGGGCGCGCCAGCGACATCAGTGAGTCCTCGGGCACTCGGCCGACGAGGTAGGCATCGAGCACCGGCTGCACATCGCGCTCGAACATCTCCATCGCGAGGATCTTCCGGGCGCCGGGCCGTCCGATGGCGCCGAGCACGTAGGCCTCCATCGCGTGTGTGCCCGGGTCGTCGTGCTGCTCGCCGAACATCACCACGTCGGCCTTCGACAGCGACCACACCATCATGAAGTCGTCGACGAACATCCGGCTGCGGGTGTCGTAGATGCGGTGGGGTGGGTCAGCCACGACAGCCGCGGGTGTAGCAGGTGAGAGTGCCTGAGCGGTCTGGGCGAGGAGTGCGATGAGGGTCAGCATGGGGAGAAGATAAGCCGACCCCGGGGGCCTGAGGTAGATTCTCCAGACCGCCTCCTGCTCCTCTCGCTTCTCGCTTCTCGTTTCTCGATTCTCGTTTCCCGTTTCTCGAAAGCCACCCATGCGCTTCATCCCGATCCTGCTGCTCGCCGCCGCCTGCTCCTCAGGCCCCCGCTACGACGTCCTGATCCAGGGCGGCACCATCTACGATGGCCACGGCGGTGCGCCGTACGTCGGCGATGTCGCCATCAACGGCGAGAAGATCGTCGCCGTCGGCGAAGTCCCCAAGGGCCAAGCCGGCAAGACGATCGACGCGACCGGCATGGCCGTCTCACCGGGGTTCATCAACATGCTGTCGTGGGCGACTGAGCCGTTGATCGTCGACGGCAAGTCCCAGGGCGACATTCGGCAGGGTGTCACCCTCGAGGTGTTCGGCGAGGGCGAGTCGATGGGGCCATGGAACGACAGCATGAAGGTCGAGTGGCTCGACAACTTCACCGACTTCGTGAACGGCGCCGACAAGGCGCGCGCACTGCTCGGCGGCGACGTCGTCCCCTGGACCACGCTCGGTGAGTACCTCGATTTCCTCGAGCGGAAGGGCATCTCGACCAACATCGCCTCGTTCGTCGGAGCCACCACGGTGCGGGTGCACGAACTTGGCTACGACAATCGTGCGCCGACCGCCGACGAGTTGTCGCGCATGCAGGATCTCGTCCGCGCCGGGATGCGCGAGGGCGCGCTCGGCGTCGGTTCCTCGCTCATCTACGCGCCGGCATCGTACTCGGCGACGCCCGAGTTGGTGGCACTCTCTGCGGCCGCGGGCGAGCACGGCGGGATGTACATCTCGCACATGCGGAGCGAAGGAAATCGGCTCTTGCAGGCGGTCGAGGAACTACTGACCATCTCGCGCGAAGCGAACGTGCCGGCGGAGATCTACCACCTCAAGGCCGCCGGTGAGGGCAACTGGGGCAAGCTTGATTCGGTCATCGCCATGGTCGAGGCCGCGCGTGCCGGTGGCCAGCGGATCACCGCCGACATGTATCTCTACACCGCGGGTTCGACCGGGCTCGACGCCGCGATGCCGACCTGGGTCCAGGAGGGCGGCTACAACGCGTGGGCCGCTCGGCTTCGGGATCCCGCGATCCGAAAGCGGGTCAAGGCGGAGATGCAGGCCAATCAGGACGAGTGGGAGAATCTGTTGCAGGGTGCTGGCGCCGAGGGCACGCTACTGGTCGGCTTCCGGAACGACTCGCTTCGGCAGTACACCGGCAAGACGCTCGCTGCCGTGGCCGCGGAACGTGGCACCGACATCTATGACACCGCGATGGATCTGGTCGTGGCCGACGGCAGTCGGGTGCAAGTCGTCTACTTCCTGATGTCGGAGGAGAACGTCAAGCGCGAGATCGCGTTGCCGTGGGTCTCATTCGACAGCGATGCCGGCAGCATGGCCCCCGAACCGCCGTTCACCGATGCCAGCACGCATCCGCGTGCCTACGGCAACTTCGCGCGGTTGCTGGGCAAGTATGTCCGTGAAGAACGAGTGATCCCGTTGGAGGAGGCGATCCGGAAGCTCACCTCGTTCCCGGCCGAGAATTTGGGGATCGTGGAACGCGGGGCGCTGGTGGTCGGGAACTATGCGGATGTGGTCGTGTTCGATCCGGCGACGATCATTGACCACGCGACCTTCGAGAAGCCGCACCAGTACTCGACCGGTGTGCGCGATGTCTTCGTGAACGGGACGCAGGTGCTAGCGGGCGGTGAGCACACCGGCGCGTTTGGTGGGCGGGTGGTGCGGGGGAAGGGGTGGGCGGGGGCGGCGACGTCACCATAGCCATCACGGGCAGGCTGCAGGCATTCGTGTGCCTTTGTCGGGACGATAAGGTGACGCCGGCTAGCACCATCCGCGACTGCACACCATGCCCCTCCGGCACTATCATCCATCCATGACCACCACCATCCGCATGCCGCTCGTTGCCCAGAGCCCGCTCTGGGCCATTGCCCGCTGGGTCGGCGTCGTCCTGCTGGTCGTCCTGCTCGCCGCCACCACCCAGTGGCCGACGACGACGCTCAACCTCCTATGGAACAACGTGATCCCGCTGCTGCCGGCGGTGTTCCTCATCAACCCGATGATCTGGCGCAACGTCTGCCCGCTCGCCACCCTCAACGAGCTGACAGGCTGGCGCAACGAGCGGCCGGCCCTCCCGACCCCGGCCTTGCTCGCATTCTGGGCCGCCGGCATCACGCTCCTGGTGGTGCTGGTCCCCGCCCGCCGGTTCCTGTTCAACGAACACACGGTGCCCTTCGCCGGGACAGTGCTCCTGGTCGGCGCAATCGCGATCGGACTGGGCACCCTCGTCTCACGGCGCGGTGGTTTCTGCAACACGATCTGTCCGGTCCTCCCCGTCGAGAAGCTCTACGGCCAGTCACCACTGATCGCCGTCGGCTCGGCGCGCTGCTCAGATTGCAATCACTGCACCACCGCCGGATGCATCGACCTGGCTGGCAAGAAGAGCGCGCGACAGAGTGTCAGGGGGGGGCACGGTCTGGTCTGGATGCTCAATCCGTTCGGGATCTTCGCTGCGGCGTTCCCGGGGTTCGTGGTGGGGTATTACATGACCGCCAACACGACGCTCGCGAACGCGCCGTCGGTTTACCTCACCGTCGCCGCATGGACCGTGGGAAGCCTGGTGCTCGTCGCCGCCATCGTGGCGCTGTTCCGGCTCGAGTCGATGAGCGTGCTCCCGATTCTCGGTGGCGTCACGTTCGGCCTCTATTACTGGTTCGGCGCACCCACGATCGCCACGGCGTACCACCTGCCAGCGGTTGGAGCGACGGTGTTTCGTGTCGCGATGCTTGGACTGGTCGCGTTCTGGCTGCGGGGCGCGCTCAGGCGTTAGGGGCCCTGCTACAACAATACCCCCTGCCCCACCGCGGTCTGGCAGAATTGCGCCCGGTGATGCGGGGTCATACCCAGCTCCCTGAGCGCCGCGATGTGGCCGGCGCTGCCATAGCCGACATTGCTCTCCCAGCCATACCCAGGCCGCCGTGCGCTGAGACGCCGCATCAGCAAGTCGCGTGTCACCTTGGCCAGCATCGCGGCCGCCGCGATTGCGTGGCAGTGGGCGTCACCCTTGATGAGTGCGTCGTGGTGCGTGCCGAGCTCGGGGACTGGGAGGCCATCGACCAGGACGCGGACGGTGGTGTGGGTGTCCAGACGCGCGCGACAGCTGGCCAGTGCGCGCTGCATGGCGAGCGCCGTGGCGCGACGGATGTTGAGTCGCGCAATCTCCGTGACACTTGCGGCACCGATTCCCCACGCAAGTGATTCGGCGCGCACCGCGTCGGCGAGCGATTCACGCTCGGCCTGTCGAGCGACCTTCTTCGAGTCGCGCATGCGCGGGATACCAGCATGTCCCTCAGCGAACACCACCGCCGCCGCAACCACCGGCCCGGCCAATGGCCCGCGACCGACTTCGTCGATGCCGATCAGAAGATGGCCGGAGGCCCAGGCAGCATGTTCGTGGTCAAGCACTTACCCCGCCCTTGCTCCGCCCTCCGGCGAAGCCGCATAGCCGAGCCGCGGGCATGAGCCCGCGGTTTGGTCGGCATTCATCAGAGTTCGTGGAGGTGGCACGCGAGGAGCCCCCGCCGCCCTCGTTGCACTCGGGGGCGGGGCTAAAAGAGCGCATCCCCCAGGACCTCCATCCGCGGCCGGACACCCAACCCGGGCTCGCGCGACGCCGCCAGCCGTCCGTTCACCCGCTGCGGTGCACCCTCCGCAATTGACACGGTGACGTACGAATTGAAATCGGTCGAGGTGAACAGCAACCGCTCCGGCGTGCTATGCGCCAGGTGCGCGATCGCGGCCGTGGTGATGTCCCCCCCCCATGTATCCTCGATCGTCATGGCGATCCCCATCGACACGCAGAGGTCGCGGATCTGCCTGGCCCGTGTGAGTCCACCGACCTTCGAGATCTTGAGATTGATCACGTCGGCCGCCTGGTCGTGGAGGGCACGGATCACCATGTCGACCCCGTCGACCACCTCGTCGATCACGAACGGCCGATTGGTATGGCGCCGCACGGCGAGGCACTCCTCGTAGGTCAGGCACGGCTGTTCGATGTAGACATCCACGTCGCGCACGGCATCAACCACCCGCATCGCCTCGTGTTGCGTCCAGCCGGTGTTGGCGTCGGCGATCAGCTTGTCGCCGCGCTCGAGCACCGCGGCCGCCGCCCGAATCCGTTCGATATCGGTGTCCGGATCGCCGCCCACCTTGAGCTGGAATCGCCGATACCCTTCGGCGCGGTAGCCCGCGATCTTCGCCGCCATCGCATCGGGTGACTCCTGCGATATCGCGCGGTAGAGCACGAAGTCGTCGCCGACATGCCCGCCCAGTAGCGTCGCCACCGACAAGCCGGCCACCTGACCTAGGATGTCCCAGCAGGCGATGTCGATCGCGGACTTGACGTAGGGATGACCGCGCATGGCGCTGTCCATCCGTCGATTGATCTCGTCGAGCGCCGTCGGATCGGCGCCGAGCAGGTGCGGGGCCAGTTCCCGAATGCCGGCGCGCGCGCCCGCGGCATACGCCGGGAGGTATGCCGGTCCGAGCGGACAGATCTCACCCCAACCGGTGATTCCGCTGTCGGTCTCGACCGCGACCACCGTCGAATCGAACACCGAGACGGCGTTGCCACCCGACCATTTATAGCTCCCCTCGTGGAGGGGCAGGTCGACCTGGTACGCGCGGATGGCGGTGATCTTCATGGCGTGACGTCCCGGGGAGTCTGGGATGAGCGGTAGAGCACTACCGAGGTGTACAGCAGCACACCGACCACGAGCCAGAGCAGCAGTGTCACATCGAGCGTCTTCACGAGGTACGCGGCGACCAGCACACCCGGCACGCCGCCGAGTGTGAGTCCGAGTGCCACGCGGCGATTGAATCGTCCGGAGCGATAGAAGCGCGTCGCCGCGACGATCAGCATCAGCGCGCCAGATGTTGCCATGATCGGGAACACCGCGCGCGGGTCCATCCCGAGCATGTAGGTGACCGCCA
>JBDTNH010000122.1:0-6024 GCA_039933845.1 Gemmatimonadota bacterium
TCTCGTTTCTCGCTTCTCGCTTCTCGCTTCTCGCTTCTCGCTTCTCGCTTCTCGCCTACGGGATCTTCAGCCTCTGCCCCACCCGAATCGTCCCGCTGCGCCCAAGCTTGTTTGCCTGGATGAGCGCCGTCAGCCCCACGTGATAGCGCTCGGCGATGACACCGGCCGTCTCGCCCCGCGTGACCGTGTGGGTCCGCGCGGCGGCGCGCACCGGCGCGCTCGCCCCCGCCCGGATCGTCAGCTTCTGGCCGACGCGGACCACATTGTCCCGTCCGATGCCGTTGTTCACCTTGATCGTTTCCATCGTGACATTGTACGTGCGTGCAATCGCGCTCAATGTCTCGCCCGAACGCACCACATGGCTCTGCGGAGCGCGTGGTGTCGGCTCGGCTTCGTAGAAGGCCGTCGAAGGAAGCGCACTGGCATTGGCCGGGATGTACAACGTAGTCCCCACTTGGAGCGATCGCGCCCTCGCCCCACGATTCGATGACAGCAACAGGTCGGTCGAGACCCCGTAGCGGGCCGCGATGCCCGAGACCGTCTCGCCCCGCCGGACCACGTGCGCCACCACGGCGGGTCGCGTGACCGGTGGTGTCGCCGCGTAGGCCGTGGCGACCGAGGCCATGCTGCCGGTGGGGAGTCGAACCGGATAGCGCTGCCCGGGAGGGGTGACGCCGCGGAGCAGATGCGGGTTCAATTCACGAATCGCCTCGAGCGTGGTGTCGGCGAGCTTGGCAATGAGATCGAGACCGGTGCCACCCTCGACCATCACACTGTCGAGCGGGAAGGGCTCGACGTCGTCCGGCACCGTGAAGCCATAACTCTCGGGATCCTTCGCCACGAGCGCCGCGGCGATCAACTTCGGCACGTAATCCTTCGTCTCCTGATGAATCGACGAGGTCTCGGCCAGCTCGAAGAACATGTCATCGCTGGTCGGGTCGGTCGCGTCGTCTCCCCCCCCCTGCAAGGAACTGATGCGCAACAGGCCACGGCCGATCCGACCCGGTCCGCCATTGTACGCCGCCGCCGCGAGATAGTGCGAGCCGAATTGACGGGTCAGATCGGTGAGGTACCGGGCCGCCGCACCGGTGGCCTTGATGGGATCACGACGCTCATCGACCCACGCGTTGACCGTGAGACCGTAGCCCTTGCCCGTGGCCGGCATGAATTGCCACATCCCGACCGCGCGCGAACGACTCACCGCCACGGTCGAGAAGCCCGACTCGATCAACGCGAGGTAGACCAGATCACCCGGCAAACCACGACTGGTCAGCTCTTGACGAACAAACGCCTCGTACCGCGGCATCCGCTCGAGCCAGACCTGAAAGCGGTCGTGCGCCTTGCCGGTGAAGTAGTCGACGTAATACGCGACGCGCGGATGCTCGGCGTAGGCCTCGACGTTGAGGTCCCACGTCGGCTGGGTCAGGTCGCTGGCATTCAGGTCGGGGATGGTGGCGTCCGGTTCGATCGCCTGGAGCGAATCGAGCGCCTTGGCGTCGGCCATGGAGTCAGCAGGACTTTGCACCGGCGGGACGCGCACCACGCGGCGAGGAGCGGGTGTCGCCGGTATGGCGGGTCGCACCGCCGGCGGCGCCTCCGGATCGGGAGTCGGGGCCACCTGCATGCGGCCACAGGCGGCCGCGAGGAACACGGTGGCAAGCACCGCCGAACGGGGATGCGTCATCGACACGACTCCCGGGAAGAGATTCAGATCGTCGCTAGGACTGTAGTATCGACCAGAGAGGATGCCCACGGGCAGCAAGGCGTCGCGTCACGCGGTCAGCCGCTCCCGGAGCGCCGAGGCGAGTTCCGCCTGGCTAAGGGCGTCGGCTCGTGCGTAGAGCGCGGCCTTGGATGGGGACGTGATCGGCAGCGGGACCCACACGCGACGCGGTTCGGGGGCGGGCGAGCGGAACGCCGCGACGAGGGTCCAGTCACGGGTTCCGGGCCGCATTTCTGCCGCAACGGAGACCGACCATTCACAATTGTCGAGAGCCAGGGTTCGCCAGGCCATGGGCACCGCTATCGGAAAGTGGAAATATCGACCGCGTCGAGGGGGAGCACGGGGCTCGCAACCGAGCCAACCCCACATAGTTAGGGCAGGTCACTTCATACGGCAAGTGATGGGCCACGGTCGAGGCTATCTTGGGACAGGATCCGATAGGGGCGGTGGGGATCGAACCCACGACCTGCCGGTTAAAAGCCGGTTGCTCTGCCAGCTGAGCTACACCCCCGAATGCGGCTAAGTATAGACGCTGAACCGGCATGCGCCACGCCGGCCCCGACGGTACCCCACCCCGAACCCGTGATCTCATGACACTCTGGACCGACCTCGCCGATGCTGCCCTCGAAGGCCGCGCACCCTCACGGGCGGATGCCCGAGCCGTCCTCGAAGCGCCCCAGGACGCCTTGCTACCCTTGCTGGATGCGGCGTTCAGGGTCAGACGCGCCGCCCACGGGCTCGACGTCCGCATCCACGTCCTCCAGAACGCGAAGCTCGGTGCCTGCCCCGAGGACTGCGGTTTCTGCTCCCAATCGGCGCGCTACGACACCGGTCTCACGCGTGAGAAGCTCCAGACCGCCGACCAGATCGTCGCCGGCGCCGCAAGGGCCGCCGAGCTGGGTGCCGTCAAGTACTGCATCGTGACGGCGACCCGAGGTCCGAGCGCCCGAGACCTCGATGTCATCTGCGAGGCCGTCACCCGCATCAAGGCCGAGCACCAGATCGATATCTGCACGTCCCTCGGACTCCTCAAGGACGGGCAGGCCGAGCAGCTCAAGGCAGCTGGTGTCTCGCGGTTCAACCACAACCTCGAGACCTCTGAACGGTTCTTCGGCGAAGTCGTGGGCAGCCATGCGTGGAGTGATCGCGTCGAGACCATTGAGCGCGCCCACGCCGCCGGGCTCGAGGCCTGCTGCGGTGGCATCTACGGTATGGGCGAGTCGCTCGACGATCGCATCGATTTGGCGTTCGCATTGCGCGAGCTCGAGGTCGAGTCGATCCCGGTCAATTTCCTCGATCCGCGCCCAGGGACCCCGATGGGCGATCAGCCGCGCTTGACGCCGCATGAGTGCCTCGTCTCGCTCGCGATGATGCGGTTCGTCAACCCGACGCGCGACATCCGCATCGCCGGTGGGCGCGAGGTCAACCTGCGCAGCATGCAGGCGCTGGCGCTGTGGCCCGCCAACTCGCTCTTCGTCGAGGGCTACCTCACCACGCCAGGCGCCGGCTACGACGCCGACATGCAGATGATCCGTGACGCCGGGTTCACCGTGGCGGAACTGGTCGCGGCGTGAGCGATCTCGCTTCTCGCTTCTCGCTTCTCGACAGCGCTGCATTGCGCGCACTCGACCATCAACACGTCTGGCACCCCTTCACGCCCCACTCGGTCTACGCCGACGAACATCCGCTCATGGTCGTCGCCGGCGAAGGCCACTACCTGATCGACGCCGATGGCACGCGCTACCTCGATGGCGTCGCCTCGCTCTGGTGCAATGCGTTCGGACACCGGAACCCCCGCATCGACGCCGCAATCACCGCCCAGCTCGGCCGCATCGCCCACGCCACTTTTCTCGGCAACGCATCGGCACCCGCGGTGGAACTCGCGGCGCGACTGGTCGCGATGACTCCGGCAGCACTCACGCGCGTCTTCTTCAGCGACAACGGCAGCACCGCGACCGAGATCGCGCTGAAGATGGCATATCAGTTCTGGCAACAGACAGGCAACTCCGCCGACGCGAAGCGCACCCGCTTCGTGACCCTCGGTGACGCGTACCACGGCGATACGATCGGCGCCGTCTCGCTCGGGGGCATCGATCTCTTCCATCAGGTCTATCGGCCACTCTTGTTCGAGACCATACGTATCCCGTCACCACATCGCTACCGATGTCCGATGGGTGCCTCGTCGGCAGACTGTGGCGAGACCTGCACGCAGGAAGCAGAACGGATCATCGCCCACCACGCGGGCGAAATCGCGGCGGTAATGATCGAACCAGGTGTCCAGGGTGCCGCCGGCATGATCACCCAACCGGACGGCTACGCGAAGCGCATCCGCGAGGCCGCACGCCGGGCGGGTGCACTCTTCATCGCCGATGAGGTCGCGGTCGGCTGGGGACGCAGCGGTGCCCGCTTCGCGAGCGAGCTGCTCGACCTCGACCCCGATATCCTCTGCCTCGCCAAGGGGCTCACCGGAGGCTATCTGCCGCTCGCCGCGACGCTCACCACCGAGCACCTCTTCGAAGGATTTCTCGGGGCGCCCGAGGCGGGACGTACCTTCTTCCACGGCCACACCTACACCGGCAACGCGCTCGGTGCCGCCGCCGCACTCGCCTCGGCCGACCTGCTCGACGAGACACTGCCAACACTGCGTGTCACACTCGAACACTTTGCCGGTCGCGCCGAATCACTTTGCTCCGTTCCGCACGTCGGTGATGTTCGACGGTTCGGGCTGGCACTCGGAGTTGAGCTTGTCGCCGATGTCACGTCACGCGCGCCCTACCCCGCTGCGTCGCGCACCGGGATGCAGGTGACGATGGCGTGCAAGCGGCGTGGCGTGTTCCTCCGTCCGCTGGGCGACACGATCGTGGTGATGCCGCCACTCACCATCTCGTGCGACGAACTCGACCTGCTCTTTGATGCCCTTGACGCCTCGATCCGCGAGGTGTGCGGTGCCTGATCTCGTGATAGTGACCGGCACGGACACCGGCGTAGGGAAGACATGGGTGACGTGCGCCGTCGCGCGTGCACTCTCTGAACGCGGCATCGATGTCCTGGCGCTGAAGTTGGTCGAGTCAGGAACCGCCGAGTCGGTGCAACAGGACGAGGACGGCGTGCTGCTCGCGAACGCGACCGGGCAGGACTGTCCGACCGCAGCACTCCGGCGCTATCGAGCTCCACTCACGCCGGCCGACGCTGCCGCGCTCGAGGGCCTCGACGTCGACATGCCCGCCATCGAACGCGAGATGCTGAGGCACGCCACACCTCACCGCCTCACCCTGGTTGAAGGCGCCGGGGGACTGCTCGCCCCACTTGCCACCGATCGCACCCTGCTCGATGTCGCCGCGACGCACGGCGCCCGCATGCTGGTTGTGGCGGCCGACCGGCTCGGCATGCTCAACCACACCTTGCTCACGCTCACGGCACTCGACGGTGCTGGTGTCACCTGCGCCGGCGTCATCGTCAACACAGTTGACGGCATCAACTCCACAGCGGATCGATCGGTCGGACGCAACGCCGCGATGCTGCGCGAGGTCGATCCCGGTGTGCCGCTCGTGGAAACCGCCACCCCCGATTGGACCGAGACGGTGGTCGGCTGGCTGCAGCTCGGATCCTGACCAGAGGCGTACTTGCAACGTGGCCCTGGGCCAACGCATCCTCCTCGACATACTCGTTCGACATACTATCACGACACAGGAGCACCTCATGCCCTCGGGCCCGCGCAACACCGGCGACTTCTGCTGGATCAACGTCCTTACTCCGAACCCCGACGAGGCCCAAACCTTCTTCGGCACCCTGCTCGGCTGGCAATACGTGGAGCTGCCGGGGATGGGGCATCTCATCCAGGTAAATGGCGAGGACATTGGCGGGATGTGGGACCTGCACGGCCCCAATACACCCAAGGGAACGCCCCCCGGCATCGGCGTCATGATCAAGGTCGCCAACGCCGACGAGGTCAGCGAAGCAGCGCTCCCGCTGGGCGGCAAGTCGAAGCCGGCGTTCGACGTCGGCCCGCAGGGACGGATGGCCGAGATCTGGGACCCGACCGGTGCCCAGATCGATCTCTGGGAAGGCGCGGGCTCACCGGGAATGACCGCCGACCCGACGCACCACGGCGTGCCATCATGGATCGAGTTGATCACCCCCGACATCGACAAGGCGGCAACGTTCTATCGTGCGTTGTTCGACTGGACCAGTGCCACGATGACCAACATGGGCTTCCGCTATGTGTCGTTCAACAACGGTGACCATCCGGTCGCCGGGATGATGGCGCCGACCGAGGCGATGGGCGACGACGTGCCACCGCA